>JBGQHJ010000001.1:0-137946 GCA_041497895.1 Methylomirabilia bacterium
GGCGATCCCCCGAACGCGATCGACCCGCCGTCCGGGTGCCGGTTCCGCACCCGCTGCGCGTTCGCGATGCCCCGCTGCGCGGAGGTGCCGCCGCCGTGGGTGCCGGTCGGCGCCACCCATGAGGTGGCGTGCTATCTCTACGTGGCCGAGCCGGCCCCCGTCGCCTGAGCGTCCCCCCAGGCGCTCCGAGCCCGCGGGCCAGGAGTCGGTTCACGGTCTGGCTCGGCGGATCCGCCCCTAGCACTTGACCGTCGGCCGGTACCACTCGAACCCGGCGAGCGGCTCGCCGGTCTCGAGCATGGTCTTCAGGCTCGAGAGCACGGCCGGCCAGCCGCGGGTGATGCCGCGCTCCATCTCGGAGCCGGGCTCGAGCCGGTCGTGGGTGACGGTCAGGCGCACGGTACCGGAGAGGGGCTCGATGTCGAAGGTGACGCGCGAGTGGCGGGCCTCGTCGCCGGTGTCGGCGGGGTCGGCCCAGGTCAGGACGAGGCGCCGGGGCGGGTCGATCTCGATGACCTTGCCCACGAGGACGACCACGTTGGAGCCGTCCCAGGCCCGCTGGTGGGTCCACGTCGATCCCTTCTTCCAGTCCGATACGTGTTCCGGTGGCCCCAGTACTGCCGGGTGATCTCGCCGTCCAGGAGTGCCCTCCAGAGCTTCTCAGGCGTGGTGGCGATGTAGGTGACGTAGACGAATTGCGGCTTGTCCATCTCGGCTCCCCCTCGATACGCGGTTGCGGCCCCGCGGCGCCTCGAGGCCTTTCTTGAGGTCGCTGAGCGCCTGCAGGCGGCGCCGCTCGTACTTGCCGATCCACCGCTCGTAGATCTCGTTGATCGGCACCGGATTGAGGTAGTGCAGCAGCTCGCGCCCGCGCCGGATCCGCACCACGAGGTTGGCCGCCTCGAGCAGGGCGAGGTGCTTGGTCACCGCCTGTCGGGTCATGTCCAGGCCCTCGCCGAGCTGGCCCAGGTTCTGGCCGTTCTCGCGATGGAGCCGGTCGAGCAGCTCGCGACGGCTGGGATGCGCGAGCGCCTTGCGGGGGTAGCCTCGAGGGCGGAGCGGATCGTGAGCGCGAAGCCGGCGGCGCCGGCTCACCCGGATGCTACGCGGGCGGGGCGCCGCCGGAAGAGCTACGCTCGAGCGAGGGGCGCGGTCTTCGGCCGCGAGCTACGCGCTGAAGCCCGAGGTCCCGACCCAGCCGGTCTCGGACACGTCGACCATGACCCCGTCGGGGCCGCTGTACTTGACCTCGACGTTGCCGTGGCGCTCGTGGCCGTATCCCACGCCGAGGGCCTCGTTGACGTCGTGGCGCGGCTCGGAGCCGACGGCGGCGAGCTTCTCCGCGATCGCCTCGAGGCTCTCCACCTGGAAGCCGATGTGGTGGATGCCGCTCCAGTCCTTGCCACGCTCGACCCCGGCCACCGCGTCGTTCTTGAAGTTGAGGATCGCCAGGTTCAGGTCTCCGTCGCTCAGGTAGTACCCCCGGGCGTTGGGACTGTCGATGCGGGCGATCTCCTTCATCCCGAACACGTTGACGTAGAAGGCGGCGGTCTTGTCGACGTCCTGGGTCGAGAGCGCGATGTGCTTGATCTTGGCCATGGGTCCCTCCTCGTGTGGCGGATGATAGCACGGCGCGGTACTGTATCCCCCGCGGTCTGACGCCACCCCGGAGGAGGGTACGCCATGTCCCACAAGGGCTTCTCGCACGTCGGTCTCTCCACCCTGGACCTCGACCGGACCCGGGACTTCTACGAGAACGTCCTCGGCTTCAAGGCGGTCCGCTGCGACGTCATCCGGATCAAGGAAGGCGGGCAGATCCGCCACGTCTTCTTCGACACCGGGCGCGACCAGCTCATCGCCTTCATGGAGGCGCGGGGGGTGCCGGGGGTGCCGGCCGCCTACGACGCGGGGATCAACCGCGGCCTCGGGGTGCCGAGCGTGTTCTATCACTTCGCGTTCGAGGCCGGCTCCGAGGCGGCGCTCGAGGACAAGCGTCACGAGCTGCTCGCCAAGGGCGTCGACGTCACCGAGGTGGTCGACCACGACTGGGCCAAGTCCATCTACTTCAAGGACCCGAACGGGCTGCAGCTCGAGTTCTGTTGCTTCACCCGCAACCTGGACGCGAGCGACGCCCGCATGCAGGACCGCGCGGAGATCTCGGTGCGCCGGCTGGGGCTCGAGGATCCGGAGGCCCTGCGGCGGGGCGAGCCGGCCGGGGCGGTCGCGGCCCGCCCCCGCTGATCGTCGGATCAGGGCACCGGGTCGCGGCCCGCGGCCGGCGGGCCGCTCCACAGCGCGTCGTCGGCCGCGACGCGGGCCTGCGCGTCGGCCTCGCGGAGGGCCCGCACCACCTCGCGGGCCATGGTCTCGTACCACGCGGCGACGTCGGCCGGGTAGTCGGCGTGGCTCTCGAGATCCGCGAGGATCGGCCCCTCCACGGTGGGGATGTCGTGCTCCCCGTCGAACTGCCGCGCGTACGGCCGCCCCTTCGCTCCGGCGGTCGCCGCGTCGATCGTCGCGTCGAGCTTCAGCCACTTGCCGTCGAGGTAGGCCTCCCCGAGGGAGTGGCGGGGTAGCGTCCGGTCGCCCCAGAGGCGGCGGACCTCCTCGGACATGAACGGCTTGTCCGGACAGTGGAGCTGCTGGAAGCCGATGCGGGCCGGGACGCCGGCGGCCCGGCACAGCGCCACGAAGGAGCTCGCCTTGCCCATGCAGAACGCGTGGCCGGCCCGGAGCACGTCGCTCGCGCGGTTCTTGCCCTCGGCGAGATCGCGGAACGAGGCGAGGATGTCGTAGGGCATGTCGCGCACGAAGTAGTAGATGCGCTCGACCTTCTCCCGCTCGCCGGTACAGCCCTCGGTGAGGCGGCGGGCCTGGGCGATGACGTCGGCGTGATCCGAGTCGATGAACCGGGTGGGCTGGAGATAGGGGCCACGCTCGTCGGGCTTCATCGGGTCTCCTCCGCGAGCTCCCGGCGCAGGGCCGGGAGCACCTCGCGCCCGGCCAGCTCGAGTCCCGCGCTCGAGGCGACGTCGGGGATCGTGAACAGGAAGTGGCGCACCCCGTGCTCGACGTATCGGCGGATGCGGGCCACGCATTGCTCGGGGGTCCCGGCCACGTGTCCCTCGGCGGGGATCCCGGCGAAGCGCTCGCGAATGGCGGCGGCCCGTCCGGCCTCGCGATCCGTGACGAGAAGCGCGGTGACCGAGCGCGCGAGGGCGCGCGGATCGCGGCCGAACTCCCGGCACGCCGCGTCGAGATAGCCGGCCCGCGCCGCGATCCGCTCCGGCCCCCACCAGCGCACGTTGACGCCGTCGGCCGCGCGCGCGGCGAGGCGGTGGACGCGATCGCCCTCCCCGCCGATCCAGATCGGCGGGTGCGGCCGCTGGAGCGGCGGCGGGTCGCACACCGCGCCGTCGATGGCGTAGTGCCGGCCGTGGAACGCGGGCCGCGGCTCCGTCCACATGCGCCGGATGATCTCGACCCCCTCGCCGAGCTGGTCGATCCGCTCGCCGATGCGCGGGAAGGGGATGCCGTACGCGCGGTACTCCTGCTCGAACCAGCCCGCGCCCAGGCCGAGGTCGAGTCGCCCCCCGCTGATCACGTCGAGGGTGGCGGCCATCTTGGCGAGCACCGCGGGCGAGCGGTACGAATGGCAGAGCACGCTGGTGCCGAGGCGGAGGCGGCGCGTGTCGCGCGCGAGCGCCGAGAGCGTGGTCCAGCACTCGAGCAGGGGCATCGACCGCGGCTCCTCCGCGCGGGGCCCGGGGCCGGCGCCCGCCGCGATCCCGGCGTCGCCGGCGTAGGCGTCGGGCGCGAGGGTGAGGAAGTGATCGCAGAGCCAGATCGAGTCGAAGCCGAGCTCCTCCGCCTGCGACGCCACGCGGCGCATGGTCTCGTACGACGTCACCGCGAGGCCCCGGATGGTGAGGGCGAGGATGAGGCCGAAGTGCAGGGTCGTGGACAAGGCCGATCTCCTCGCGGAGCCTACCACAGGCGCGCCGGGCTCCGGGAGTGGACGCCGCCGGCCCGCGCGTGATATAAGCGGTCGGCGTCAGCGGGACATCTCGCACCTCACAGCGGAGGGACCACGATGAGTCCGACCACACGGCGAACGCTTCTCAAGACCCTCGCGGGAGCCGGCGCGGCCACCGCGATCTCCGGATTCCCCTTCGTCAACCGTCTCGCCCTCGGCCAGCAGGCGATCAAGCTCGGGGTGGTGGTGCCGATGACGGGGCCGATGGCGCTCGAGGCGCAGGAGATGCTCGCGGCCACCCAGATCGCGGTCGAGGACGTCAACGCGGCGGGCGGCGTGATGGGCCGGAAGGTCGAGACGGTCATTCGCGACTCCGAGTTCAAGCCGGAGGTGGCGAAGCGCAAGGCGACCGAGCTGATCGAGGTGGAGAAGGCGCCGTTCCTGGTCGGGGCCATCGTCGGCTTCGAGGGCATCGCGATGGCGGAGGTCGGCTGCAAGAACGACGTCATCGTGAGCTTCTTCGGCCAGAACTTCCTGACCATCAAGGGCAAGATGTGCAAGTACCAGTTCGGCAACAACCTCACGCCCTACCAGACCGCCGCCGCCGCCGCGCACTTCGTGGACGCGCAGAAGATGGGCAAGCGGTGGCACATGCTGGCCAACAACTACTCGTGGCCCCAGATGTTCGAGCGGGCCTACTCGCTGGTGGCCAAGCAGGTGGGCGCCGACTGGACCGGGGTGACGTGGGCCCCGCTCGGCACCCGCGACTTCCTGCCCTTCCTGCCCAAGGTGGCGGCGGCCAAGGCCGACGTGGTCTTCATCACCACCTGGGCCGCCGACCAGGTGGCGTGCGCCAAGCAGGTGCAGGAGTTCGGGCTGGCGAAGCAGGCGCGGGTCATCCACTCCATCACCGAGCTCACCTTCGCGGAGGCGGCCGGCGCGGGCGTCTACGAGAACTTCTACTCGGGCATGCCGTGGTACTGGCACCTCAAGGACAAGTTCCCGGCGGCCAAGCGCTACTACGACCGGCACATGGCGCTCCGGAAGCGCGCCCCCTCCGGCTACACCGCGTCCACCTATTCCACGGTGCGCCTGCTGCTCGAGACCGCGAACGAGGTCAAGTCGCTCGAGACCGACAAGGTCACCCGCGCGCTCGAGGGCCGGAAGTTCCAGCACCTCAAGGGCCCCGAGCAGATCCGCGCCTGCGACCACGTGAACATCCAAGAGGTCTACCTCTGCAAGGGCAAGCCGGCTGGCGCGATGAAGGACGCGTGGGACTTCTTCGACATCGTGCAGAGCGTGGGCGGCGAGACGACCTCCGAGTCGTGCGACGGCGAAGGCTTCGACCCCAAGAAGCCGCTGAGTCAGCAGATCTGAAGGCCCAGCGGATCTGACGCTCTTCGGGTTTCCGCTCGAGATCTGGTACACGCAGCTCTTCATCGGGCTGGTGAACGGCTGCATCCTGATCCTGGTCGCGCTCGGCCTGTCGATCGTGTTCGGGCTCATGGGCATCATCAACTTCGCCCATGGGGTCTTCTACATGCTGGGGGCATACGCGGGCTGGCTGACCATCCAGCTCACCGGGAGCTTCTGGCTCGCGCTGCTGACCGCGCCGGCGGCGGTCGGCCTCGTCGGGGTCCTCGTCGAGCGCGGGGTCCTCAAGCGCATCTACGGGACCCGGAACGCGAACTTCGCGGGGGTGCTGGTGACCTACGGGCTCGCCATCATGATCCCGGACCTGGTGCGGATGACCTTCGGCCGGCCGGGCAAGCCGTTCGCGGTGCCCGCGGCGCTGACCGGCTCGCTGTTCCGGCTCGGGGCCATCGACGTGCACGCCTACCGGGTGTTCATCCTGGTCGTGACCGCGGTGCTGATGCCGCTGCTGTGGCTCCTGCTCAACCGGACGAACCTGGGCCTCGTGATCCGGGCCGGCACCAGCGACAACCTCATGGTGCAGCTCCTCGGCATCAACGTGGCCCGCACCTGGACGATCACCTACGCGCTCGGCGCGGCGCTCGCCGCCTTCGCGGGCGTGATCACCGCCCCGCTGGTGGCGGTGGCCCCGGAGATGGGCGGCCTCGTGCTCATCGAGTGCTTCATCGTCACGGTGGTGGGAGGCATGGGCACCTTCCTCGGCGTGGTGGCGGGCGGGCTCCTGATCGGGGAGACCCTGGCGCTCACCGGCATGGTCTACGACGTCCTGGCCGACGTCGTCATCTACCTCGCGATGGCCCTGGTGCTGCTCGTGCGGCCGCGGGGACTCTTCGGTCAGGAGGGGATGTCCGAGGAGTGAGAGGCCTTCTCCTCGCCGCCGCGGTGCTGGCCACCGCGCCGCTGTACGCGGACTACACCCCGTTCTACCTCGGCCTGCTCACCGAGGTCCTGGTGTTCGGACTCTTCGCGCTGGCCTACGACGTGCTCCTCGGCCACGCGGGCGTGCTCTCGCTCGGCCACTCCGCCTTCCTCGGGGTGGCCGCCTACGTCACCGGTATCCTGCTGGCCCGCTACCGTCTCCCGATCGAGCTCAGCATCATCGCGGGGGCGATCGGTGGCCTCCTCACGTCGGTGATCCTCGGTCTCCTGGTCCTGCGAAAGCGTGGCGTGTATCTCGCAATGCTCACGCTCGCGCTGTCGCAGGTCTTCTACTACGTCGTGCTCATGTGGACGCCGGTCACCGGCGGCACCGACGGGCTCGGCAACCTGCCGATCCTCTACCTGAGCGAGCCGCTGGGCTGGCGGCTCTCCAAGCGGCCGGTTACCCGCTACTACGTGGTGGCGGCCGCGATCTTCCTCGCGATGCTGGCGATCCGCCACCTCCTGCGCTCGCCCCTCGGGCGCGTGATGCGCGCGGTCAAGGCCAACGAGACGCGCGCGGCCGCGTGCGGCTTCGACACCCGCCGGGTGAGGCTCGCCGCCTTCGCGATCTCGGGCCTCTTCTCGGGGCTGGCCGGCGCGCTCCTGACCGTCGTGCTGGAGTTCGTGCCGATCGAGAACATCCACTGGCAGATGTCGGGCACCGTCCTGATCATGGCCCTGTTCGGCGGGACCGGCACCCTGCTCGGCCCGTTCGTGGGCGCCGGGGTCTTCATCTGGATGCGCGACTTCCTGAGCAAGCACCTCGAGTACTGGGAGGTCTTCGTCGGGGGCGCCTTCGTGCTGATCGTGCTGTTCCTGCCCGACGGCATCGCGGGCACGCTCGTCCGGCGGATCGCTCGTCGCCGTCCCGCGCCGGCCGACGCGACCGAGGACCGGCCGCCGGAGCCCGAGCGGCTGGTGAAGGCGGGCGCCCGCGCGGGCGCCGACGACGGGCGACTGCTCGAGAGCCGGGGGCTCAGCAAGACTTTCGGAGGCCTCACCGCGGTCAACCGGGTCGATTTCCAGGTGCGGGCCGGCGAGCTGCGCTCGGTCATCGGCCCCAACGGGGCGGGCAAGACCACGTTCTTCAACCTGCTGACCGGGGTGCTGCCCCCATCGGCCGGGCGCATCCTGTTCAAGGGCCGGGACATCACCGGCCTGCCCGCCCACGCGGTCTCCCGGCTCGGCATCGCGCGCTCCTACCAGGTGACCAACATCTTCGGCGACCTCACGGTGTTCGAGAACGTCCGCATCGCGGCCCAGTCCCGCGTCACCCACTACCGGTTCTGGGGCAACGCGGACTCGCTGGCCGCGGTCAACGCGCGGGCCGAGGAGATCCTCCGCCACCTCGGGCTCGCGCCCAAGCGGCACGCGCGGGCCAGCGAGCTCTCCCACGGCGAGCAGCGCTACCTGGAGATCGGCATCGCGCTCGCCACCGACCCCGACTTCCTCCTGCTCGACGAGCCCACCGCGGGCATGAGCCCCGACGAGACGCAGCGCACCGCCGCGTTCGTGCGCCGGCTGGCCGGCCACGTGACCATCGTGGTGGTGGAGCACGACATGGAGGTCGTGATGGGGATCTCCGACCGCATCACCGTGCTCAACTACGGCGAGATCCTCGCCGAGGGCAGCCCGGCCGAGATCCGCGAGAACGTGGACGTGCGCCGCGTGTACCTGAGGGACTGAGCCGGCCATGCTCCGGGTCGAGGGCGTCGACGCCTACTACGGCCTGAGCCACGTGCTCCAGGGCGTGTCGCTCACCGTCGGGCCGGGCGAGGCGGTCGCGCTGCTCGGGCGCAACGGAGCGGGCAAGACCACCACGCTCAAGACGATCATGGCGGTGGTGCGCGCGCGGCGGGGCCGCATCACGTGGAACGGCGACGACATCACCGGCGTGCCCCCGCACCGGATCGTGCAGGCGGGCATCGGGTACGTGCCGGAGGAGCGGCGGATCTTCCCCAACCTGAGCGTCTACGAGAACCTCAAGATGGCCCGCCTCACCACCGATCGCGGCCGGCGCATGGACGAGTACGTCGCGCGGGTGCTCGAGCTCTTCCCGCCGCTCGCCGACCGGCTCTCCAACAAGGGCAAGAACCTCAGCGGGGGCGAGCAGCAGATGCTCACGATGGCGCGGAGCCTCGGCACCAGCCCGAAGCTCCTGCTCATCGACGAGCCCACCGAGGGGCTCATGCCCGCCTTCGTGGAGACCATCGGGCGCACCATCACCGAGATCCAGCGCCAGGGGGTCGCGGTGCTGCTGGTGGAGCAGAACACGCGGCTCGCGCTCGAGGCCACCTCGCGCGTGTACGTGATCGAGAAGGGGACGATCAAGCACGAGGCGCGGTCGCGCGACCTGGCCGGCGACGCGGAGGCGCGGCGGCGGTACCTCGGAGTCTAGGCGCGGGACCGCCCTCACCCTGCGGCCCCTCACCCTGCGGCCCCTCACCCTGCCCTCTCCCCGGAGGGGAGAGGGAGATGAGGTGGAGAGGCCCTCTACAGCTTGCCGAGGGCGCGGAGGATGACCTCGGGCGTCATCGGGACGCGGGTGACGCGGGCCTTGAACGGGCTGAGCGCGTCGTTCACCGCGTTGAGGACGGCGCCCGGGGCGCCCGCGACGCCGCCCTCGCCCGCTCCCTTGAAGCCGCCCTCCGAGTAGGCGGTCGGCGTCTCGACGTGGGCCACTCCGATGTCGGGCATCTCGGGGGCCATCGGGACCAGGTAGTCCATCATGGTGGTGGTCAGCAGCTGGCCCTGCTCGTCGTAGATGCAGTGCTCGAAGAGCGCGTCGCCGATGCCGTGGGCCACTCCGCCCCGCACCTGTTCTTCGACGAGCATCGGATTGATGATGCGCCCGCAGTCCTCCGCGACCCAGTGCCCGAGGAGCTTGACGAACCCGGTCTCGACGTCCACCTCGACGTGGGAGAGCTGCACCCCGTTGGTGTAGGCGAGCGGCTGGTGGCGGGGCACGTAGTGCCGGGTGACGGTCAGCTCGGACTGGAAGTCCTTCGGGAGCTGGTCGGGACGGAAGTAGGCGATCCGGCCCAGCTCGGACAGCGGCATGCGCGCCAGGCCGGTGCGCGCGTCCACGATCTGCCCGCGGCGGATGTCGAGCGCGAGCGCGTCCACCTCGAGGACGACCGCGGCGACCTTCAGGATGTTCTCCTTGAGCGCCTTGCCGGTCTGGATGGTGGCCTCGCCGCCGATGCCGGCTCCGCGGCTGCCCCAGGTCCCGCCCCCGTAGGGCGTCACCATGGTGTCGCCGGTGACCACCCGCACGTCGTCGACGTGGACGCCAACCGTGGTCGCGGCGACCTGGGCCAGGATCGTGTCGGTGCCCTGGCCCTGCTCGGTGATGCTCGAGAGCACGGTGAGCTTACCGCTCGGCTCGAGGCGGATGGTGGTGCCGTCCTGGGAGGAGATGCGCGCGCCGCCGGTCCCGTAGGTCTGGGCCCCGGGCACCGTGAGATCGATGAACACGCAGAGGCCCAGGCCCCGGTACACGCCGCGGGTCCGGAGCCGGTCGCGCTCCGCGCAGAGCGCGCGGTAGCCGGACAGCTCCAGCACCGCGTCGAGCGATTCCTCGTGCGAGAGGCGTTCGAAGAAGAGCCCGGTGGGCGCGGTGTACGGGTACATGTCGGCGGTGAGCAGGTTGCGGCGGCGCACCTCGACCGGATCGAGGCCGAGCTCGCGGGCGATCCGGTCGACCATCGCCTCCATGACCAGTGCCGCGACCGGGTGGCCGACCGCGCGGTACTGCGACATCGGCGTCTTGTTCTGGAACACCACCCGCCCGCGCGCGTCGTAGTCGCGGAAGCGGTAGGGACCGGGAGTGGTACGCAGGACCTGGCCGCTCTCGACCACGCTCGAGCGGGGGTACACCGAGAACGGGCCGACCGGAGCGAGGTCGTCGAGTCGCATCCCGAGGATGGTGCCGTCGCGCCGGACCGCCACCTCGGCGGTGACCCGGTGGTCGCGCGAGTGGATGTCGGTCTGGAAGGACTCGATGCGGTCGGCGAGGAACTTGACCGGCCGGCCGAGCATCACCGCGAGGGCGCAGGTCGCGATCTCGTCCGGGTAGGTGTGGATCTTGAGGCCGAACGAGCCGCCGACATCCTTGTTGATCACCCGCACGCGGTGCTCGGGGATGCGGAGATGCCGCGACAGGATGTCGTGGAGCATGTAGGGCGCCTGGCCCGAGTGGTACACGGTGAGGGTCTCGTCGGCCGGGTCGTAGTCGGCGAGCACGACCCGCGGCTCGAGACTCACCACCGTGTGGCGCCCGGTGTCGAAGGTGTCGCGGTACACCGCGTCGGCCGCCGCGAAGGCGGCCTCCACGTCGCCCGACTTCACCCGCGACTCGAGCAGCAGGTTGTCGCCCAGCTCCGGATGGATGACCGGCGAGCCGGGGGCGAGCGCGGCTTCCGCGTCGACCACCGGGGGCAGCGGCTCCCACGTCACCCGCACGAGGGCGCAGCCGTCTTCCGCGACCGCGCGCGACTCCGCCACCACCGCCACCACCGGCTCGCCCTGCCAGACCGCCTTGTCGACCGCGAGCGGGTACTGCGGCGCGGACTTCATGCCCGCGTAGTTCTTCAGCACGCCCACCCAGGGCTCGCAGCGCGGCGCCATCTCGCGGCCGGTCACCACCGCGACCACGCCGGGGAGCCCGGCCGCCACCGCGGTGTCGATGGCCGCGATCCGCGCGTGGGCGTGGGGGGAGCGCACGAAGGCGGCGTGCAGGAGCCGCGGCACCGGCACGTCGTCGGTGTAGGTGCCGCGGCCCGCGACGAGCCGCGCGGTCTGGGGTCGCACCACCGAGCGGCCAACGTAGCCATCATCCGCCGGAGGAGCCTGGGTGGCAGCCCGACCTTGCCGACCGGTTGCCGCATTCAGGACGGCCTGCACGATGGCGTGGTAGCCGGTGCAGCGGCAGTAGTTGCCGCCGATGGCCTCGCGAACGGTGGCCGGGTCGGGGTGCGGATCGCGCTCGAGCAGCGCGTGGGCGGTGAGCAGCATCCCCGACGTGCAGAATCCGCACTGGAGCGCGTTCTCCATGCGGAAGGCCTGCTGGAGCGGGGCGAGGACGCCGCTCTCGGCCAGCCCCTCGATGGTCTCCACGCGGCAGCCGTCGGCCTGGGCCGCGAGCATCAGGCAGCCGCGCAGCGACGCCCCGTCCACCCGGACGGTGCAGGCGCCGCAGACCCCGTGCTCGCAGCCGATGTGCGAGCCGGTGAGCCCGAGCTCGTACCGGAGGAAATCGACCAGGGTCTGGCGCGGCTCGATCTCCCGCGAGACGGGGGCGCCGTTGACGGTGAGGGCGATCTTCACTTGGCGCCGTCCATCATCCGCCGGATCACCCGCGCGAGGAGGACGCCGGCCAGGTGCCGGCGGAGCGCGGGCGAGGCGTGGATGTCGCCGGGCGGGTCGAGATCGCGCGCCAGCGCGCGCCCGGCCGCGGCGAGGGCCTCCGGGTCGGCGCCGCGGTCCGCCAGCGCGGTCTCGGCGGACCGCGCGCGCACCGGCCGGGTGCCGACGCCGAAGAACACGAGGCGCGCCTCGCGGACCGTCTGGCCCTCGACGCGCAGACGCGCGGCGAGCCCGGCGAGCGCGAAGTCGCCGTGGCGTCGTGCCAGCTCCTCGAAGCCGGCGCGCCAGCCCGGGGCAAGCGGGACCACGATCTCGGTCACCACCTCGCCGGGCTCGACCACCGTGGTGTAGATGCCGCGGAAGAAGTCGGCGGCCGCCACGCTCCGCGATCCGCGGCGGCTGCTCAGGCGGATCGTGGCGTCGAGCGCGACCGCGCAGGCCGGGAGCTCGGCGGCGGGATCGGCGAGCGCGAGGCTGCCGCCGACGGTGCCGCGCGCCCGGATCGCGGCGTGGCCGACGTGGGGCACCGCGGCCGCGAGCAGGGGCGCGTGCTCGCGCACGAGCGGCGAGCGCTCGAGCGCCTCCTGCCGGGTGAGGGCGCCGATGACCAGCCCCTCGGAGGAGAGCCGGATGTCGTCGAGGCCGGGGAGCCGGTTGATGTCGATCACCGCGCGCGGCGTGGCCAGGCGCATGTTGAGCGCGGGCACGAGGCTCTGGCCGCCGGCCAGGATGCGCCCGTCGTCGCCGTATCGATCGAGCAGGTCGAAGGTCTCGGCGAGCGAGGCGGGACGGTGATACTCGAAGGGGGCCGGCTTCATGGGCGCCTATCCTGCCTGAATGCCGGGGCGAGGTAAAGAGGCGGTGGCCCCGGCCGCCCGCGGATCTCGCGCGCCTAGCCGCCCGCCATCGCTCCCACCACCAGCAGCGGCTCGGCGCCGGTCACGACCGCTTCGGGCAGGGGGGCATCCGGCGACTCGTGGGAGAGATCCTGCTCGCAGGCGAAGAATCTCAGAAAGGCCCGGCGCTGCTGCGTGACCTGGTCACGGATCGTCCCGCGCAGCATCGGATAGGTCGCCTCGAGCGCGTCGAGCGCCGAGCGCAGCGTGACCGGCGCCGCGACCGCCACCTTCACCTCGCCGTCGACGCGCGCGAGCGTCCGCAGGTGGGCGGGAAGAATGATTCGAATCATGGGCGGATCACGGCAGGGTCTGGACCTCGACCGACACGACCGCGGGGAGATCTCGCACGATCGGCGCCCAGCGGTCTCCCGCGTCGGCCGAGGCGTACACCTGCCCGCCGGTGGTGCCGACGTACACCCCACACGGATCGAGGGAGTCCACCGCCATCGCGTCTCGCAGCACGTTGACGTAGCAGTGACGCTGCGGGAGGCCGTTGGTGAGCGCCTCCCACTCGTTGCCGCCGGTGCGGCTGCGGTACACGCGCAGCCTGCCGTCCGGCGGGTAGTGCTCGGAGTCGCTCTTGATCGGCACCACGTAGATGGTGTCCGGCTCGTGCGCGTGCACGTCGATCGGGAACCCGAAGTCGCTCGGCAGGTTGCCGCTCACCTCCCGCCACGACTCGCCCGCGTCGTCGGTGCGCATGACGTCCCAGTGCTTCTGCATGAACAGCACCCCCGGCCGCGAGCGGTGCATCGCGATGCGGTGCACGCAGTGGCCGACCTCGGCGGCCGGATCCGGGATGTTCTCGGACCGCAGCCCCCGGTTGATCGGTCGCCAGGTCTTGCCCGCGTCGTCGCTCCGGAACGCGCCCGCCGCGGAGATCGCGACGAAGATCCGCCCGGGACGGCTCGGGTCCAGGAGGATCGTGTGCAGGCACATCCCGCCCGCGCCCGGCTGCCAGGACGGCGCGGAGGTGTGGGTGCGCAGGCCGGGCAGCTCGTGCCAGCTCTGGCCGCCGTCGGTGGTGCGGAACAGGGCCGCGTCCTCGACCCCGGCGTGGACCGTGTCCGGGTCGGTCAGCGAGGGCTCCAGATGCCAGACCCGCGCGAACTCCCAGGGGTGGGGCGTCCCGTCGTACCACTGGTGGGTCCCGGTGGCGCCTTCGTACGAGAACTTATTTCCCGCCGTCTCCCACGTCCGGCCGCCGTCGCTCGAGCGCTGGATCACCTGGCCGAACCAGCCACTGGACTGCGAGGCATAGAGGCGATTCGGGTCCGCGGGCGATCCCTTGAGGTGATAGATCTCCCAGCCCCCGAAGTGGGGGCCGGTCACGTCCCACTGCTCGCGCCTGGCGTCAGCCGTAAGGACGAACGCCCCCTTGCGCGTGCCGACCAGTACCCTTACCCTGCTCATTCGTCGCTCCTTTACCGGGCCCCGCATCGCGCCATGCGTGACCCCCAGCGTGGATTCATTTCTACTATATGGTCGTACCGGGCGGCTCGCCATCGACAAGCCGGCCGCAAAATCGCACGGGCGGTCCGTGTCGATCCCGGGACTTCCCGGACGACTACCCCGAAACCAGACTGTGGAGGAGATGGACCATGACCTATGCCCTCTGGATCATTCAGACGCTGCTCGGACTTCTGTTCATCTTCTCCGGCGGCATGAAGTTTGTCATGTCGGTCGCGGAGATGACAAAGGACATGCCATCGATGCCGGGCTGGTTCCTCCACTTCATCGGGGTGATGGAGATCCTCGGGGGGCTCGGGTTGATCCTGCCCAGCCTCCTGCGCATCCGGCCCGGGTTGACCCCGCTCGCCGCGGCGGGCCTCGTGATCATCATGATCGGGGCGACGGTGATCACGTTCATCACGATGGGGGTCGGCGCCGCGGCGCTCCCGTTGATCGTCGGGATCCTCTGCGCGTTCGTCGTCTACGGTCGATGGCGGCTGGCACCGCTGTCGGCCCGCGGCTGACGCGCGCCTCGCCCCCCCTGTTGATCCACAGAGGGCGCGGGCGACTACTGGGCGAGGAGGACACGATGACACCGAGGAGCGGAGGATTCTCGAACGCGCGGCTCGGGCGCATGCGCGACGTCATGGCCGCCCACGTGGAGCGCGGTGACATCCCCGGGCTCGTCACCCTGGTGAGCCGGCGGGACGAGGTCCACGTCGAGCCGATCGGCCGGCAGGCCGACGGCGGCGAGCCGATGCGGCGCGACACGATCTTCCGCATCGCCTCGATGACCAAGCCGATCGCGGCCGCGGCGGCCATGATCCTGGTGGAGGAGTGCCGGCTGCGGCTCGACGACCCGGTGGACCGGCTGCTGCCCGAGCTGGCGGACCGCCGGGTCCTGCGCCGGATCGAGGGGCCGGTCGACGACACGGTGCCCGCGAGCCGGCCGATCACGCTGCGCGACCTGCTGACCTTCCGCCTGGGCCTCGGCATCATCATGGCCCCGCCCGACACCTATCCGGTCCAGAAGGCGATGCGCCAGAAGGGCATGCGGATGGGCCCGCCCCGGCCGCAGACCGAGCCGGCCCCCGACGCGTGGATGCGTCGGCTCGGCACGCTGCCCTTGATCTACCAGCCGGGCGAGCGGTGGATGTACGACACCGGCTCCGACGTGCTGGGCGTCCTCATCGCGCGCGCCGCGGGGCAGGATCTCGAGACCTTCCTGCGGGAGCGCCTCTTCGAGCCGCTCGGGATGAAGGACACCGGCTTCAGCGTGCCGACCGCCAAGATCGATCGCCTCGCGACCAGCTACTGGACCAATCCCGCGAGCGGGGCGCGCGGGGTCTACGACGAGGCCGAGTGCGGTGAATGGAGCCGCCCGCCCGCGTTCCCGTCCGCCGCCGGGGGCCTGGTGTCGACCGTCGACGACTACCTCGCCTTCGGCCGCATGCTGTTGAACCGAGGGCGGCACGGCGCGCAGCGGATCCTGTCGCGCCCGTCGGTCGAGGCCATGACCGCCGACCAGCTGACTCCGGAGCAGAAGGCGCTCTCCGGCTTCGTGCCCGGCTTCTGGGACAGCCGCGGGTGGGGCTTCGGGATGTCCGTGATCACCCGGCGCGACGGCGTGGCCGCGGTTCCCGGGCGCTTCGGCTGGGACGGGGGCCTCGGCACCTCGTGGTCGACGGATCCGACGGAGGAGCTGGTCGGGATCCTGATGACCCAGGGCATGTGGGCCTCCCCGCGGGGCCCGGATGTCTATCTCGATTTCTGGACCCAGGTCTACCAGGCGATCGACGACTGAAACCACCAGGGACCTACCGGGAGATAGTCCGATGCGATTCATGATGCTGGTCAAGGCGAGCGAGGACTCCGAGGCGGGCATGCTTCCCACCAGAGAGCTCGTCGCCGCGATGGGAGAGTTCAACGAGGCGATGGCGAAGGCGGGGGTGCTGCTCGCGGCCGAAGGGCTCCAGGCGAGCTCGAAGGGGACGCGCGTCACGTTCTCGGGCGGCAAGCGCCTCATGACCGATGGACCGTTCGCGGAGACGAAGGAGCTGCTGACCGGGTTCTGGATGATCCAGGCGAAGTCGAAGGCGGAGGCACTCGAGTGGGCCGCCCGCATCCCGTTCACGGACGGCGAGGTGGTCGAGGTGCGCCAGGTGTTCGAGTGCTCCGACTTCCCGCCCGAGGTCTTCCCGCCCGAGGGGGCCGCGCGCGAGGAAGCGCTCCGCGCGGAGCTGCAGAAGAAGGCCCCCAAGCCCTAACGATCAGGTCTCGAGGTGGAACGGCACGTCGACCACGACGACGCCGCGGCGGAACAGGAGCGCGCCCTTCACCAGGAGCGCGGTCTGGTTGTGCAGCAGGTGCTGCCACCACTGGCGCGGCACGAACTCCGGGATGACGATCGTCACCACCGAGTTCGTATCGCGCTCGCGGATGCGGCCGACGTAGTCGAGGAGCGGCCGGAGCATCGAGCGGTAGGGTGAGGCGAGCACCACCAGCGGGACCCCGCAGCCTCCCTTCGACCAGCGCTCCTCGAGCCGCGCGGTCGCGCTCGGATCGAGCTCCACGTAGACCGCCTTCGGGCTGGGCGACAGCGACTGGGCGTACCGCAGCGCCTTGACCACGCCCATGTGGAGGTCGCCGACCAGCACCAGCACCGTGTTGCTCACCGGCGGCTCCTCGACGAGGTGCTCGAGGGAGAGCTCTTCGGCGACGGTGTCGTAGTGCCGGTGGATCGCGCGGAAGCCCAGGACCAGCAGTGGGATCAGGAAGACCACGATCCAGGCGCCGTGAGTGAACTTGGTCACCGCGATGACCACCGTCACCGCGCCGGTCACGAGCGCGCCGAGCCCGTTCACCCCCAGGCGCCACCGCCAGCCCGCCCCGCCGTCGGTGAGCCAGTGCCGCACCATGCCGGCCTGGGAGAGGGTGAACGAGATGAAGACCCCGACCGCGTAGAGCGGGATCAGGGCGTGGGTGTCGCCGCCGAAGATGACGATGAGCGCGGCGGCCAGGCCGGCCAGGATCAGGATGCCGTTGGAGAAGACCAGCCGGTCTCCCAGCGTCCGGAACTGCCGGGGCGCGTAGCGGTCGCGGGCGAGCAGCGAGTTGAGGCGCGGGAAGTCGGCGAAGGAGGTGTTGGCGGCCAGCACGAGGATCAGGGTGGTCGAGCCCTGAACCAGGTAGTAGGGGAACCCGTCCCCGAAGAGCCGTCGCGCCACCTGGGAGACGACGGTCTCGTCGGCCAACGGCGTGATCCCGAGCGCGGACGCCAGCACCGAGACGCCGATGAAGAGCGTGCCGAGCACGGCGGCCATCCAGCCCATGGTGATGGCCGCGTTGCGTGCCTCCGGAGGCTTGAAGGCGGGGACGCCGTTCGAGATCGCCTCGACGCCGGTGAGCGCGGTGCAGCCGGACGCGAACGCGCGCAGCACCAGGAACCAGGTCAGGGTCTGGGTGGTCGCGACCGCCTCGTGGACCGCGGCGGACGGGGGAAGAGTGCCGGTCAGCCACCGGAAGAGGCCGGTGCCCACCAGCACGCTGAAGGTGGTGATGAACAGATAGGTCGGCACCGCGAAGACGCGGCCGGACTCGCGGACGCCGCGCAGGTTGGCGTAGGCGATGGCCGCGGTGAAGGCGACGCCCAGCAGCACGCGGTGGGTCAGGAGCCACGGCACCGCGGAGGTGAGCGCGGCCACTCCCGCGGCCACCGACACCGACACCGTGAGCACGTAGTCGATGAGCAGCGCCCCCGCCGCGACCAGGCCCGCGGTCGGTCCGAGGTTGGCGCGGGCCACGATGTAGGAGCCGCCGCCGCTCGGGTAGGCGTGGATGGTCTGCTGGTACGACACGCTCACCACCACCAGCAGCCCCGCGATCGCGAGCGCGATCGGCACCGTGAGATGCGCCGCCGCGGTGCCGGCGAGGACCAGGATCAGGAGGATCTCCTCGGTCGCGTACGCCACCGAGGACATGGCGTCGGAGGAGAAGACGGCGAGAGCGACCGTCTTGGAGAGCCGCTCGTGCCGCGCCTGGGCGAGGGGCATGGGAGCGCCCACGATCAGGCGCTTGAGAATGCTCATCTCCATGCTTGCCTAAGGCTGCTCCCATCGCGCATTCTACGCAACGTGCCCTCGAAAGGAGCGCATGAATGAACGCCCACCTCTCCGGCCCGACGCTCGCGCGGCTCGAGGGGGCCGGCGATCCGGCCGGGTGACCGCCCCGCCCACCGAGCAATCCACCGAGAAGGGAGCCATCAGCCATGGCGCTTCGCCACGTCGTCTCGACCCTCACCCTGGAGCAGGCCACCACGATTGCCACCCGCGCGATCGCGGCCGGCCGGCGCGAGAAGATGCTTCCGCTCGCCGTCGTCGTGGTGGACGCCGGAGGCCAGATCGTGACGCTGCAGCGCGACGACGGCTGCGGCACGCTCCGCGTGCGGATCGCCCAGGGCAAGGCGCGCGGCGCGCTCGGCATGGGCATCCCGTCGCGCACGATCCGGGATCGGCTGCAGAACCGGCCGGCCTTCCAGAGCGCGGTGGCCGTCGCGTCGCAAGGGCAGTTCGTCCCGGTGCCGGGTGGGGTCCTCGTCCTGGACCGCGAGGGCCGGGCCATCGGCGCGGTCGGCATCAGCGGCGACACCTCCGACCGCGACGAGTACTGCGCCATCGAGGGCATCAAGGCCGCCGGTCTCGGGAGCGATCCGCCCGAGCCCGCGCCCGACTGGCGGGAGTCCGCCTAGCCCAGGCCCGCGGCGGTCAGGGCCCTCCGGCCGCCACCGGCACCCCACCGCCGGGACAGTTGTCGGTTGATCGAAAAAATTGACTCGCCTTAAGGTAGTAGCTGAAGGTGTACCCGGAGATCTCGGTGACGCCTCGTCCGTCAGACCATCAGCCAGGCTCTTCGACCCCTGGGGGAAAGGTGGGACCAGCGTCGATGGAACGTCCGCTCAGGATCGGCTTCATTGGATGTGGAGAGGTCGGTGCCGAGAAGCATCTTCCCGCCGTCCGCGAGGTGCGGGAGCTCGAGGTCGTCGCGGTGGCGGACTCCGATCCGGAGCGCATCCGGGCCGTGGAGACGCGGTTCGGGATTCGCCGCACCTACCGGGATGCGTCGGCCCTCCTCGCCGACCGCGAGGTCGACGTGGTCGCGGTGTGTCTGCCGCCCCGGTTGCAGGTTCCGGCCGCGCTCGAGGCGCTCGACGCGAGCAAGCATGTGTGGGTCGAGGCGCCCATCGGCCTCTCTCTCCCCGAATGCGATCGTCTGATCGCGAGGGCGTGGAGCTCCGATCGCCGGGTGACCGTCGGGTTCCACATGCGATGGCATCGTCTGGTGCGCCAGGCCAAGAAGATCGTGGAGAGTGGGCGCCTGGGAGAGATCCAGACCATCCGGGCGACGTGGAACAGCCCGCGCGCCGACGATACGCTGCCGGAGTGGCGTCGGCATCGCGCACTCGGCGGCGGAGCGCTCGTCGAGGTCGCGGGGGACCACTTCGACCTCTGGCGCTACCTTCTCGGCGTCGACATCGCGGACCTGCTCGCGATGACCATCGACGGCCGTTGGGAGGACGAGGCGGCGGTCATCTCGGGGCACATGAGCAACGGAGTGCTGGTGTCGGCGGTGTTCTCGGAGCGCACGAATCACGACCTCGAGATCGAGATCGGCGGCAAGGCCGGTCGGCTGCGGGCCGCTCTGATCCGCTTCGAGGGCCTCGAGTACTACCAGACCGACACCATGCCGAGCAGCGTGCCGGCCCGGCTCCAGCGCATGGGCCACTTCTTGAAGGAGCTACCCCGCGCCCTGCCTCGCATGCATCGGGCGGGAGACTACCGGGCCTCGTATTGCGATCAATGGC
Organism: Methylomirabilia bacterium; assembly: GCA_041497895.1. GTDB lineage: Bacteria > Methylomirabilota > Methylomirabilia > Rokubacteriales > CSP1-6 > CAMLFJ01. Next base: position 19,910 of record JBGQHJ010000001.1, read on the forward strand.
GCGAGTTCGCGCAGAGCATCCGGACGGGGACGCCCATGGAGGCGACCCTCCAGGACGGGCGGCAGGCCCTGTCCGCGGTGCTGGCGGCGGCTCGCTCCTCGGTCGTGGGTCGGCCGGTCGCGGTGCGAGAGGCTCCGCCCAGCTTGGCGCTGCCGGCCGGAAGGGGTCGGGTTCAGGCCGCGAGCTGAGCGGTCTCTCGCCGCGGACCGGCGCTCAGCGGCTCCGCTCGCGAGCGCGCGCGGCGATTCGCTCGACGACCGAGTGCGCGGAGCGCACCGCGCCCTCCTGCCAGCTGTCCATGTAGCTCATGTGCTCCCCGGCGAAGTGGATGGGCCCGTGGCCATCGAGCAATGCGGGATACGCGGCGCGCCACGCGGTATCGCCCCAGTCCACCCACCCGCCTCCCGTGAAGGGCACCTTCGACCAGGCGACGGACACGCCCTTGGCGACCAGGCCCGAGTACCCCGGGTGCAGCCGCTCGCCATCGGCGAGAGCGGCCGCCTGCCGCTGCTGGGGCGTCATCGCCGCGAAGCGCTTGCCGATCGAGGTCGTCCAGATGTAGGCGCCGATGAGGATCCCCTTGTCGCCGTTGAGCCCGGCCGAGGGATACCAGACCTGGGTGATGTCGCGCCCGGTCCAGCTGATGCCTCCGTAGATCTGCCGATCGGTCTCCCACCAGCGCCGATTCGCCTGGAACGCCACCTTGACCGCCGGGATGTACGCGCCGGCACCGACCGCGATGGCCCGCTTCACGCGCTCCGGGAAGTCGGATTCGATGCCCTTGAGCACCGGCAGGGGGATGGTGCAGACGACGAAGTCGGCGTCGAGGGCGTGCTCCGATCCCGTCCGGCGATCCCGCCAGGACACCCGGGCGCGCTCCCCGGCGCGACGGATGCCGACCACCTCCGCCTGGAGCTTGATCGTGGGGCCCAGAGCGCGCGCGAAGGCTCGGGCGATCGCATCCATCCCCCCGACCGGCTGCAGCATGGTACCGTTCTGGTCCCACGTTTCCGCCGCCGCCATCGCCGATCGCCACGATGCGGCCTTCACGATCTCGCTCAGAGGCAGGGGCGGGTATCGGTTTCCGGGCTGCTCGGGTGTCGGCCCAGGTAGCGATTCATAGCCGGACCGGGCGGAGCCGGCGTAGAGCAGGTCGTCGCCGAGGGCGCCGAAGGCCCTGAGAAAGCTGCGCAGGGACCGGTCGGTGACGGACTGTCTGGCTCCCGGAGTGAGCCCGCCGGCGGCCAGCGCCGCGATCCAGCCACGGGCATCCGCGGCGACGCGGCGGGCGAGTTGGGGGTCTCCGCCGAAGGCGGCGTCGTCCTGCAGGAGGGCGGCCCGATTGTCGTTCACGAGGACTTCGAGAGGGACGCGGAGCTCGCGACAGTAGGCGAGCATCGCCTGGTGATGTTGCGAGATTCGCGCCGGCCCCGCGTTGAAGTAGAGGTCGGGCTGCCGATCCCACGCCACGCGCTGGGTCGAATCGGTCTCCGCGATGGTGTCGCCCGCGCGAAGCGTCCAGATGCGGCCTCCCGGCCGGTCGCGGGCCTCGAGGACGGTGCAGTCGTAGCCGGCCTTCCGCAGCTCGTGGGCGGCGCTCATCCCGGCGATGCCGGCCCCGAGCACGGCGATCCGGATGCCTCGGCCAGAATTCGGCGGCGGCGGTGTGAGGGCCCGGTACGAGACCGGGGGCGCGACGACCCCCATCGCCCGGAGCGTGCTGTAGAGCGCAGCCACGCCACCCTGTCGGCCGACCAGGTTGATGAACCCTCGCCGGTTGGTTCCGGACATGTGTCAGAGACCCCCGGAGCATTGTCGCGCACTCCACTACGATCGGAGTCATTCGGCGTGTGACACGAGCCCGGCGCGAACGGCTCGGGAGCGCCCGAGTCGCTGGCTGCGTCGCGTCCTAGACGGCCCGGCCGGGCCGCCGGGGTCGGCGAGCTCTTCCCGTCACCAGGCTCACGCGGGGCGGGCGGCCGCCGGCTCTCCGGCCACGCCGGTACTCGAGGATCTCGCGCGCCACCAGCACCACCAGACCCCGGGCCACCGGGCTCAGATCGCGCCAGCGATCCCGTGCGATGTCGCCGACGGCCAGCAGCACGTCGTTGACCAGCCGCCGCGCCTGCTCGACGCGCTCCCTGGCGTGGGGCCGGGCCTCGGCCCCGAGGCCGGCGAGCTCGTCCCAGGCGTCGATGAGAATGCCCGGGTCGGTCCGAACGTGCTCGCGCACCGCGTCCCACACCGCTTCCGGGGCGCCGTTGGTCTCCGTGATCAAGTTCCAGACGATCGCCACCAGCCCATCCATGCTCGCCTCCGCGACGTCTCTCGGGTGCAACCGAGGTGCCAGAGCGAAGCCACGCGAGTCCACATAGTTAGCGTCACGCGTTCTGGGGCGGAGCGAGAAGCGCCCGCCTCGGTGGGGTAGAGCCGCCCCACCTTGTCGCGAGCCCGGGCCGACGTGCCATAATGCCGCCGCCGAGGATCGACGCCCCGTGAACGCGCCCGCGCCCCGCCCGGATACCACGCGCCTCCAGCGCCTCGTGCATTCCTACCGTGATGCCGCCGCCCTCATGGCCGCGGTCGAGCTGGGCCTGTTCACGGCGGTCGCGCGCGGAGCGGACACCGAGGCCGCGGTGGCCCGGGCGCTCGACCTCACGGCGACCAACGCGGAGCGGCTGGTCACCGCGTGCGTGGCCCTCGGCCTCCTCGCTCGCGAGGGCGATCGACTGCGCAATGCGCCCGACGTGGCCCGGTTCCTCGTCGAGGGCGAGCCCACCTACGCGGGGTCGTGGATGCTCTTCAGCAAGCCGGACTGGGACGAGTGGGGCCGCCTGGGCCAGCACCTCCGGCGTCGCGACGCGGTCCTGCTCGGCAAGTACGCCGAGGGCTTCACGGTGGATCGGGCGCGCAAGTACCACGAGGCGACCTACTCGATCGGCATGGGGGCGGCGCGCCGCTTCGCGCGCCAGGTCGACCTCGCGGGACGGCGGCAGATCCTCGACCTGGGCGGCGGCTCCGGCTGCTACTGCATCGTGGCCGCGCAGCAGCATCCGGAGCTGCACGCCGTCGTGTTCGACCTGCCACCGGTGGTGGAGGTGACGCGCGAGTTCATCGTCTCCCACGGGCTGTCCGACCGGGTCACCGCGCAGGCGGGAGACTTCACGCGGGATCCGCTGCCGCCCGGCTCCGACGTCGTCATCATGGCGAGCAACCTGCCCCAGTACAGCCGCGAGATCATCCAGGCCGTGGTCACCCGCGCCTTCGCGGCGCTCGTGCCCGGTGGGGAGATGCACCTGATCGGCGAGATGCTCGACGCCGAGCGCAGCGGGCCGCGCGACCCGGCGCTCTGGGGCCTCGCGGAGGCGCTGTGGGGCAGCACCGGTATCGCGCACTCGGTGGCCGAGTGCCGGGCCTACTTCGAGCGCGCGGGGGCGTGCGAGATCGCGGCCCACGAGTTCGTGCCCGGGGTGCTGACGCGGGTGACCGGGCGGCGGCCCGGATAGCGGCGACGATTGCCGAGGGGGGCCAACCGGTGGCGTACGACGTGATCGTGATCGGGGTGGGGGGAATGGGCAGCGCGACGCTCTTCCATCTGGCGCGCCGCGGGAAGAAGGTCCTGGGCCTCGAGCAGTTCGACGTTCCCCATCAGCTGGGCTCCTCCCACGGGATCAACCGGATCATCCGCCTCGCGTACGCGGAGCATCCGAGCTACGTGCCGCTGCTAAGGCGTGCCTACGAGCTCTGGCGGGAGCTGGAGCACGGCGCCGGCGAGCGGCTGCTGTTCGTCACCGGCGGGATCGACGCGGGGCCCGAGGACGGCGCGCTCGTGTCGGGCTCGGTGCGCTCGTGCCACGAGCACGGGATTCCCCACGAGCTGCTGAGCGCGGCGGAGGTCCGGCGTCGATTTCCCGGCTATCGCCTGGGACGCGGCATGCTCGCGGTGTACCAGGCCGACGCCGGGTTCGTGATGGCCGAGCGGAGCATCGTGGCCCACGCGAGCGCCGCGCTCGAGCGCGGGGCGGAGATCCACGGGCGCGAGCGTGTGCTCGACTGGAAGGTGAGCCGGGGGACGGTCCGGGTGCGGACGGACCGGGGAAGCTACGAGGCGGAGCGGCTGGTCCTGGCCGCCGGCGCCTGGACCGGGAAGCTGGCCCGCGCGCTGGCCCCGATGGCCAGGCCCGAGCGCCAGGTCCTGCTGTGGACGCAGCCGCGCCGGCCGGAGCGCTTCCGGCTCGGCGCGTTTCCCGTGTTCAACATGGAGGCGCCCGAGGGCCGGTTCTACGGGTTCCCCAGCCACGGCATTCCCGGATTCAAGATCGGCAAGTACCACCACCGGGAAGAGCAGGTCGACCCCGACACGATCAACCGCGGCTGCGACGCGCGGGACGAGGCGGTGGTGCGGGCCGGGATCGAGCGGTACTTCCCGGACGCGGCCGGGCCGACCCTCTCCATGACGGCGTGCATGTTCACCAATAGCCCGGACGAGCACTTCATCCTGGACGTCCATCCCGACGCGGCGGAGGTGTCGATCGCGGCCGGGTTCTCCGGCCACGGGTTCAAGTTCTGCAGCGTGGTCGGCGAGATCATGGCCGATCTGGCCACCGCGGGGCGGACGCGGTGGGACCTGGACCTGTTCCGGATGGCTCGCCCGCGGGTCCCGCTGCCGACCCCGGCGGGACGCTAGCCCTCGACGGCGCCCGAGATCTCGAGCGCCCGCCCGCGCGGGCGGGCGACGATCTGCCCGCGCCGGTGAAGGCGATTTGGTAGGAGCCGGACCACGTGCGCACCAGACCGGCGCCGAAGGCCGCGGTCGCGGCGCCCACCTGGTGCGCAACCGCGATCCACCCGTACATGATGCCGACCCGGTGCTTGCCGAACAGCGTCGTGTCCACCGCCCCCTCGACGACGTGGCGACGGCGAGATGTACGACTTCACGCGCTTTTCCGTCGATCACCCCCACCGCGGCCCGGCCGGTCTACCCAGCACGAGACGGGCCGTTCGGGGCGGGTTGCGCCCGGCGACTCCCCGCGAAAGTCCCCGCGCTCCCCGCCGCGATCCAGCCCGTGCGGCCAGGGAAGTGATTGACAGGTCGTTCACGCACCACCTACCGTAGTCGCCGACCGAGGGCCGAGCCGCAGGCCGAAAGGAGACCCCGCCGCGATGGCGCGCCAGAGGGACCAGATGGACTCTATCTGCTTGCCCGAGATGCCTCGAAGCGCCTTCCTGGCCAACGGGATCTGCCGCCCGATCTGGGGGTGGATCTCCGACCACATTGGACGCGAGAAGACCATGGCGCTGGCCTTCGGGCTGGAAGCGGTGGCCATCTATGCGCTCATCTCCTTTGCTCACCGTCCGCTGCTGTTCGTACTTTTCAGCGCCTGTACTTTCCTTGGCTGGGGTGAAATCTACTCGCTATTCCCCGCGTTGTGTGGAGACTTCTTTGGCCGCAAGCACGCCACGGCCAACTACGGGTTCCTCTACACTGCCAAGGGCACCGCGTCGGTACTGATTCCGATCGGCTCCGCGCTCGCCGCCGGCAAGGCCTTTGACTTTCGCGCCGACATCCTGCTCCTGCTAGGCGGAATCCTGGAGGTGTTCGTGCTGTTCCTGGCGCCGACCGTGCTCAAGATGAAGCTGGGCCCCGCGAAGGTGATTCTGCTGCTGGTGGCAGCGCCCTGGTCGCCTACGGTCTCGTTCTCACGATGATCCCGGCCGTCTGTACTCCCTTCGCAGCCAAGTCCACTGTGCCGGAGGTCGGGTGGAGCGGCGTTTTCAAGGTTGCGATTGCCTTCGACGTGATCGCGGCGGTGCTGGCCTTCTTCGTTCTGCGCAAGATGAAGGCGCCGGTACTGCAGACAGAAGCAACTACCACCGCGATGGCCGCGGCGTAGGATGCGCGCCAGAACTTCGGATGCTCCTTTCGAGCCGGAAAACCGCCCTTTCCACTGCGTGATTGTCTGCCCTTCGCCCCAGCTGACCATCGGCCTGACGATCCCGCCGTCGCTCCTGCCGCGGGCGGATCAGGTCATCGAGTGATGGACCGGCGAGCGTTCATCAGGACGCTGACTGGCGGCCTCCTCGCCGCGCCGCTCGCGGCCGAGGCGCAGAAGTCAGAGAAGATGCCTCGCGTGGGAATTCTTGGCATCGGTCCAGCTCCGGGCCCACAGGAGCTGGCGAAGTCAGTCTCGACAAACCGGTTCTGGCTGTCGATGAGAGAGCTCGGCTGGGTCGATGGCCAAAACATGGTCGTCGAGCGGCGGTTCGGCGAATCCACTGATCAGCTTCGCACAGGTGCCGCTGACCTTGTACGCCTCAAAGTCGACGTACTGTTCGTTGGAAGCGCGGGCCTGGGGAAGCTCCTGCAACTGGAAACGAAAACCATCCCCATCGTAGTTGGTCGCGCCGAAGGTGATCTCGTTGCCGCGGGACTCGTCGCCAGCCTAGCAAAGCCTGGGGGCAATATCACAGGGTCACAGATCCTCAACGATGATCTCGTCCCGAAGCGCCTCGAGCTTCTCAAAGTGCTTGTACCGAATCTTTCAAAGGTCGCGCTCCTTCGAGAGGATGTCACAAGCTCGGTACTCCCCCAGATACCCGCTCGGTACGATCAACAGGCCTCTACCGCAGCTCGGACCCTCGGCATAGCGGTTCATACGTTCCTCGTCCGCCGAGCGGGGGATGTGGCTGCCGCTTTCCGCGGGATGATGAAGAATCAGGACCAAGCTGTATTGGTGGCTTCGTCGACCTTTATGTTCGTGCATAGACAGGCCATCGTGGATCTTGCGGCCGCACATCGGATCGCCGCAGTCTATGAGCTCCGGGGGTTTGTTGAGACGGGTGGGTTCATGTCCTATGGAGTAAATGTTCCTGAGATGGAGCGCCGTGCTGCGACCTACGTAGACAAGATCCTCAAGGGCGCCAAGCCCGCCGATCTCCCGGTGCAGCAGCCGACGGAATTCGAGTTAGTGATCAACGTGAAGACCGCCAAGGCCCTCGGCCTGACCATCCCGCCGTCGCTCCTGCAGCGGGCGGATCAGGTGATCGAGTAGATCAACCCCGATCTATACGGGCGAGAGGCTATGAATGACAACGGCCCCAAGTGTCCCGGCTGTGGGAGCGCCGACGTTGCTATTCGGGGAAGCGCAGCTGCACAGAACGCCCCCTCCCCATCCCAGATCTGGGAGTGCAAGACGTGTGGCTTCGTCTTCGCCTACCGGCCAGGACGGCGGTCTTAGCATCGGTAGTGGTCCAGGTGATCGCCAAGCTGGAAGAGAACACGGGGCCCTCGGCGTGCCGGTGACGGAGCTGCTGGGGGTACCGGAGGGGGGGGCATGGATAGCGACCAACTTCGGAGGGTGATGCGGGATCTGGGCGACGCGGTCAACGCCTACGAGCAGGGGCAGGGGTTTGTGGGGATCGAGAAGCTGCCCAGTGAGATCGAGCAACTGCGCGGTGCTGCATATGTCCGCCACGCGCAGGAAATCCGCAGAGCGCTCGAGCGGAAGGACGAGGGCGCGATCCTAAGCGAGCTGATCCTCGTCTTGGAAAGGCTGGAGCGAGAGAGGGGATGAGAAAGCAAGAAGCCCCCGAGGTGCGCGAACCCCCGCGGTCTGGCGGAGTACTGGAAGTGAGTCTCTACGCTCGCGTACGGGCCGCCATCCGGCGGAGACGAGCCACCCGCCGCCGGAGCCGTCGCGCCGCCAACCGCGCCACCGCCAGTCGAGCCGCCTGGACCACCCGATCGATCATGCTGACCGATATTGCACACAGTGTGCCCGCGACACATTCCGTGGTTCTGCTGGAACTTAGCGGCTCGCGCGGTCTTTGCGCTGAGCACGGGCCTTCCCACCATGGGCTTCGCGATGACATTTTTCGGAAGGAGGAGGAACGGGAGGGGAAGGCATGATCGCCGCCATCTACGCCCACGTCATGCCGCGGAAGGGACGGGAGCGGCTGGCGGAGTACCTGAAAGTAGGAAAAGGAGAAGGCCATGCCAAGAATCATTCAGCTCGCCCCCGACGGGGGCGGCCGCTACATCGCGGTCGATCGGGATGGGGACCTCTGGCGGGGCGAGACGAAGCACCAGAAGGACGGCGGCGAGGAGTACATCCAGTGGAGGCCGCTGCCCTCGCAGTTCCCGAGGGACAAGTGAGTCGGCGCGGGCGGAATACCTGAAGTAGGAGGTAGCTCATGACTACCGGAGCGGAGAACCCGAACGAGCTGGTCTACAAAGCGCTGTGCCGCCGGCACCGGTCGACGACGAAGGGGGCCGCCAACCCGATGACCCGTCAGGAACTCCAGGAGGCGACGGGCCTCACCGCGGAGGCGCTGATCCACGCGTTGCGGGCCCTCGTCGGGCCGAACGCTGACCAGGATCTGTCGATTCGTTTCGTGAGCGGCGACCCGGACAAGATCACCCTCGGCGTGGCATGGGTCAGTCGGTGTGAGGACAAAGGGCTGAACGCATGATCGCGGCCCTCTCCGCCCGCCTCCTGCTCGCCGGGCTCGGCCTGCTCGCGCTCGCCCCGTCCGCCTCCGCCGAGTGCGCGTGGGTGCTCTGGGAGCACACGTCGCAAGAAACACGGTGGGGATGGGGGCCTCGTCGCATCAACTCGACTCCCCTCGGCGGGGTAGCGACTCTCGCAGAGTGTGAGAAGGAGCAGGCCCGTCACAGGCAGATGAGCGACACGCTCGCCTCGAGCAGCCACCGGCCCCAGGTAGCCCCGAACACTCCCCCCGGATAGCTGGCGCTCGGTCACCGAGTCCCCACGAAGTCCCCCGCCACGCTAGCCCTCGACGGCGCCCGAGATCTCGAGCGCCCGCCCGCGCGCGCGGGCGACGATCTGCCCGCGCCCGATCGCGAGGACCATCAGGGCGGCGATGAGGCAGACGAAGCCGGCGCCGGTGAAGGCGATTTGGTAGGAGCCGGACCACGTGCGCACCAGACCGGCGCCGAAGGCCGCGGTCGCCGCGCCCACCTGGTGCGCGACCGCGATCCACCCGTACATGATGCCGACCCGGTGCCTGCCGAACAGCGTCTCGCTCAGGCGGACCGTCGGTGGCACGGTGGCGACCCAGTCGAGCCCGTAGAACACCGTGAACAGGGCCAGGCCGAAGTACTCCGACCCGTAGGCGTAGGGCAGCAGCATGAGCGACAGGCCGCGCAGGCTGTAGTAGCAGAAGAGGAGCCGCCGGTTGTCCCAGCGATCGGAGAGCCAGCCCGAGATGGTCGTCCCGATCAGGTCGAAGACGCCCATGGCGGCCAGGAGGCCGGCCGCGGTCACCGCGGAGATCCCGTGGTCCATGGACGCCGGGATCAGATGGGTGCCGATCAGCCCGTTGGTGCTGAGCCCGCAGATGAAGAAGCTGCCGGCCAGGAGCCAGAAGTCCCGAGAGCGAGCGCCCTCGACGAGGGCGGCGAGCGCGCCGGTGGGGCGCGGCGCCGGGCGCGCCGCGATCACCGCGCCGGCGGGCTCGCCGAAGGCGCGGAGCCCCACGTCCCGGGGTTGATCGCGCATGAAGAGCGCGACGATCGGGATCAGGAGCAGGGCCAGGCCGGTCACCACGAGCGCGGCCGCGCGCCATCCGATGTGCTCCACCACCGCGGCCAGGATCGGGAGGAAGATCAGCTGCCCGGTGGCGGCGCTCGCGGTGAGGACGCCGATCACGAGCCCGCGTCGCGCCACGAACCAGCGGTTCGCGATGGTGGCGGCCAGCACCATCGCCATGGCCCCGGTCCCGATGCCCACCACGACGCCCCACAGCAAGACGAGCTGCCACGGCGCCCGCATCACGGTGGTGAGGGCCACGCCGGTCGTCACCGCCACCAGCGAGAGCAGCGTCACGCGCCGGACTCCCAGGCGCTCCATCAGGGCCGCCGCGAAGGGCCCGCAGAGGCCGTAGAGCAGGAGGTTCACCGACACCGCGAACGAGATGGTGGCCCGGCTCCACCCGAAGCTCTGCTCGAGCGGGACGATGAGCACGCCCGGAGTGGCCCGGATGGCGGCCGCGGTCACGAGGATGAGGGAGGTGACCCCGGCGATGATCCAGGCGTAGTGCACGCGCCCGCGGGCCAGCCGGTCGGAGAGGCTCATCGGAGATCAGGATAATACATGTATATGCATTCTGCCCGGGAAACGAGGAGGCCGCGGCCGGGGGCTTGACATCGCTTCTGTAGTTTCATATATTTCGAACTATGAAGACCATCGTCCGCGTGCCGCCGGCCCGGCTCGAGGCCTCCCAGGAGCACGTGGAGGCGTTCAAGGCCCTCGCCCACCTCACCCGGCTGCAGGTGTTCTTCTTCCTGGTGCGGGCGGGCAAGGAGATGTCGGTGGGCGAGATCCAGGAGGAGGTCGAGATCCCCGGGCCGACGCTGTCGCATCACCTGGACCAGCTGCGCCGCGCCGGGCTGGTCGAGAGCCGGAAGGAAGAGCGGTACGTCTACTATTCCGTGAAGCGGGACCAGGTGACGGCGCTGGTGCGTCTGCTCACCGCCTGCTGCTAACCGAGGAGAACACCATGAGCGCCCCCACCAATGTGAAGGTCCATCTGCACATGCACGTATCCGACCTGGCCAAGAGCCGCGAGTTCTACGAGAAGTTCCTCGGCGCGGCGCCGGTGAAGATCAAGCCGGGCTACGCCAAGTTCCTGCCCGACTGGGCGCCGGTCAACCTCGCGCTGTCCGGCGGGGGTTCCGCGAGCGAGGGCACCGTGAACCACGTCGGCGTCCAGGTGGACGCGGTGGACACCGTCATGGCCCACCTGGCCCGCGTCAAGGCGGCCGGGCTGCCGGTGCGCGAGGAGATGGGGGTCAACTGCTGCCACGCCAACCAGGACAAGTTCTGGGTCCGCGATCCGGACGGGGTGGAGTGGGAGGTCTACCACCTGAACTACGACCTCGAGGGGGACGAGGACGCCCCCCGGGCCAAGAGCGGGAGCTTCCCGATGGCCAAGGGCAACGCCTGCTGCGCGTCCTGAGCGCAGACACGCCAAGGAGGGGAATGATGGCAGACCAGGAGATCAAGGACATCGTGAAGGACAGGTACGCGCGCGCGGCGCTCCGGGTGACCGCGGGCGAGGGCTCGTGTTGCGGCACCGCCTCCTCGCGGGGTGAGTGCGATCCGATCACCTCGCGGATCTACTCCGAAGGAGAGACCGCCGAGCTGCCGGCCGAGGCGCGGGCCGCGTCCCTCGGCTGCGGCAACCCCACCGCGCTCGCCGAGCTCGCGCCGGGCGAGACGGTGCTCGATCTGGGCTCCGGAGGGGGCATCGACGTCCTCCTGTCCGCGAAGCGGGTGGGCCCGAGCGGCCGGGCCTACGGGCTCGACATGACCGACGAGATGCTGGCCCTCGCCCGGGAGAACCAGCGCAAGGCGGGCGCCACCAACGTGGAGTTCCTCAAGGGCGAGATCGAGCAGATCCCGCTCCCGTCGGGCTCGGTGGACGTCATCATCTCGAACTGCGTGATCAATCTCTCGGCCGACAAGGACCGGGTGCTCGCGGAGGCCTTCCGCGTGCTCAAGCCGGGCGGGCGCCTGGCGGTGTCGGACGTGGTGGTGCGAGGCCCGATCCCGACCCAGATCCGCCGCAGCGTCGAGCTCTGGATCGGCTGCGTGGCCGGCGCGCTGGAGGAGCAGGAGTATCGCGACAAGCTCGCCCGGGCCGGGTTCGAGGCCGTCGATGTCGAGCCGACGCGGATCTACCGGGTGGAGGACGCGCGGGAGTTCCTGGAGGGCGCCGGGCTCGACGTGAACGCGATCGCGCCCCAGGTCGACGGCAAGTTCATGAGCGCGTTCGTGCGGGCCCGGAAGCCGGCGCGCTGACACCCGCCCGCCTCGTCTCTCTCGTCTGCGCGGCCCAGGTGTGCGCCCAGATCGGCGCGTACACCTGGCCCGCGCTGCTTCCCGGGTTCATCGCGGAGTGGCATCTCACGAACCGCGAGGCCGGCTGGATCACCGGCATCTTCTACGCCGCGTACACGCTCGCGGTTCCCATCCTGGTCACGCTCACCGACCGCGTGGACGCCCGCAAGGTCTACCTCGCGGGCGTCGCGCTGACCATCGCGAGCCACCTCGGGTTCGCCGTCTTCGCCGACGGGTTCTGGAGCGCGGCGGTGGCGCGGGCGCTCGCCGGGGTGGGCTGGGCGGGCACCTACATGACCGGGCTCAAGCTGCTGGCGGACCGGGTCGAGCCCACGCTGATGTCCCGGGCGGTGGCCGGACACGCGGCGAGCATCGGCATCGCGGGCGCGCTCTCCTTCGTGTTCGCGGGTGCGCTCGGCCAGTGGCTCGGGTGGCGCGGCGCGTTCACCGCGGCCGGGCTCGCCGCGGTCACGGCCTGGCTCATCGTGTTTCTCTGGGCTCCGCCGCGGGCGCGCCGCGCCGTCGGTGCGCCGGCCGGCCGGCTCTTCGACTTCCGGCCGGTCCTCCGGAACCGATCCGCCATGGCCTACGCGCTCGCCTACTGCGCCCACACCTGGGAGATGAACTCGCTGCGAGGCTGGGCGGTCGCGTTCCTGGCCTACGTGGTGGCGACCACCGGGGCGGGTCGCCCGTGGATCGCGCCGGCGGTGGTGGCGATGACGATGGGGCTCGTCGGGACGTGGGCCAGCGTGATGGGCAACGAGGCGTCGATCCGCCTCGGGCGCCAGCGCCTGGTGCGCCTGGCCATGACCACGTCCATGGTCTGCGCGGCCGGCGTCGGCTTCCTCGGCGTGCGCTCGTACGCGCTCGCCGCCGCGCTCGTGCTGATCTACGGCCTGCTGATCTGGCTCGACTCCTCCTCGCTCACCGCGGGCGCGGCGGGCAGCGCCGATCCGGCGCGCCGCGGCGCCACGCTGGCGCTGCACTCGATGGCCGGCTACGGGGGCGGGTTCGTGGGGCCGATCGCGATTGGCTGGATCCTCGACCTCGCGGGCGGCATGTCGCGGCTGGGATGGGGGCTCGCGTTCCTGCACGTGGCGGTGATCGGGCTCCTCGGCCAGCTCGCGTTCATCGTGCTGGCGCCGCGCGACCTGGCGGGCGACCGGAGCCGCGCGGTCGCCCGCTGACGCTCGTCCGCGGTCCCGGACGCGGGCGCCGTGGCATAATCCCGTCGCGATGAAGCCCGCACCCTTCCGCTACGTCCGTCCCGCCACCGCCGCGGAGGCGGTCGCCCTGCTCGCGTCGAGCCCGGGGGAGACGAAGCTGCTCGCGGGCGGCCAGAGCCTCGTGCCGCTGCTCAACATGCGCCTGGTCCGCCCCGCGGTGCTCGTCGACCTCAACGGCGCGCGCGAGCTCGAGCGGATCGACGTCGGGCCGCGCGGCGGACTCGTGCTGGGGGCGCTGGTGCGTCACGCGGACCTGGCGGCCGCGCCGCTCGTGCGCGAGCGGGCGCCGCTGCTCGCCGAGGCGGCGCGCCACGTGGGCCACCCCGCGATCCGGAACCGGGGCACGCTCGGCGGAAGCCTCGCGCACGCCGACCCGGCGGCGGAGCTACCCGCCGCACTGCTGGCCCTCGACGCCACCCTCGGCCTGCTGGGACCGCGGGGGATGCGCCGGGTCGCCGTCGCCGACTTCTTCCGCGGGCTCCTCGCCACCGTGCTCGCCGACGACGAGCTGCTCGCCGAGGTGACCGTCCCGGCGGCCCCGCGCGGCTGGGGCTTCGGCGAGATCGCGCGCCGCCCCGGCGATTTCGCGCTGGCCGGCGTCGCGGCCTCGCTCGACGCGGAGGGTCACGCGCGCGTGGTGGGATTCGCCGTGGCGGACCGGCCGGTCCGCCTGCGCGCGGCCGAGGCGCTCGCGGCGGCGGCCCCGCGCGACGAGACGATCCCGGCGCGCGCGGGGAGGGCGGCCGCCGCGGACTGCGCCCCGGCCGGCGACGTCCACGCCTCGGCGGACTACCGGCGCCACCTCGCCACCGTGCTGACCGAGGACGCGCTGCGCGCCGCGGTCGGACGCCTCCGCGCATGACGCCCACGCGGGCCGAGCGCCTGCGCATCCGGCTCACCGTCAACGGCGAGCCGGTCGAGCAGGAGGTCGAGGCGCGCCGCTCCCTCGCCGACCTCCTGCGAGAAGACCTCGGGCTGACCGGCACCCACGTGGGCTGCGAGCACGGCGTCTGCGGCGCCTGCACCGTGCTGATCGACGGGCGCAGCGCCCGGAGCTGCCTGCTCCTGGCCGTCCAGGCGGACGGCGCGCGCGTCACCACCATCGAGGGCCTCACCCCCGCCGATGGGCTGAGCCCGCTGCAGGAGGCGTTTCGCGCGTGCCACGCGATGCAGTGCGGCTTCTGCACGCCCGGCATGATCGTGGCGAGCACCGAGCTGCTCGCGGCGACGCCCGCACCCGACGAGGCGGCCATCCGCGAGGCGCTCGCCGGGAACCTCTGCATGTGCACCGGCTACGTCAACATCGTCCGCGCGGTCGCCCAGGCCGCCGCCCGGCGGGCCGACCCCGGGAGCCCGGCGTGAGCGAGCCCGGCGGCGGCTGGGTCGGCGTCGCGCTGCCGCTCAAGGAGGACGCGCGCCTGGTCGCCGGGCGCGGCCGATTCCTGGACGACCTCGGCCGCCCGCGCCTGCTCCACGCGGCCATGCTCCGGAGCCCGCACGCCCACGCGCGCATCGTGCGCCTGGACGCGAGCGCGGCCGCCACGATGCCCGGCGTCCTGGCCGTCCTCACCGGGGCCGACGCGGCGGCCCGCTCGGGGCCGATCCGGCCGCTCATCCCCACCACCGCCGCGGTGCCCGATCACTGCCTGGCGGTGGACCGCGTGCGCTACGTGGGCGAGCCGGTCGCGGCGGTGGCCGCGGTCGACCGCGCTACCGCCGAGGACGCGCTCGAGCGCATCCGCGTCGAGTACGCGCCGCTGCCCGCGGTCGTCGATCCGGAGGCCGCGATGCGGCTGGACGCGCCGCTGCTCTACCCCGCGCTCGGCACCAACGTGGTCTGGCACGACGCGCTCACCTACGGCGACGTGGACGGCGCGCTGGCCCGGGCCGACGGGGTCCTGCGCGAGCGCTTCGCCATCCAGCGCTACGCCTCGACCCCGCTCGAGACCTTCGGGGCCATCGCGGAGTACGACGCGGGCACCGACGCCTTCGAGTTCTGGACCAACGACCAGCGCCCGGGGCTCACCATCTCGATCCTGGCCGCCTCGCTCGGCGTGCCCCAGTCGCGCGTGCGCCTGCACTGCCCCGACATCGGCGGGGCCTTCGGCAACAAGCGGCGGCCGGCCTACCTCCTGGTCTGCGCGCTGCTGGCCCGCGCGGCCGGCCGGCCGGTGAAGTGGATCGAGGACCGCATCGAGAACCTCACCGCGCTGATGCACGCCTGCAACGGAGTGATGGACGTCGAGCTCGCCTACCGGGCCGACGGCACCCTGCTCGCGCTGAGCGTCCGCGACGTCGCGGACGAGGGCAAGAACCTGCTCACCCCGACCCAGCACAACCTGATCAAGCTCGGCAACATCGTCAACGGCTACCGGATCCCGGCGGTGCGGTACGAGGCGTGGTCGGTCCTCACCAACAAGTGCCCGAGTGGGGCCAACCGGGGCATCGGCAAGCCGTTCATGTGCTTCGCGGTCGAGCGGGCCATGACGCTGCTGGCCCGGCGGCTGGACCTCGATCCGGCGGAGCTGCGCCTCCGCAACTACGTCACCGCCGACCAGATGCCCTACACCACCCCGACGGGAGCCGAGTACGACAGCGGGGACTACCCGGCCACGCTGCGCTTGGCGCTCGACCGCTTCGACTACGCGGGCTGGCGGACGGAGCAGGCCCACGCGCGCGCCGAGGGACGCCTGCTCGGCATCGGCATCGCGACCTCGGTGGAGCCGGCGGGCACCAACCTCGCCTCCTACGAGCTGGTGACCGGGCGGCGCGCCGCGTCGGGCTCGGCGGAGGCGGCGATGGTGCGGGTGGAGCCCGACGGGCAGGTGCGGGTGAGTCTGGGCGACCCGTCGAGCGGCCAGGGCTACGAGACGGTGGTGGCGCAGATCGTGGCCGACGAGCTGGGGGTGACCCCGGAGGCGGTCAGCGTCGCCCGCGGCTTCGACTCGGCGACCACGCCCTGGCTCTACCTCTCCGGGAACTACTCCAACAAGTTCTCGGTGACCGACGTGGGCGCGGTGGTGGGCGCGGCCGCGCGGGTGCGCGCCAAGCTGCTGCGGATCGCCGCGCATCGCCTGGAGATCGACGTGGCCGACCTCGAGCTGCGTGACGGCGCCGCGGTCGTACGCGGCGCGCCGGACCGGCGGCTCGCCATCGCGGAGCTGGCCCGTACCGCCTACGCCGACGTGCTGGGCCTGCCGCCCGGGGAGGACCCGGGCCTGGAGGCGCACCACATCCACCAGAACCCGCTCGCCCGGCCGGTCGACGCGAACCGACGCGTGCGCTCGCAGCTCGTGTTCGCCAATGCGGCCCACTGCTGCCTCGTCGAGATCGATCCCCGCACCGGCGGGATCACGCTGCGGAAGTACGTGGTGGTCCACGACTGCGGTCGCGAGCTCAACCCCCTGATCGTCGAGGGCATGGTGCACGGGTCCACGGTGCACGGCATCGGCGCCGCGCTCCTCGAGGAGTTCCGCTACGACGAGGCCGGCCAGCTTCTCACGTCGACCTTCATGGACTACCTCAAACCCACCGCGGCCGACGTGCCCACCATCGAGGTCGACCGGCTCGAGCACCCGTCGCCGGTCACGCCGCTCGGCGCCAAGGGCGTGGGGGAGGGCGGCTCGATCCCGGGTCCGGCCGCGGTCGCCAACGCGGTCGAGGACGCGCTCGCGCACCTGGGGGTCGTGGTGCGCTCGCTGCCGATCACGCCGGAGCAGGTCTGGCGCTGGCTGAGCGCGTCCGGGCCGGGCGGGCCATGACGGCGGCCGGGCGGTGGCTCGCGCGGCGCCACTTCCTCGGCACGCTCGGCGTCCTCGCCCTCTCCGCGCCGGCCATCGGGAGAGCGCAGCCCGCGGGCCGCACCCCGCACGTCGCGGTGCTCGACCCCGGCAGTGCCACCGAGGCGCCCGCGGTGCAGCGCGCGCCGTTCGAGCGCGGACTCCGCGAGCTGGGCTGGCTGCCCGGCGCGACGGTCGTGATCGAGTACGTGTACGGCGACGGGAGCGCCAGCCAGCTCACGGCGGTGGTCGCCGACCTGGTCCAGCGGAGCGTCGAGGTCATCGTGGCGCGCGGCCCGGTGGCCATCCGCGCCGCCCGCGCGGCGACCGCCACCGTCCCGATCGTGATGTCGGCGGCCGACGATCCGATCGCCGATGGCTTCGTCGCCACCCTCGCCCGCCCGGGCGGCAACGTGACCGGCATCGCCGACATCGTCTCGGACCTGGACGCCAAGCGCCTCGAGCTGCTCCAGGAGGCGATCCCCGGGCTCGCGCGCGTCGCGGTCCTGACGAATCCGACCATGCGGCCCGGCCGCAACCGCGAGCTGATCGCGGGGCTCCTCGCCGCCGCGCGTGGGCGGCGCATCGAGCTGCAGATCTTCGAGGTCACCCGCACGGAGGAGATCGCGGGGGCCTTCGCCGCCATCGGTAGAGCCCGGGTGGGTGCACTGCTGGTGCGGGCCGACAGTCAGGTCCTCGAGCCCAACCGCTCCATGCTCGTCGTGATGGCGATCCGGCACGGGTTGCCCGCGATGTACCCGTGGCACTTCTACGCGGAGCTGGGCGGGCTCATGTCGTACGCGAGCAGCATCGCCGGCCTTCACCAGCGAGCCGCGATGTACGTGGACCGCATCCTGAAGGGCGCGCGGCCGGCCGACCTGCCCGTGGAGCGCCCGATGACGTTCGAGCTGATGATCAACCTGAAGACCGCCGGGCTGATGGGGCTCACCCTCCCGCCGTCGCTGCTGGCCCGGGCCGACGAGGTCATCCAGTAGCGGCCCCGGGGCCGGCGCGCGCGGAGTCAGATCCGAGGAGTCAGGGTGATCGCGGTCTCGAGCGTCGCGCCCGGATCGATGACCTGCCGGCCGGTGTCCGCGCGCCCCGCGTCGGCCAGGTTGAAGGCGTCGGTCACGTGGCTGACCGGCTCCGCGCAGAAGAAGGGTCGGCCCGGCGGGGCGAAGATCACCAGGTAGTCGAGCGGCGGCCGGGCGGTCATGGCGAGGCTCGCGCCGCTTTCGGGCCACTCGATGATCGCGCGACGGGTCCAGCCCACGAAGCAGTGGTCGAGGGCCACCGTGTCCACCGCCACCCCGCGCGACGGGTCGGCGGGAGCCGTCGGCGAGGCCAGCGCGGTCGGCATCATCTCCTCGTCGGTCAGCCAGACCGCGCGGACGGTGGCGGTGATCGTCGCGCGCGGCGTGCGGGGGAAGTACGGGTGCCAGCCGAGCCCGGCCGGCATCGGGGCGTCGCCCTCGTTGGTGAGGGTCAGCGCCACCGTGAGGCTCGTGGGCGTGAGGGCGAAGTGCTGGGTCGCGCGGTATGGCCACGGCCAGTCCGAGGCGGCATGGCGACACTCGAGCCGTGCCTCGGCCGGCCCCACGTGGACGGAGCGCCAGGCCGATTGCCAGCCGTGGCCGTGAATGGCGTGGCGCTCCGGCGGCCGGTTCAGCGGCAGCACGACGGCGCGGTTGCGAAAGGTGAAGCGACCCTCGCGGATACGATTGGAGTAGGGCACGAGCGGGAAGGCGGAGGCGAGATCGGGATGGCGGTCGCGCCCCGCGTCCGCCGGCATCGGGCGCAGCCACTCCCACGTCGTGCCGTCGCGCTCGAGCCAGTAGCGGGTGACCGCGCCCCCGAACGCCGGCGCGACGGTGAGGCCGACGCCGTCCGCCCGCAGGGTGATCAGCTCCATCGCGCGCGCCGGCGAGACCCGGCTCGGCTACTCTTCCACCGCCCCGCCGATGGATCGCAGGTGCTCGCGGAAGCCGTAGGCGGGATCCATCGCCCGCCGCGCCAGGTATTGCTTGAACGCGGTCAGCTCCCGCAGGCTCCGGCCGCCGCGCATGTCGTCGGCCTGTCGCCGCTCCGTCGTGCGCACGACCTCGGGGGCGGCCACGATCTCGGCCAGCCGGTCGCCCGGGAGGAAGATGGCGCCATCCGCGTCGGCCACCACGACGTCGTCCGGACCGACCATGAAGGTGCCCACGGCGGCCCGCTCGAGGCAGTCCGGAGGTCGCCGGTCGAGCCGCCGCGGTCCGGTCGAGAGCGCCCCGAGCGAGAAGCAGGGGAGCCCGATCTCCACGAGCTCGGTCGTATCCCGGTGCAGTCCCCAGATCACGATGCCGGCGAGGCCCGCCATCTTGACCTCCAGGGCCACGAGATCGCCGACGCACGCCTCGTCGAGCCGTCCGCCGTTGTCGACGACGAGCACCTGCCCGGGCGCGGCCGTCTCGAGGGCTTCGAGGAAGATGTCCACGCTGCCGACGTGGCGCGCCGGGCGCACGCGCCCCGCGCACCGCGTGCCCGGCGCGATCGGCCGCACGCCCGCCGGCGCGCACCGGACGGGAACGCCGGTCCGGAGACAGCCGTCGGCCAGGTGCGGGGTGCTGAGGTGACCCAACGATCCGACCAGCGGCGTGTCCATCGGCGCGTTCCTCGATTGTATTCTAGTCTCGTGCCGACGCCCGGCGCGCGACATTCACCTCGATCGATGCTCACTCGCGTGGGCGCGGGAGGGCGCTCATGGTCCGCTACGCCTCGTATCCCAGCCTGGAAGATCGCGTCGTCTTCGTGACCGGCGGCGGCAGCGGCATCGGCGCCTCCGTCGTCGAGCACCTGTGCGCCCAGCGGGCCCGCGTCGCCTTCGTGGACATCCAGCGCGAGGCCTCCGAGGCGCTCGTGGCGCGCATCGCCGCGCGCGGGCTCCCGGTGCCGACCTTCGTTCCGTGCGACCTGCGGGACATCGCGGCCCTGCGCGCGGCGGTGGCCCAGGCCGAGGCGCGGCTCGGAGCCGTCCGCGTCCTGGTCAACAACGCCGCGCACGACGAGCGCCACGCGATCGAGGCGGTGACGCCCGAGTACTGGGACGATCGCTTCGCGGTGAACCTGCGGCACCAGTTCTTCGCCGCGCAGGCCGTCGTGCCCGCGATGGCCGCCGCCGGGGGCGGGTCCATCATCAATTTCGGGTCGACGTCGTGGCTGGTGGGGCAGGGTGGCATGCCGGCCTACCTGAGCGCGAAGGCCGCCGTCGCCGGGCTCACCCGGGCCCTCGCCCGGGATCTCGGGCCCCGGGGCATCCGCGTCAACAGCATCGTCCCGGGCTGGATCATGACCGAGCGGCAGATCACCCTCTGGCTGACCCCCGAGGGCGAGGAAGAGCTGATGCGCCGCCAGTGTCTCAAGCGGAAGCTCGTGCCCGAGGACATCGCGCGCGTCGTCCTCTTCCTGGCCGCCGACGACAGCGACGCCTGCACCAACCAGAGCTACGTGGTCGACGGCGGCTGGGTCTAGCCGCGGCCGACCGTCGCGACCCGGCCCCACCCTGGGGCCCCCCCGCCCCACTCCCAACCGCCCGGGCCGGCCAGGCCCGACCAGAACCCGCCGGATTCGTTGAGGTCCACGCCTGGCATTCACGTTGCTCCTGCATCCGTCAGGTGAGGGGCGGCGCGTCCAGCCCCCGGGAGGATCGTGATCCATGGTGAAGCGAATCCTGATGCCGGTCGACCGTTCCCCTCGCGCGGATGCCGTGGCCGCCATCGTGGCCGACACCGCCCTCGGGGCCCACGCCAAGGTGCGCCTGCTCCACGTGGCCCCGGTGCCCTCGGCGGTCCAGGACACCGCCGGCCGCATCGTGGTCTACGCGGACCAGGAGCTGGCGAGCGTCAACAGCCGCGGCCTCGACTTCCTGCACGCGCTCGAGAGCCACTTCCCGGGCGTGGAGGTGGAGTGCGTGGTGCGCTTCGGCGACCCGGTGACGCAGATCCTGGAGGAGGCGGACACCTTCGGCGCCGACCTGGTCGTGGTGGGCACCGGCGGGCGGAGCGGCATCGGTCGCACCCTCATGGGCAGCGTGGCCGAGAAGGTCTTCGACCGCGCCACGGTGCCGGTGATGCTGGTGCGGCCTGCCGCGGCGGCCTAGTCGCTCGCTCGAGCCGCGCGGCCCGGGGTGAGGGCCGCGGTCGTTCGCATGACCTGCTCGTAGTAGTCGAGGTGGCGGAGGCCGGCGGCGGCCTCGCGGTCGAGCAGGACCGTCACCTGCGGGTGTAGCTGGAGGGCGGAGGCGGTGACCGACGCGGTCACCGGGCCCTCGACCGCCCGCGCGACCGCCTCGCGCTTCGCGGCGCCCGAGCCCAGCAGGAGAATCTGCCGCGCCTCCAGGATCGTGCCGATGCCCATGGTGATCCCGCACTCGGGCACCCGCTCGCCCTCCCCGAAGCCGCGGCGCGCGTCCTCGATCGTGGCGCGAGTGAGCGTCTTGACCCGCGTCCGCGAGGCGAGGCTCGACGTCGGCTCGTTGAAGCCGACGTGGCCGTCGCGGCCGATGCCCAGCACCTGGAGATCGATGCCCCCCGCGCGCGCGATCATCCGCTCGTACTCCGCGCAGTAGCCCTCGACGTCGTCGGCCACCGTGCCGTCCGGGACGTGGATCCGCGCGGCCGGGATGTTCACGTGATCGAAGAGGGCCTCCCGCATGAAGCGGTGGAAGCTCCGGGGGTGCGACGGGTCAAGCCCGAGGTACTCGTCCAGGTTGAAGGTGGTCACCCGGGAGAGGTCGAGCCCCTCCTCGCGATGGAACCGGATCAGCTCGCGATACATCCCGAGCGGCGTGCCGCCCGCCGCGAGCCCCAGGGTGATCGCCGGCTTCTCGCGGACGCGGTGGGCCACGATGCGCGCGGCCTCCCGGTCGAGCGCGGGAGCGTCCGCCACCAGGACTACGAGCATCGGCCTCCCGCGGGCCCGGGCGCGGCGGTCACCGGATCGAGCCGGCGCGGATCAGGGCCGATAGAACGGCCGGTCGCCCTTCACGGTCACGCGATGGCCGTGGCGACGCTGCGGGAAGTAGTCCCACATCGCGTGGTGCTGGGCGCAGCGGTTGTCCCAGAACGCCACCGAGTTCACCCGCCAGCGGAAGCGGCACTGGAACTCGGGCGTCTCCACGTGCTGGTAGAGGAATCCGAGCACCGCGGCGCTCTCGCTCCGGCTCAGCTGGACGATCCGCGTCGTGAAGGTGCGGTTGACGAAGAGCGCCTTGCGGCCCGAGACCGGGTGGGTGCGGATGACCGGGTGCTCGGCCTCCGGGAACTGCTTGCCCTCGTCCTTCACGCCGTACCGGCCGCGGTAGACGTGCTCGCCGCGGTGGATGGCGGTCATGCCCTCCAGCAGGCGCTTCATGGGGTCGGAGAGCCCCTCGTAGGCCGCGTACATGCTGGCGAACAGGGTGTCGCCTCCGACCGGCGGCAGCTCGTGCATATAGAGGATGCTGCCCATCGGCGGCTCGGGGTCGCAGGAGACGTCGGAGTGCCAGTTCTCGCCCGCGACGTGCTTGGACTTCTCGTCCGCGTGGACCACCAGGATCTCGGGGTGCCCCTCCACCAGCCCGGGCGCGGCCGGATGCACGGCCAGCTCGCCGAACAGGCGGCCGAAGGCTTTCTGCTGCACCGGGGTGAGGTGCTGGTCCCGGAAGAAGATCACCTGGTTCTCGATGAGCGCGCCGTGCACCTGCTTGAAGGTGGGCTCGTCGAGCGGGCCCGAGAGGTCGACTCCGTGCACCTCCGCGCCGATGTG
Source organism: Methylomirabilia bacterium (assembly GCA_041497895.1). GTDB lineage: Bacteria > Methylomirabilota > Methylomirabilia > Rokubacteriales > CSP1-6 > CAMLFJ01. The sequence goes on from JBGQHJ010000001.1 coordinate 42,563, forward strand.
GGGCGTGAGCTTCTCGATGGTCAGGCCCCGCTCTCCTCCTGGATCTCTCATGGCCGCCTCCCGTGGGCCCGATCCTGCCCCGCACTCGTCGCCGCGTCAAGCGCCCTCGGAATGCATCGACAACGCGGCCTCGATCGTAGTAGAGAGGGGCATGACGACCTACGTGCTGGTCCACGGGGCGTACCAGGGCGGCTGGATCTGGAAGCCGGTGGTCGAGCGGTTGCGCGGAGCCGGCCATCTCGTCTACGCGCCCACCCTCGACGGCTGCGCCGAGCGGCAGGACCAGGTCCGGCCGGGCATCACGGTGGGCACCCACGCCCGCGAGATCGCGCGGCTGCTCTTCTACGAGGACCTGCGCGACGTCGTGCTGGTCGGCACCAGCTCCGGCGGCATGGTCATCTGCCGGGCCGCCGAGCTCGCGGGCGAGCGCCTGGGCCGCCTCGTGTTCGTGGACGCCCTGGCCCTCATGCCCGGGGAGCGGGTCGCGGACATCGTGAGCCGCCCGGCCGGCGACGTGACCGACGTGACCATCGCCCCCACCCGGGCGGACGCGGAGGGGCGCATGTTCGCCGACCTCGAGTCGGCCACCCGGGTCTGGGCTCTCGCGCGCTACACCCCGCATCCGATCGCGGCCCTGGAGGCGCCGATGGAGCTGACCACGTTCTGGGATCGCGCGTGGACGGTCTCGGTGATCCGCTGCCGGCGCGCCCGCAACCCTCCCGAGGCCCACCAGCGCCGGACCGCGGAGCGGCTCAAGGCCCAGTACGCCGAGCTCGACACCGGACACTACCCGATGCTCAGCCAGCCCGACGAGCTGGTGCGCCTGCTCGGCTGAGGCGGGGCCGGAAGATTTCCCTCGAGTTCCCGGCCCCCCCGGCCGATGAAGGAGCGGGAGGGGACCATGATATCGGCCCTGAGCGCCGCCGCGAGCGGCATGAACGACGCGATGGTGCGCGTCGACGTCGCGGCGCACAACATTGCCAACGTCGACACCGCCGGATTCTCGCCGCTCGAGGTGAGCTCGGTCGAGATGCCGGAGGGCGGCGTCGCCCCGGTGGTGACGGCGGGCGTGCCCGGCCTCGGCGCGGCCCTGCCGCCGGGTGGGTCCGGCACCGATCTGGCGGCCGAGACGGTCAACCTCATCCTGGCGCGGGTGGCCTTCGTGGTCAGCGCGCGGGCCTTCGCCACCGCTGCCCGGATGCAGCACACCCTCGCCCTCATCCGCTGACCCCCGTCCCGCCGTCGCTTCCCCCCGGACCGGCGACCGCCGGCTCTACGAGGCTCCCGGGGCTCGCTCGCGGTAGACTATCCGCCATGCTGCTGGACCCGGTGTTCTGGCTGTTCGTGCTCTCGGTGGGGCTATTGGTGGTCGGCGTGCTGGGTGTCGTCGTCGCCACCCGCCGGGCCCGGAAGAGCGAGCAGCTCGGTCTCCCCGGCGTGAGCCCGGACCTGGGCTCGGACTTCGCCCGGATCCACGAGCTGCAGACCCAGGTCAAGCGACTCGGCGACGAGTACGACCGGCTGCTCACGGAGCGCGACGAGCTGGAGGCGGTGCTGACCCGCTTGGCGGGGCTCCTGGAGCAGGCGGACCGCGCCGCCGCGGGGCTCGCCGCCGCCGCACCGGACCACGCCGGCCACCGCGTCACGCGCTGATCGATCGCTTTCACAACCCGGCCCGACCGGGGTCTCAGGCGGCGTAGAGCGAGACCACCAACCCGGGAGGAGTCCTCATGAGCGAGAAAGCGACGCTGCTGCGCGATGCCGACCTGGCCTTCACCGACCTGCACGGAGCGATCGAGGGCCTGACCGACGACGAGATGCGTCGCGTCTGGCTCGGGAGCTGGGGCGTGCGCGAGATCCTGATCCACATCTCGGGCTGGCACGACGAGATGATCCCGGCGCTCCAGCGCGTCGGGCAGGGCCAGGCCCCGTATCCGGCCGGGACCTACGACGACTTCAACGCGTGGAACGCGCGCTTCGTCGACCGCAAGGCGGGGGTCAAGCCCGCCGACGTGGTGGCGGAGCTCGCCGCGTCGCATCGAGCCTTCATGGCCGCCGCGACGCAGCTCCCGGAGGCGCTCTTCGCGCCGGGCGGGGCGGCGCGCGATCCCTTCGATGGCGCGGGCGCGGGACACTACCGCGAGCACGCCGAGCAGATCCGTCAATGGCGGGGGCGGTGACCGGGATCGCGCTCTTCGAGACCGCGATCGGCTGGTGCGGGATCGCGTGGGGCCCGCGCGGGATCACCGGCGTGCAGCTCCCGGAGGGGAGCGCGCCGGCGACCCGGACCCGCCTGCTCCGGCGCTTCCCGGGCGCGCGGGAGGCGCCGCCACCGCCGGAGGCGCAGCGCGCGATCGACGGCATCGTGACGCTCCTGCGCGGCGAGCCGAGCGCGCTCGACGGCGTCGCGCTCGACATGGAGGGCGTGCCCGAGTTCAACCGCCGCGTCTACGAGGTCGCGCGCACGATCCCGTGGGGCGTGACGCTCTCCTACGGCGAGATCGCGAAGCGGCTCGGCGATCCGGGTGCGGCCCGCGACGTCGGCCAGGCGCTCGGCCGGAACCCGTTCGCGATCGTGGTGCCGTGCCACCGCGTGCTCGCGGCGGGCGGCAAGTGGGGCGGCTTCTCGGCGCGGGGAGGGGTGGCGACGAAGCGGCGCCTGCTCTCGATCGAGGCGGTGCAGCGCCCGTTGCTCGACGACTGAGGCGGGGCCTCAGGCCTCGCGCAGCAGGCGGCCGAATCCGGCGACGGCCGCGCGCACCCCGGCGAGCCGCAGGGCTCGCCAGAGACACGCCTGGTTGCTGCTGATCACCGGCTTGCCCAGGTCGCGCTCGAGCGTCTCGAGCACCGCGACCGTCGGCAGGCCGGTTCCGCTCAGCAGCACCGCCTGCGCGTCCGGCGCGTCGGCCTGCCGGGCGAGCTGATAGGCGCGCTCCTCGCTCTCCGCGTAGATGTCGACCACGTCGGCCAGCCGGTGATAGCCGACGATGCGGAAGCCCGACGCTTCCCAGTACGCGCGGCCCTGCCGGCTGATCGACTCCGGGTAGGGAGTGCCGAGGGCGAGCCGGCTCACCCCGAGGTGCTGGAGCGCGTCGCGCACCGCGTGAGCCGCGAGGAGGGCGGGCGCGCCGCCGAGCTTCGCCAGCCGGTCGACCAGCGGCTGCTCCCGGCCCACGCCCAGGGCGTAGCTCGACGCGGTGTGCGCGAGCACGACCACCGCGGGCCGCACCTGACCGAGCGCCTGCGCCGGCCCGTCGAGTCCCTCGCGGTAGGCGCGGGTGCGCTCCTCCATGCCCGCCGCGCCGCCCGCGGGCCCGTCGGCGGGCGGGGCCTGCATGCGGGCGAAGTGCAGGCTGACGCCGTCCGGCGCCATGCGGTAGAGCTCCGGCTCGACGGTGGGATTGCCGGGTGGCACCAGGACCCCGATGCGCGCGCGCCAGCCGAACATCAGCCGCCGCCCTCGGGCGTGGGCGCCGGCGCGCCGGCGGGGCCGACCATGCGGACGAAGTTCGCCACCAGCGCCGGGCTGTGGAAGGATCCCACGCGCTCGGTGAGCACCTTCACCGCGAACTCGCGGGAGCGCGCCTTCGCGTACGGCCGCGTCGTGCAGATGGCGTCGTAGACGTCGGAAATGGCGGTCATCTGGCTCGCCAGTGTCGGCCGGCGCCCGACCCGCGGCACCGGGTAGTTCGGCTGCCCGTCGAAGCGCATGTGGTGCTCGTAGGCCACCAGGATCGCGAGCGGATGGGTGCCCTCCACGCCGCAGAGGTGGGTGGCGCCCTCCTGGGCGTGGCTCATCATGACCCGCCACTCGTCGCCCTCGAGCTTGCCCGGCTTGTTCAGGACCTCGAGGGGGATCCGGAGCTTGCCGATGTCGTGCAGGAACGCGGCGAGCCCGATGGCGTGCAGGCGCGCGCCCTCGATGCCGAAGGAGCGGGCCTGGGCCAGGGTCAGGAGCGAGACGTTCACCGAGTGCACGAAGGTGTAGTCGTCGTGGGTCTTGAGCGGGGCCAGGGGCAGGATCTCGCGGGTGGCGCGCTGGAGCGCGTCCATGAGGCTCCACACCACCTGCTCGAGGCGGACGAGGCCGCCGCGGCGGTCGGCGCGGAACTCGGTGAAGGCGTCGCGCGCGCCGTCCACGCTCTGCCCGGTCAGGGCCTCGATCACCGAGTCGTCGCCCCCGCCGCCTCCGCCGCCGCCCGGCCCCGCGCCCGCTCCCGCGCCGCCGCCCGGGCCGGGCCCCTCGAGCGCGGACGTCTGCAGCTCGACGCGGCCGACCACGATGTGCCGTGTCGACACCGGCGCGCCGCCCCGGGCCATCGGGGTGAGGAAGCGCACGCATTCCTCCGCATCGAGCCCGCGGCCGATCGTGAGCCGCTCGACGCTGCGCCGGGTGAGGGCGCGGATGAACTGCTGGTGGTACAGGCTGCCGGTGCGCAGCGGCTGGTTCTCCACCACGAGGTCCTGGCCCACCACCAGGAAGGTCAGCGACTCCTTCTGGTACTCCTCGCACGCCGCCGCCACCGTCTCCAGGATGCGGTCGACGTGGCTCGTGAGGGCGGGATGCTCGGATCCGTAGAGCGCGCGCATGTTGATGCCGGCGACGAGGCTCACCACCAGCCGGTCGACCGCCGACAGCGCGCCCGGGAGCGCCGGCTCGGTCATGACGACGCGCTCGCCCGGTTGAGGGCCCGGCAGATGTCGCGGATCAGGCTGTCGCGGGACCTCTCGCCCCGCGCCACGTAGGGGGCGCGCGCGGCCTGATCGTAGGAGCCGAGCAGACGGTAGGCGGCCCGCCGCTCCTCGAGGGCCACGACGGGGAACGGCCGCTCACGGAAGAAGCGATCGAGCCGCGGGAGCACCGCCGGGTCGGCGAGGTCGGCCAGCGCGCGCAGGGCCTTGAGCCGCAGCGACCGCCGGCGGCCGAGGAAGTCCCAGCGGAGCAGGATCTCGACGAGCAGGTCGGTGGCCTGGGTGATCCCGTGCTGGCCGGAGAGCAGCACCGCCGCCTCCGCGAGCCGCGGATCCGGATGGTGGATGGTCCGCGCGAGGAGGTCCCGGGGCACCTTGGTGTCGAAGGCGAAGAGCGCGCGAATGGCCTCGAGCCGCACTCTCAGGTCCGGGTGATCCGCGCAGCGCAGGATCTCGCTCATCGCGGTCTTGTCGTGGACACGACGGAGCAGGAGCACCATATTCCGCACCACGTACCAGCGCGGGTCGGCGAGGAGGCGACGCGTCTCCGGCACGATGGCGGGGCCGAGCGAGGCCGCGAGCTCGATGAGACGGAGGCGCCGGGCCCGGTCCGGCTCGGCGGCCAGCGCCTCGAGCAGGCCGTGGGCCGCGGAGGCTCCGAGGGCCAGGACCAGGCTCTGCACCTGCACGAAGGGTGGGCCGCCCGGCTGCCGGCTCGCGGCCACCAGCGCGGCCAGGGTCCGGGCGTCGGCCAGGTGCTCCACGAACTCGTCGAGCGGCTGCCGGCGCTCGGCCTGGCTCGGGTCGGCGGCCAGCTCGCGGATGGCCCGGATCATGGCGATCGCCTGCGCGAAGCGGCTCGCCTGGAGCGCGCGCACGAAGATCTCGCGCAGGCGACCCAGCACGAGCGGCCGCACCACGTCCGGCGAGACCGCGGTCATGTCGAGCAGCGTCGTCACCACGCGGCGCTCGATCGCGTCGTCGCTCTCGGTGTCCGGGCCGAACGCGTCCGGGTCGGCGGCCAGCTCGACCGCGATGGCGGCCAGGTCCACGGTCGGCTTCTGGGCGAGGAGCGCCCGGTGATCCTCCGGGTTGTAGCGGTCCACGTCCTCCTCGCGGAAGAGGGCGGCCATCGCCGCGAAGTCGGCCGGCGGCTCGGGGAGACCCGGACCCGGCGGCAGGTCCTCGTGCGCCTCGGCCAGCGCCTGCGCCATGCGCAGCGCGTGGCCCGAGAGCTGGCCCTGCTCCTGCGCCAGGCGGCGGAGCCCGCGCAGCACGTCCGCGGGGGGCAGCGCCGCGGCGAGGCTCGCCAGGTGCGCGCTCGAGCCCTCGTCGGTCGCGAGGACCCGGAGCGCGGCCGCCAGCACCGGCTCGCGCACCTCGGCCGGCAGGGCACGGATGAGCTGGACGATCTGCGGCGCCAGGGTCTCGCGCCCCGGGCTATCGGCGCTCGCGAGCCGGGCCGCGACCGCGGCGGCGAGGGTGTGCGCGGCCGCGATGCCGAGCCGGGCGCCGTGGCCGCGGCCACCGGTCTCGCCGCCCGACGGCTGCACCTGGCCCCAGCCGCCGCCGCGCCCGGTCCCGCCGCCGCCCGGCCCCGGCCGCGCGCCTCCGGGTCCGCCTCCCCCGGGTCCGCTCCCGCCGGGTCTTCCGCCGCCGGGTCCGCCGCCCGCCGCGCCGCCGCCGCCCGGCCCGCCACCGGGCCCACCGCCCGTGCCGGGGCCGCCCCCGCCGCCGGGTCCACCCGGCCCCGGGCCACCCGCGCCCGGCCCGCCACGGAAGAGCGAGGCGATGGTCTCGGCGGAGTACCGCTCGCGCGGTATCGGCATCCCGCCACCGCCGACGACCGGCTGCCCGGCCAGCAGCGTCTGGATCAGCCCGTCCCAGAGGCCGCCCTCGTCGCCGGTGGTCTCCTCCAGGTCGCTGGTGGTGATCAGCGCGCTGTAGTCGATGGCGGAGACGTGGATGTGGGTGATGCCCGCCGCCTGCAGCTCCTCGACCGTGAGGGCGCGGTCCCGGGCGGGCCCGGTGTCGCCCAGGAGCACGAGGAAGGCTTCCAGTTCGCGCGGCTCCACGTCTTCCTCGAAGCGCAGGAGGCCGCCGTTGCGGCGGTAGAGCGCGCGCGCGAAGGCCCGCACGTGCGAGGCCTCGATCTTCTTCCCGCCGCTGACCAGCGCGTCCCGCGCGATCCCGAGGACGAGCGGGCTCGCGACGGCCAGGGAGGCCCGGAGCCGGGCGTGGGCGGCGGCCAGGGCCGAGGCGCGGGCGGGGTGGCCGGGGGGATAAGCGGCCAGGTTTCTCCATGCCGTCACAAGGGACGACATGAGCTCGAGCAGTGTGGGCGGAGAGGGGGATGTCTCCACGTTTGGCGTCTCGGCGACCGTATGCTCCGTCAGCAGTCTAGCCGACGGAGGCCGCTTTTCCCCGCAACTTGAGCGCCTGGGCCGGCTCGCTTATGCTCGCAGCATCCGATGGGGAAGGGAGAGCACCGGGCATGAAAGTCAGCGCGTTCCACCTGATGCCGCATCGCGAGCTGCCCTCCGACTTCGAGCGCCGGTACCCGAGCGTCTGGGTGACCCCGCCCTGGGGCGAGCTGGCCGACGCCCGCCGGGTCGGGCAGTACTACAACTGGACGCTCGACGAGCTGCTGCACGCCGCGCGCGCCGGCTTCGACGGGGTCTGCACCAACGAGCATCACCAGAACGCCTACGGTTTCATGCCGAGTCCCAACCTGATGGGTAGCGTGCTGGCCAAGCAGACCAACGGCCTCGACGTGGCCATCGTCCAGATGGGCATGACGCTGCCGACCACCTCGCCGCCCATCCGGGTGGCCGAAGAGTACGGCATGCTCGACTGCATCAGCGGGGGCCGGCTGGTGGCGGGGCTGCCGCTCGGCAGCCCGATGGACGTCAACCTCGCCTACGGCATCACGCCGATGGAGCACCGCGAGCGCTACCGCGAGGCCTTCGATCTCGTGCTGAAGGCGTGGCAGGCGAAGGAGATCTTCGCGTGGAACGGAAAGTACTTCCAGCTCGGCCAGGTCAACCTCTGGCCGCGCCCCATCCAGGAGCCGCACCCGCCGGTCTGGGTGCCCGGCTCGGGCAGCATCAGCACCTTCGATTTCGCCACCGACCACAATGTCTGCTACTGCTTCCTCTCCTACGCGGGGGCGCGCGCGGCCTCCACCATGATGGACGGCTACTGGGACGTGGTGGACAAGAAAGGGCTCGAGCGCAATCCGTACCGGGCGGGGTTCCTCCAGCTGGTCGCGGTGGCGGAGACCGACGCGCAGGCGGAGATCGACTACGCGAAGCACGTCGAGTACTTCTACCACAAGTGTTTGCACGTGCCGCCGCAGTGGTTCGCCCCGCCGGGCAATCAGGACTACCGGAGCCTGCTCGCGGCCAACCGCAACCCGGTGCGGCGGGCGGAGGATCCCAAGACGCTCCGCTACAAGGACTTCGTGAACAAGGGCTACGTCCTGGCCGGGAGCCCGGCGACTGTGCGCGAGCGTCTCGTGGAAGAGGTCATCAAGCGCCTGCACGTCGGCAACCTGATGCTGCTGATCCAGATCGGCTCGATGCCTCACGAGCTCACGCTCAAGAACATCGACCTGCTCGCCCGCGAGGTCCTGCCCGGCCTGCGCGACATCTGGGACGACAAGGGCTGGGAGAACCACTGGTGGCCGAAGAGCCTGCGCGGCGCCCGCCAGACGGTCGGCGTGGCGCGATGACCGCCTCGAGCACCCTCTCCCCTCTGGGGAGAGGGCAGGGTGAGGGGATGCAGGGTGAAGGGACTCGCACCGTCACCGTCTGGCAGGGGCGCGTGCCCATCCGCGTCCGCGTCAAGGGCGCGGGCCCGGCGGTGATGTTCCTCCACGGCCCCTGGGGCCTCACGTGGGGCCCGTTCCTCGACGCGCTCGCCCAGCAGTTCACGGTCTACGCACCGGAGCATCCCGGCACCTCCCCGGGCGACCCGGAGGCGATCCAGCACGTCGACACGCTCTGGGATCTCGTCCTCTGCTACGACGAGCTGCTGGAGGCGCTGAAGCTCGGCGAGGTGATGCTGGCGGGGCATTCGTTCGGCGCGATGATGGCGTGCGAGGTGGCCGCGCTGCGTCCGGCGCGCGTCCGCCGCCTCGCCCTCCTCGATCCCATCGGGCTCTGGCGCGACGACGCGCCGGTGGTCAACTGGATGCTGCTGGGGCCGGCCGAGATGCCGGCTTACGTGTTCGACAAGCCCGACGGCGCCGCCGCCCGCGCGATGTTCGCGGTGCCCGACGACCCGGAGGAGGGCGCGCTCGCGCGCACCCGGCTGACCTGGGCGATGGGCGCCACCGGCAAGTTCATCTGGCCGATCCCCGACAAGGGACTCAGGAAGCGCATCCACCGCATCACCGCGCCCACGCTCCTGGTGTGGGGCGCGGCCGATCGTCTGGTACCGCGCGCCTACGCGCAGGAGTTCGCGGGGCGGCTCCCGGACTCGCGGCTCGAGGTGGTGGCCGGCGCCGGGCACGCGCCGCATCTCGAGCAGCCGGAGGCCACCGCGCGCGCGGTGCAAGCGTTCCTCAAGGCCTGACGCATCCGCCGCCGGCTCGGGCCTCACCGGCGGCTTGCCTTCACGGGCGCGACTCGACTATCCTTGTCCACCCCGAGAGCCCGATCGGCCGTGACGCGCTGCGCGGCCGCTCCCCATATTTCAAGGTGCGCGCCACAACGGCAAGGAGGCCCGCCAACGCCATGAGCCAGAACACTCCGGTTGCCAGCTATAGCCTCACCGTCCGCCTCCGCATCGCCAACCAGCCCGGCATGCTCGGCAAGGTGACCTCGGCCATCGGCGAGGCCGGCGGCGACATCGGCGCGGTCGACCTGGTCGAGGCGGGCCAGAAGGAGATGACCCGCGACATCGCCTTCAAGGCCTCCGACGAGGCCCACGGCGAGCGCATCGTCGGGCGGCTGCGCGCGGTCCCCGGCGTGACGGTGGTGAACGTGTCGGACCGCACCTTCCTCATGCACCTGGGCGGCAAGATCGAGGTCAACGGCCGGGTGGCGGTCAAGACCCGCGACGACCTCTCGATGGCCTACACCCCCGGGGTGGCGCGGGTGTGCATGGCGATCCACGACGATCCCGAGAAGGTCTACAACCTCACGATCAAGCAACACACCGTGGCGGTGGTCACCGACGGCTCCGCGGTGCTGGGCCTGGGCGACATCGGGCCCGAGGCCGCGATCCCGGTCATGGAGGGCAAGTGCCTCATCTTCAAGGCCTTCGCGGGGGTCGACGCGTTCCCGCTCGCGCTCGCGACCAAGGACGTGGACGAGATCGTCCGCACCGTGAAGGCGATCTCGCCCATCTTCGGCGGCATCAACCTGGAGGACATCTCGGCGCCCCGCTGCTTCGAGATCGAGGAGCGCCTGCAGCGCGACCTCGACATCCCGGTCTTCCACGACGACCAGCACGGCACCGCGGTGGTGACGCTGGCCGCCCTCCTCAACGCGCTCAAGGTCGTGAACAAGAAGCTCAACGAGGTGAAGATCGTCTTCACCGGGGCGGGCGCGAGCGCCATCGCCACCGCCAAGCTCATGATGCTGGAGGGCGCGCGCAACATCATCGCCTGCGACCGGGCCGGCGCGCTCTACCGGGGCCGGACCGAGAACATGAATCCGATGAAGACGTGGTTCGCGGAGCACACCAACGCGGAGGGCATCCGCGGCGCGGTGCGCGACGCGATGGTCGGCGCCGACGTGTTCATCGGCCTGAGCGGCCCGGGGGTGGTGAAGGTGGACGACCTGGGCGCGATGCACCGCGACGCGATCGTGTTCGCGATGGCCAACCCCACCCCGGAGATCATGCCGGAGGAGGCCGGGAAGTACGTGAAGGTCATGGCCACTGGGCGGTCCGACTACCCGAACCAGATCAACAACTCGTGCGGGTTCCCCGGCTTCTTCAAGGGTCTCTTCGACGTGCGGGCCCGCCGCGTCAACGACGAGATGAAGCTGGCCGCCGCGCACGCGCTCGCCAACATCGTGAGCGACAGCGAGCTCGGCGAGGAGTACATCACGCCCTCGATGTTCGACTCGCGCGTGGTGCCCGCGGTGGCCTCCGCGGTGGCCGACGCGGCGGTGCGGACCGGGGTGGCCCGGAGGAAGCGGGGCTAGGCCTCCTCGTCGGCAACAAATCGCTTCGGTCCCACGAAGCGGCTCCCGTACCATCGGCGCATGAAGAAGGTGCTGGTCGCGGTGGTCGCGACCCTGGTGGTGCTGGTCGCCGCGCTCTACTTCTTCGTGGCCCGCCCGCTCCTGCGCCCCTCCGAGGTGACCGCGGTCATGGAGCGCGCGCTCGCCACCGACGACCTCCTGCTGCTGGCCGCGGTCAACGTCAAGCAGGCGGTCTTCCTCGAGAAGTGGTTCTCCGGGGCCCCGCGCGCCACTCCGGTGGTGGACACGCCCGCGCCCGCGGTGGCGGACCGGACCTTGCTCGATCACCTGCGCGCGGCCGGCGTGAACCCGCGTCACGACGTGGACGGGGCGCTCTACGCCCTCTACCCCACCGACGGGCCCGCCGCGCGGCACGCCGCGGTCCTGGTCGGCCGGTTCAACCCCGCCACCGTCAACGCCTACCTCACCCGCGAGCTCGCCGCGACCCCGCGCCCCGGGCCGGGCCCGGCGTCCTACCAGGTGACCCGGATCGATCCCGCCACCTGCCAGCCTGGCGCGACCTGGCTGGTGACGGTCTCGCGGGAGTGGATCGTGATGGCCGACCCGGTCTCGCATCCGATGCTCCTCGCGCGCGTGGCGAGCCCGCCGGCCGGGAGCCCGGAGCGGCTCGCGTGGTGGCAGGAGCTCGCGCGCGCGGACGTGGCGGGCGTGGGCATCCCGGGCCTCGATCGGCTCGAGAGCGGCGCCACCCAGCCCTTCGTGAAGGGCGGCGCCAAGGCCCTGGCGGGCGAGGCCAGTGCGTTCGGGCGCCTCTACCTGGGCCTCGGGGTGAAGACGGTGCCGCCGCAGGGAGTCCTGCGCATCGTGATCGACGCCAAGGACCCCGCGCGCGGGGCGGAGAAGATCCGGGCCTGGGAGCAGACGGTGAGCGCGTCGCGGAGCCGGTGGAAGGACACCATGCCGAGCGTGGCCACCCTCTACGACAGCCTGCGCGTGCGCACCGACGGCCCGCGCAGCACGATCGAGTTCACCGTCGACCGCACGCTCGCCGCCAACGCCCAGCGCGTGGTCAACGAGGTGCTGACCGCGGCCCTCGGCGGGCTGGGCGTCCGGGTCAACCCGCCGGGCGCGGAGCCGCCTGCCGAGCGCATCGACACCGACCCCGTGGCGTTCGTGCCGGCGGTCACCCCGGCCGCGTTGCCCACCTACGATCCGCAGGCCCAGTTCGCGGAGGACGTGGACCAGGTCCAGGGTCCGTTCGGGCTGAGGCTCGGCGAGCTGCGCCTCGGAACCGACGAGGCCGCCGGTCTCGAGGTCGTGGTGGAGGGCTTCGCCGGCGAGGTGCCGAACGTCGGCGCGAGCGAGGACCGCGTGCGCCTGTCCGTCGACGGCGTCAAGGGCGCCGACGGCCGGGAGCTGCTGCGACCGGAGGCGTGCGGGCGGGAGCGGAACAACCAGCCGGCCGACTTCAAGTCGGCCGGCGGCAAGCGGCTCCGCGCGACCAAGGCGGTGCGGCTGATCGCGGGCGCCGATCCGAAGACCCTGCAGAGCCTGACCGGTCGCGTCCAGCTCCGGCTGCCGACGCGGACCGAGGTGGTGACGCTGGCGCATCCGACGTCCGGCGTCACCGCCGACCGGTACGGGGCGGCCTTCACGGTCACCGGGATCGAGGGCGGCCGCGTCTCGTACCAGATCGCGGGCGCCCGCAGCCGCCTGCTCCTGTTCCGCGCGCTGAACGCCAAGGGGCAGCCGCTCGCCTCGCCGAGCGCGTTCTCCTCCGACTTCCTGTTCGGCGAGGGCGTCTCGGGCCAGCGGCAGTACTCGGGGACGGTCGATCGGCTGGAGGTCGTGTTCGCGGCCGAGGAGGAGACCCTGGAGCTGCCGTTCACGCTGACCGACTTCGCCCCCGCCGGCAAGCCGAGCGGGCTCGCCCTCGACCGGACGCCCGCGTTCCGGCCCTACAGCCTCCAGGCCCTGCGGCGCGAGTTCCCGCGGGCCCGCGGCGCCGGCCCGCTGGAGCCCTTCGAGCTCTCGCTCGACCGGGTGCAATCGTTCTTCGCCATGCGGTTCGATCTCACCCTGCGGAGCCCGGCGGTCCCGAACTTCGAGCGCGGCTTCTCGGCCGGGCAGCTCCGCCTCACCCGCGTCGAGCTCAACGACGGCAGCGTGCTCACCCCGCCGGCGGCGGACGCGGCGAGCCCGACGGTGGCGCGGTCGAGGTGGGAGAGCGCGGTCCGCTTCACCGGCGCGCCCAAGGACGGGCGCCTCTCGACCTCGCTGAGCCTCTACGTCGAGACCAAGGCCAGGCCCGAGGATCTGAAATCGGTGCAGGGAACGCTCACCATGCAGTATCCCCGGACGCTCGAGACCCTGACCCTCGACGACCTCACGGTCGGACGCCGGGTGCAGCAGGGCGACCTGACCGTGACCGTCGCAGCCCGTGGCCGGAAGAGCGTCACCCTCGCCACGAACCGGGACGGTGACCGGGTGTACTACGTCCGCCTCCTCGGCGCCGACGGCCAGGCCCTCGCCTACTTCGGCCCCAACATCACCGAGGGCCCCGGTGGGGCGTGGCGCTTCGAGCTCTCGCCGCTCAACCCACCGGTCAAGGCGGAGATCGTCCTGGCGGGCCAGGTGGATCGGCAGACGCTCCCGGTGAGCCTCACGCCCCACTAGCCCCACCAGCGTCGTCGCGTGCTATCCTCGGGGGCCTCACAAGGAGGTGTGGTCATGAAGATCCTCGTCGCGCTCGTCGTGCTCCTTCTCGCCCCGGTGGTCGCGGCCGCCCAGGCCCCGCTCCAGCTGAAGGCGGGCAGCGGGGTGGGTCCCGGCAACCCGGTGAACGACGCCCTCTTCGATCTGGCCAAGACCCTCGACCAGAAGAGCGGAGGCCGGATCAAGCTCGACGTGGTGATCAGCAACGGCCTGGCCAAGGGCGAGGCGGCGCATCTCGAGGGCGCGCAGCTCGGCACCATCGACGTCGTGCCGATCGGCTCGGCGCCCATCGGCGGCATGTTCGAGCCCGCCTACCAGGCCCTCGACCTGCCCTTCTTCTGGTCCTCGCGCGAGCAGGTGTGGAAGGTGATGGACGGGCCGATCGGCCAGGAGCTGCTCCGACGTATGGAGGCCAAGGGCGTGAAGGGCTTCTGCTTCGGCGGCGGCTGGGGCTTCCGCAACATGATGGTCAACAAGCGGCCGATCTTCGCCCCCGAGGACATGAGGGGCCTGACCATCCGGGTGCAGGAATCGCCGACCTACGTGGCGTTCATGAAGGCGCTCGGCGCGAACCCGGTGCCGATGCCCTACGTCGAGGTCTACCTGGCCATGAAGCAGGGAACGATCGACGGCATGGAGCTGCCGTCGTTCACCATGACCTCCGACAAGTTCCAGGAGGTCACCAAGTACTACTCGCTGACCCGCCACTCCTACCCGCCGATCGCGTACTTCATGAACATGAAGCGCTACCAGTCGCTCGCCCCCGATCTGCAGAAGGTGGTGGCCGACTCGATGCAGCAGGCGTGCGTCGTGCACCGCCGCCTCGAGGTGGAGAAGGAGAAGCAGGACCTCGAGGTCATGAAGAAGGCGGGGACGCAGGTCAACGAGGTGAAGGACCTGAAGGCGTTCCAGGCGCTGATGAAGCCGGTCTACGCGAGCGTCGAGCAGCAGGTGGGCAAGGAGTTCATGGACCGGCTCACCGCCGCGGCACAGGCCGCGAGATAGGGGACGGGTGATACCCGCGTACGTGCTCGCCGACGTCACCGTGACCGACCTGCCCGCGATGGAGGAGTACCGCAAGCAGGTGCCCGCCACCCTCGCCAAGTACGGCGGGCGCTTCCTCGTTCGCGGCGGCGCCCACCAGACGGTGGAGGGCGACTGGAAGCCCACCCGGCTGGTGGTGATCGAGTTCCCGAGCCTGGCCGACGCCCGGCGCTGGTACGACTCGGAGGAGTACCGCGCGCCCAAGGCGCTCCGTATGCGGGCCGGCCGCACGAGCGTGGTGATCGTGGACGGCGTGTCGTAAGCGCCGGTCGTGCTACGGTGTCGGGGTGAGCGATGACGCGGCTCGCCCCGATCCGCTCGCGCCCCGGCTCGGCCTGGCCCTCGTCGTCGCGCTCGCCGCCGGCCTCGTGTTCCTGCCCGCTCTCGGCGGGCAGTTCCTCGCCTGGGACGACAACACCACGCTCACCGGCAACCTCGCCTACCGCGGTCTCGGCTCGAGCCATCTCCGCTGGATGGCCACCACCACGCTGATGGGCCACTACATGCCGCTCACGTGGCTGAGCTTCGCGCTCACCTACGTGATGGCGGGCATGAGCCCGTGGGGTTATCACCTCGGGAGCCTGCTGCTCCACGCGGTCAACGCCGGGCTTGTCACCTGGCTCGCCTGGCGACTCATCGGCGCGGCACTCCCGCGCGACGCGGCCGGCGGCTCGGCCGGAGCGGAGCGCGCGGCCCTCGCGGTGGGCGCGGCGGTGGCGGGGCTCGCCTTCGGCGTCCACCCGCTCCGCGCCGAGAGCGTGGCGTGGGCCACCGATCGCGGCGACGTCCTCTGCGCGACCTTCTACCTGGCCGCGCTCCTCGCGTACGTCCGCGCGGTGGACGGCGGCGGCCCCCTGCGGTGGCGACCGTGGGGCGCGCTGGCGCTGCTCGGGATGGCGGCGGCGCTGCTCTCGAAAGAGATCGCGGTCACGCTGCCCGCGGTGCTGCTGATCCTCGATGCGTATCCGCTGCGACGCCCCACGGCCTGGGCCGCGCGCGTGCGCGAGAAGCTGCCGTTCCTGGTGCTGGCGCTGGTCGGGGCGGCGATGGCGGTGGCCGCGCGCGCGACGGGCGCGCGCTTCTCCACCATCGAGCAGTACGGCGTCGGCGCGCGCGTCGCGATGGCCGCCTACAGCGTGTGGTACTTCGTGGCCGCCTCGGTCTGGCCCTCGGGGCTGGCGCCCTACCACGAGCCGCCGGTGCGGGTGGACCTGCTCGCGCCGCGCTTCCTGGGCGCCGCGCTCGCGGTGCTGGCGCTCACCGCCGCCGTCGTCGTGCTGAGACGGCGGTGGCCGGCCGGCCTCGCGTCGTGGGCCGCGTATCTCCTGGTGCTGCTGCCGGTGAGCGGGCTCGTGCACTCGGGCTCGCACCTGGTGGCGGAGCGCTACGCGTACCTGCCGGGTGTGGCGCTGGCCCTGCTGCTGGGTGGCGTCGCGGCCGCCGCGGTGCGCGCGGGCCACGCAGCGCCGTCGCGTCGGGCCGGCGCGGCCGCGCTGCTGGTGGTGCTCGCGGTCGCCCTGGCCGGGTGGGCCGCCGTCGCCCGGCGCCACAGCGCGAGCTGGCGCGACACGTTCACCCTCTGGCAGGTGTCGGCCGCCGCGGACCCGGAGTGCCGGCTGTGCGTGCTGAACCTGGCCGGGGAGTACTTCAACGCGGGGCGGGTCGTCGAGGCGGAGGCGTGGGCCCGGCGCGCGATCCCGCTCTGGCCCGGACGGGGGACGCCGCACCATCGCCTGGGAGCCGCGCTCCTGGTGCAGGGGCGCGACGCGGAGGCGGAGCGGGAGCTGCGCGAGGCGATCCGCCTCGCTCCGGGCCTGGGCGAGGCGCACCGCGAGCTGGGCCGGCTCTACGTCCGGCAGGGGCGGGCCGCCGAGGCGGCGACCGAGCTGCGCGAGGCGCTGGTGGCGGGCGTGCCTCCGGCGGAGATCGAGGCGCTGCTCCGGCCGCTCGAGACCGCGCCGTCGCCCGCGCCCGGCCGCTCGCCCTGAGCGCTACCGGAAGACGATGCTGCTGGGGCTGCCCACCCGCACGACCTGCGCGGTGGGCGTGAGGGTACCGGCCCGCGGGTCCACGCGGAAGGCCACGATCGTGTCGCTGTCCTGGTTGGCCGCATAGAGGAAGGCCCCGGCCGGATCGAGCGCGATGAAGCGCGGGGTCTTGCCCTGGGTGGGCTCCCAGCCGACCGGGTGGAGCGTCCCGCTCGATTCGTCGACGCGGAAGATCGCGATGCTGTCGTGGCCGCGATTCGAGCCGTACACGAAGCGCCCCGAGGGGGCGATCGCGATCTCGGACGTGGTGTTGTTGCCGGTGAAGTCCGGCGGCAGCGTGGTGATGACCTGGAGCGGGCTCAGGCCTCCGCGCTCGTCGTCGAAGCGGTAGGTGGTGAGCGTGGAGTCGAGCTCGTTGAGCACGTAGGCGTAGGGCGCGGTGGGATGAAAGCCCGCGTGCCGCGGGCCCGCGCCGGCCCGCGTCGCCACCCGGGGCGGCGTTCCCGCCACGAGCTTGCCGCCGGCCGCGTCGACGCGGAAGACGAAGACGGCGTCGAGGCCCTTGTCGGGCACCAGGAAGAAGCGGCCGCGCGGATCGAAGGCGATGTCGTGCGGGTGCGCGCTGGTCTGCTGGGTGCGATGCGGGCCGGGCGTCCCCTCGAGGGGAACCAGATCGCGGAGGGCCCCGAGCGAGCCGTCGGGCTCGATCGGTAGCACCGCCACCGTGCCGGAGCTGTAGTTCGCGCAGACGAGGAAGCGGTCGGAGGCGTCGATGCCGAGCCGCACCCCGTTCGTGCCCCCGGTCGGCTGGCGGCCGAGCACGCGGAGCCGGCCGGAGGCGGGGTCGATCGCGTACGCGGTGGCCTCGGTGCCGTCTCCGTGCGCCGCGTAGAGGACGCGTCCCGGCCGGTCGAGGGTGAGCCACGAGGGATTCGCGATGTCCGGGAGGAGCTGGAGGTGGCTCCACGTCCCCGAGCCGGGGTCCACGCGGTAGACGTGGACGCCCTCGCCCCGTCCGTTGCGCTCCCGCGCGGTGTAGCCGCCGACGTAGGCCAGCGTGGTCTGCGTCATGGTGTGGACGCCGCGAGTCTACACCGGACAATGGTCCTTGACACGCCGACGGCGGCGGGGCTATCTGTCTGGCGGGAAGGGCCGGACCGGCCCACCCGCTCGAGCCAAAGGAGGCCAGCCATGAAGGCAGCCGTGTTCCACGGGCCGCATCAGCCGCTCACCATCGAGAACGTCGACATCGACAAGCCGATCGGGCGCGAGGTGCTGGTGCGCACCGTCGCCTCCGGCGTCTGCCACAGCGATCTCCACTTCGTGGACGGTTACTACCCGTTCCCCACCCCCGCCATCCTCGGCCACGAGGCGGCCGGGATCGTGGAGGAGGTCGGGCTGCAGGTGAGCGAGTTCAAGCCGGGCGATCACGTCATCGCGTGCCTGTCCGTCTTCTGCGGGCACTGCGACTACTGCCTCACCGGGCGCACCCACCTCTGCCAGACGCGGCCGGTGCGGGCCAAGACCGATCCGCCGAAGCTCTCGTGGAAGGGCCAGCCGGTGAACCAGTTCGCCAACCTCTCCGCCTACGCGGAGAAGATGCTGGTGCACGAGAACGCGCTGGTGAAGATCGACGACAGCATGCCGCTCGACCGGGCCGCCCTCATCGGCTGCGGGGTGACCACCGGGGTGGGGGCGGTGCTGAACACCGCACACATCGAGGCGGGCTCCACGGTGGCGGTCTTCGGCGCGGGCGGGGTGGGGCTGGCCGCGGTGCAGGGCGCGCGCATCGCGGGCGCCCGCATGATCATCGCAGTGGACACCGTCGAGTCCAAGCTCGTCAAGGCCAAGGAGCTGGGCGCCACCCACGGGGTCAACGCCAAGGCGGACGATCCGGTGAAGCAGATCCGCAACCTGACCGGTGGCGGGGTGGACTACTCCTTCGAGTGCATCGGGCTCAAGATCGCGGCCGAGCAGTGCTTCGACTGCATCCGGCCGGGCGGCACCGCCACCATCGTCGGCATGATCCCGGTGGGGCAGAAGATCGAGCTCGACGGGCCGATGTTCCTGCGCGAGAAGAAGATCCAGGGCTGCAGCATGGGCTCCAACCGATTCAAGGTGGACATGCCGCACTACATCGAGCTCTACCGGCAGGGCCGGCTCATGCTCGACGAGATGATCACCCGCCGCGGCAAGCTCGAGGACGTCAACGAAGCGTTCCGGGCCATGAAGGCGGGCGAGGTCTCGCGCACCGTCCTGATGCTGGGGTAGCGGCCGAGCGGTCGAAGTGACCGCCGCGGCGGCGGCGGGCGCCTGGCCCGCCCCGCCGGCGCGGTGGGGCTATTCTTTCTCCGGCGTCGCGAGGGGATGGGCGCCATGGACGCGCCCGGATCGTGCACTAGCGCTTATCGTCGAGTGCCCGTCGTATCCGGCCGGGGCGGGATCACGCAGAAGCCCTGGGCCTCGATGCCGAGCGGCACGTTGAGCTTGCTGCGGAAGTTCTCGAGCGCCACCGCGGCGGACAGCTCGACCACCTGTGCCTCGTCGAAGAAGGACCGCACCCGCGCGAAGAGCTCGTCCGAGACCCGCTGGCCGGTGATGGTCATGGCCTCGGCGTACTCCAGCGCGGCGCGCTCCATCGGCGAGAAGCGCGCGCTGTCCCGCCAGGTCGGCACCTCGCGCACCTTCTCCTCGTCCGCCCCCGTCTGCATCCCCCTGGATGCATTGATGTCAATTCAGAAGGGGCAGCCGTTGATCAGGGCGACGCGGAGGTAGATCAGGGGCAGCAGGGCGGCCGGCAGCCTCCCCGATTTCTCGATGGAGGCCCCGAGCTGCTTGGCCGCCTTGAGGATCGGCGGGCAGTGGGCGAGGACCTTGGTCGTGTTGAGGAGCGAGCCGAAGACCCCCCGCTCGCGCTCGAACAGCTCGCGGAGCATGGGATCCCCGGCGTCGTCCTCGATCTCGCGGACCCGCGGCACGGGTCAGGCGCCGACGGTCTTGCGGATGCTCCCCATGTGGTCGTCGATGTGGTTGATCAGGATGCCCTCGATGGCCTGCTGGGCGGTCATGGGCGCCATGCCGGTCAGCACGGTGCCGCTCTTGTCCAGATCGGCGTCGGGGATCGAGCGCACCACCGCGGCCGCCTGCTTGACGCCCTTCTCGTGCAGGGCGAGGGTCTCGGCCTTGGTGCAGCCCGCGAAGTCCTTGGCGTGCTTGGCGTTCATCTCGTCGAGCATGCCCGGGGTGAAGTTGGGGATGGACTGGCCGGAGGCGATCGTCTTCACGATGCCCGAGATGGGCTCGTGGCCCCCGGCGACGTGGTGCGCGGTGACGCCCACCGGCCACTTCTCGGCGGCGGTGACCTTTTTCCAGTCGGCGTCGGAGAGCTTCTGGATGGTGGCGGTCAGCTCGGCGGCCTTGGCCTCGTACTTCTTCGCCAGCGATTCGACTCGTGCGCCCATGTGGGTGCCTCCTCCGTGAGAGTGTGGGACTCGGGACGTCCCGAAGTATACCTGAGGGCGCAAGACCGCATATAATCGGGTCGGCGCAACCTGCACCTCGGAACAACCGGGAGGGGGGTGAGCACGTGGCCAAGGGACGGAGCATGAAGAAAGAGAAGAAGAAACCGAAGAAGGAGAAGAAGTAGTTTCGCGTGACCCGATCGCTGCTCCTGAGCTGTGAGGCAGTCGGCAAGGCCTACGGCACCCGGTCCCTCTTCGAGGGGCTGTCCTTCGGGCTCTTCGAGGGGGACCAGGTGGGCCTTGTGGGCCCGAACGGGGCCGGCAAGTCCACGCTCCTCAAGATCCTCGCGGGCCTCGAGTCGCCCGACCGCGGCCGGCGCTCCCTTCGCGGGGGTGTCCGCGTCGGCTACGTGCCGCAGGATCCCGCCTTCTCGGCCGGCGGCACCGTGGAGGACGTGGTGGCCTCCGCCCTGACCGGGGTCGACGAGGCCGATCGCCCCGGGCGCATCGCGCACGCCCTGGGCCGCGCGGGCTTCGCGGACGGCCGGGCCCAGGTGGCCACGCTCTCCGGCGGCTGGCAGAAGCGCCTGGCCATCGCCCGCGAGCTCGCGGCCGAGCCCGACATCCTCCTGATGGACGAGCCCACCAACCACCTCGACGTCGAGGGCATCCTGTGGCTCGAGGCGCTCCTGGCCGAGCGCGCCCGGGCCTGCCTGGTGGTCAGCCACGACCGCTACTTCCTCGAGCACGTGGCCACCCGCATGCTCGAGATCGACCGCGCGTACCCCTCCGGCCTGTTCGAGACCGACGGCCGGTACAGCGAGTTCCTCGTCCGGCGCGACGAGTTCCTCCGGGGCCAGGCCGCCTACGAGGACGCGCTCGCCAACACCGTCCGGCGCGAGATCGAGTGGCTGCGGCGCGGGGCCAAGGCCCGCTCCACCAAGGCCAAGGGCCGGATCAAGGAGGCGGACCGGCTGATCGAGGAGCTGCGAGACGCGCGGGCGCGCGGCGCCACCCGGACCGCCGGCATCGACTTCGTCGCCTCCGGCCGCCGCACCCGCGAGCTGCTGGTCGCCCGCGGGCTGACCAAGGCCCTCGGGGGCCGGACGCTGATCCGGGGCCTCGACCTGATCATCACCCCGGGCGTGCGCGTGGGGCTCATGGGGCCGAACGGCAGCGGCAAGACCACGCTGCTCAACCTGCTGGCCGGCACGCTCGAGCCCGACGCCGGCTCGATCGAGCGCGCGGACGGGCTCCGGACCGTCCGCTTCGAGCAGCAGCGGACGTGGCTCGACCCGGAGCTGCCGCTGCGCCGCGCACTGGCGCCCGAGGGCGACGCGGTCGTCTTCCAGGGACGCAACGTGCACGTGGCCGCATGGGCCAAGCGCTTCCTGTTCCCGCCCGAGCACCTCGAGGTGCCGGTGGGCCGGCTCTCGGGCGGCGAGCTGGCGCGCATCCACATCGCCCGCCTCATGCGCGAGCCCGCCGACCTGCTGATCCTCGACGAGCCGACGAACGATCTCGACATCCCGACGCTGGACGTGCTCGAGGAGAGCCTGGCCGCGTTCGAGGGGGGGCTCGTGCTGGTCACCCACGACCGGTTCATGCTCGACCGGATCGCGACCGTCATCGTGGCGCTGGACGGCCAGGGCGGCGTGGAGACCTTCGCGGACTATGCGCAGTGGGAGGCGGCGCGGCGGGAGCGAGTACTCGACACCCACCCCCTCACCGCCGGGCCCCTCACCCTGCCCTCTCCCCGGAGGGGAGAGGGAGAGAAGAAGGGAAAGAGGCTCGGGTACCTGGAGCAGCGGGAGTGGGACGGGATGGAGGCGACCATCGTCGAGGCCGAGACCGCGCTCGAGGCGTGCCGTCGGGCCGCGGAGGATCCCGCGATCGCCTCGGACCCCGCAGCGCTCCAGGCCCGCTACGCGGACCTCGAGACGGCGCGGGCCGAGGTCGACCGGCTCTACGCCCGATGGGCGGAGCTCGAAGGCAAGGGAGAGACAAGATGAGCGAGACGCAGGCGGTGGCCACCGTGAAGATCGACAACGCGCAGGTCCGGGTCACCGAGTGGCGCTTCGCGCCGGGGGCGCACACCGGCCATCACCGGCACGAGTACGCCTACGTGGTGGTGCCGCTCGTGACCGGATCGCTCGCCGCGACCGGCGTCGCCGGCGAGACCACCAGCGCGCTGCGGGTCGGCGAGCCCTACTATCGCGACGCGGGCGTCGAGCACGACGTGCGCAACTCGAATCCCTTCGAGTTCGCCTTCATCGAGATCGAGCTGAAGCGTGCGCCGGGCGCCTGAACTCCGCAGCGGGGGAATCGCCCGGCGTGCTATCGTAGTGTCCGCCTTCCATTGGGCCCCTCAGGGTGGCGCTGCGGGCGCCGAGGCCCACCGGCATCTGGCGCGCTGTGCTCCCACCTCCCGAAGGAGCACCATGAAGAAGACCCCTGGAGTTTTCGCCCTCCTCGCCGCCGCGGTGGTCGGCTTTGGCCATCACGTCGCGAGCCTCTGTGCCAGCGCGCAGGAACGGCTCGTCGGTCGGCAGGGGGGAAACCGGCGTCCACCGGGCCGGTGAGCGAGCAGACGCCATGCAGCGAGACGCCGCCGTCTATACCGTGGGTGATTTCATCCGGCGCGTGGTCGAGAGTCTCTTCCGGGCGGACTTCCGGGGCCGGCTGCTCTGCTCGCGCTGTCTCATCAAGCTGACGAAGGACAACCTGGACAAGAGCTACGCGAAGCGCGACGTCATCCAGGTGATCGACGAGCTGTTCACCGCCCCGGGTACGGTCATGCAGGTGGCGACCGCGCCGTGCGGGCTCTGCGCCAGGAAGAAGGTCGCCTGCCTCGGGATGCCGGCCGAGGGCCGGTGATGTGCGTCTACTGCGTGGAGGACGCGGGCTGCGAGCACGAGCGTGACGCGTGCGCGGCGAGCGGCGGCCAGCCCTGCGCCCAGTGCGGTCACACCTCCGCGGCCCGACCCTGGCGCCCACCCGCGTTCCCCGGCCCGGGACCGCGCTGGAGCCGCCCCAAGCCGCGCCCGGCCAAGAAGCCGGTGACGGGCCGGAAGCCCGGGACGGCTACTCGCGATCGGCGATCATCCGCTCCCTGATCTCGTTGGTGAACAGCGCGAGGGTCAGCGGGCAGGGCGGCTCGTTGGCGTCGAGGTACTGACAGTCCTTCTCGCTGCACCGCACGAAGAGCTTGCCCCGGCCCGTGATCGCGTTGCGTCGCCGCAGGGTGATCGCCACGTTTTCGGAGACCACCTCGCAGCGGAACGACTTCGAGGGCATCCGGCTCACGCGGTCTCCTTTGCGACGACATGAGCTTCCCGCGCGATCCGGTGAGAGTGACAGGGGCGCGACGGCCTGCCAGTATCTTCCGCGAAGACGGCCCGATTATACCTGACCGGGCTCGGGCGTCGGCGGGCGATTTCCGGGCGCGGGCGTGACGAGCGAGCGGAGCACCGCGATGATCGCGGAGTTGTCCCGCTCGCCCCATCCGCCCGCCACTCCGGCGGTCAGGAGCTGCCGGTGCAGCGCGGTCGCCAGCAGCGGCGCGCCCGCCGCGTGCCCCACCTCGAGCATCAGCTCGACGTCCTTGAGATGCTGGGCGAGCTTGCCCTCCGGCTCGAAGCGCTCCCCGAGCATGCGCTCGCCCTTGACGTCCATCGCGCGCGAGTAGGCCGCGCTGTCCTTCAGCACCGCGAGCAGGTCGGGGCCGTCGAGGCCCTGGCGCAGCCCGAACAGCAGTCCCTCGGCGAGCGCGAGCCGGTTCAGCCCGAGCACCAGGTTGACCACCAGCTTGGCGCGCGCCCCCGCGCCGTTCGGGCCCACGTGATGCGCGCGCCGCGCGATGGCGTCCAGCACCGGCCGGCAGCGCTCGAAGATCCCGCGGTCCCCGCCCACCACCACCGGCGCCTCGCGCCGGCGCGCCTGCCCGCTCGACCCGGCCACCGGCGCGTCCAGCATCGCGATGCCCCGGCGCGCGAGGTCGGCGGCGAGCGCGGCGGAGGCGTCCGGGTGGATCGTGCTGCAGTCGACGACGACCAGGCCGGGGCCGGCTGCGTCGAGCGCGCCGTCATGCCCCAGCAGGACCTCGCGCACGATGTCGGCGGTCATCAGGCAGGTCAGCACGGTGTCCGCGCCGCGGGCCGCGTCGGCGGGCGAGTCGGCGGGAACGCCGCCGCGGGCGGCGTGCTCGCGCACGCGCTCGGGGGCCAGGTCGTAGCCGCGCACCGTGAAGCCGGCCCGGATCAGGTTCTCGGCCAGGGCCGAGCCCAGCAGACCCATGCCGATGCAGGCGACGATCGCGCCCATGCGTGTCTTCCGCGGCGCCGCGCGGCCGGGAGCTAGCCGGCGGCCGACAGCGGACGGGCCGGGGCGAGGCTCTCCAGCAGGCGCCCGAATCCGGTGATCGGCCGGGTGATACCGAGGGCCCGCAGCGCGGTCCAGATGGTGGACTGGTTCGAGCTCACGACCGGCCGCCCGGTGCGCTGCTCGATGGCGCTCGCGGCCTCGACCGAGCGCCACGCGGTGCACGAGCAGAGCAGCGCGTCGGCCTCGGGCCGGCACGCGCGCGAGGCGAACTCCACCACCGACTCCGGGTCCTGGTCGTTGATGCCCTGGTTCCCGGACGCGGCGGCGCGCGGCTCGCCGTCGACGTTCAGCACCTCGAAGCCCTGGGCCTCGAGGTAGCCGCGGAGCCGCCGGTTGTTCCACTCCGGGTAGGGCGTGGCCACCGAGATGCGCCGGGCCCCGAACGAGCGCAGCGCCTCGACCACCGAGGGGCTCGTGGCCACCGCGGGGACGCCGGCCTCGCGCCGGATCACGTCGAGCATCTGGTGGTCCCACCCCGGGCCCTTGAAGAAGCTGCCGGTGGTGCAGCCGTACACCACCACGTCGACGCGCGCGGTCGCGAGGTACCGGGCGCCGCTCTCGATCTCCGTGTTCATGCGCTCGAAGGCCTGATCGCCGGTGCCCTCGTTGGTCATCCACAGCCGCTGGCCGTGGATGGTGACGCCGGGCGGGGCCACGAGCTGGAAATCCGCCTCGCAGGTGGTGTTCGTCGACGGCACCATCACGCCGATCCGTTTGCGCAGGCTCATGGGCGGGCTCCTCGCCGGCTATGATACGGCATCGCGGGGCGGCCCGACATTGACACGATATGGCGGGCGGCGTAGGGTGCTTCTCGCCTGAACAGGGCTCGAACATGCGCATCGTCGACGTCCGGGAGCGGTCGGTGGCGATCTCGCGATATCGCGACACGACGATTCCGTCCGGCGGCCTCACCACGTCGATCGTGGCGGTGGTGACCGACGTGGTGCGGGACGGCCGGCCGGTGGTGGGCTGGGGCTTCGGGTCGGTCGGGCGCTTCGCCCAGGGCGGGCTCATCCGGGAGCGGTTCGCCCCCCGCCTGCTGGCCGCCGCCGACCTCGCGACGCCGGACGGGGCCGGCCTCGACCCGATGCGGGCCTGGCGCGCCATGATGGAGGGCGAGAAGCCGGGCGGCCACGGCGAGCGGTGCGTGGCGGTCGGCACGCTCGACATGGCGGTGTGGGACGCGGCGGCCAAGATCGCCGGCGTCCCGCTGCACCGCTTCCTGGCCGACGTGGCCGGCGAGCGCCGGGCGGAGACCGACGACGCGACGGTTTACGCGGGCGGCGGCTACTACTACCCGGCCGACGACGCCGCGCGCCTGGCCGACGAGATCCGCTGGTTCCTCGACCACGGCTACACGCACGCCAAGATCAAGATCGGCGGCGCGCCGCTCGAGCGGGACCTGCGTCGCATCGAGGCGGCGGCCGCGGTGGTGTCTCCCGAGCACCTGGCGGTCGACGCCATGAATGCCTACGACGCGCCCCGCGCGATGGAGGCGACCCGCGCCCTGGCCCCGCACGGCCTCTGGTGGCTCGAGGACATCTGCGACCCGCTCGACTTCGAGACCCACGCCGCGGCCGCGGCCGCGTACGAGCCCCCGATCGCGGCGGGCGAGGCCCTGTTCTCGGCCGCCGAGGCCCGACTGCTCGACCGGTACGGCGGGCTCCGCCGCGACCGGGACATCCTGCTGTTCGATCCGGTCCACTGCTACGGCATCCCGGGCCATCTCGACATCGTGCGGACCCTGGAATCGCGCGGCTGGCCCCGCCGCGCGTTCTGGCCGCACGGCGGCCATCTGTTCACGCTGCACGTGGCCTGCGCGCTGGGGCTCGGCGGCGCCGAGATGAACCCGCTGGCCTTCCGGCCGTTCGGGGGCCTGACCGACCGGACGGTGCCGGTGAAGGGACGCGTCGCGCCGCCCGACGTCCCCGGCATCGGCTTCGAGGGGAAGGCCGACCTGGCCCGACTGTTTCGCACCCTGCTGGACGACTGAGGAGGCCCTCATGGCCCACACGCTCGAGTCTTTCGCCGCCGCCGCCCACGATCTGCTCACCGCCGAGCCCGGACCGACCGGGCGCGAGAAGGTGCGAAGCCTGCTCGAGGCGGTGCTGCGCGACGACGCCTTCGTCACGCGGCACCTGACCGACGACGTGCCGGAGCGCAAGATCCTCTTCACCGATCCGCAGCTCGGCTTCTGTATCCTCGCCCACAACTACAAGGGCGCGAAGGAGAGCAACCCGCACGACCACGGGCCGTCGTGGGCCATCTACGGCCAGGCCCGGGGCGAGACCCTGATGAACGACTGGGCCCTCGTGGAGCCCGCGACCGAGGCGCGGCCCGGGAAGGTCCGCCACGTCCGCAGCTACCCGCTCAAGCCCGGCATGGCCCACGTCTACAACGAGGGCGACCTCCACTCCCCGCGGCGCGAGGGCCCGACGCGGCTCATCCGCATCGAGGGCACCAACATGGACAAGGTCAAGCGCCTGGCCTACGAGAGGGCCTGATGAAAGACAATCTCCGGTTCGTCGACTCGGACATGCACATCATGGAGCCGCCCGACCTCTTCGAGCGGTACCTCGACCCACGCTTCCGCGACCGGGTGGTCCTGCCGCTCGGCGCGGACGGGCGGCCCAAGCGCGGCACCATCGTCATCGACGGGCTGCCCACCACCATGGACGCGGAGATGCAGCAGTACCGCAAGCGCAGCCGCGCGGGCGGGGCCGGCACCCACAGCACCCAGCCGCTGTCGGGATCGCGGCTTCAGTCCACCAACCGGCTCGACTTCGCGATCGAGCGCAACTACGGTCCGGAAGCGCAGGTGATGGCGATGGCCATCGAGGGCGTCGACATCGCGGTGCTCTACCCGACCACCGGGCTCAGCCTGATCGCGCGCGACAACCTGGACCCGCAGCTGTCGCTCGCCCTCTGCCGGGCCTACAACGACTGGATCGCCGAGTTCTGCCGCCACAGCCCGGAGCGTCTCAAGTTCGTGGCGATGCTGCCGGTGCACGACGTGCATCTCGCCTGCCGCGAGCTGGTGCGCGGGGTGCGCGAGCTGGGCGCGGTCGGCTCGTTCATCCGGCCCAACCTGGTCAACGGGCACTACTGGCACTCCAACTACTGGGACCCGCTCTACAGCCTGCACGAGGAGCTCGACGTCACGTGGGGCTTCCACGAGGGCACCGGGGCCTGGAACTCGCACATGAACGTGCTCTACGGCGAGAACCGTTTCTACCGCCACGTGGCCAGCCACTGGATCGAGATGCAGCAGGCCCTGATCGCGATGATCGTGGGCGGGGTCTTCGAGTTCCACCCGAAGCTGCGGGTAGGATTCCTCGAGGCGCAGAACTCGTGGGTGCCCGGGCTGCTCTCGCGCATCGAGTGGGACTACCCGCAGTACCGCGACTCGCACGCGCCCTACCTCTCCCTCGCCCCGCGCGAGTACTTCCGCCGCAACTGCTGGGCCGCGGTGGAGGGGAGCGAGCCCGAGATCGAGGCCACCGCGGGCCTGATCGGCGGCGACCGGATGTGCGTCTCCACCGACTACCCGCACTTCGACTCCAACTTCCCGAACGTGTCGGACAACGTGCTCAAGCACTGCTCGCGCGAGACCGCGGCCCAGATCCTGATGGGCGGGGCGCACCTGTACGGATTCACCGACGCCGATTTCGAGAAGGCGGACGCGGCGGTGGCCAGGGCCGCCGCCGCCCCGCCGGGAGGAGCCAAGCGAGGCGTTCCGATCGGCGCGTGAGGGCCGGCGGCCCGCGGCTCCCCGCGTCCGGGGAAGGAGTGGCCCGATGACCTCGGCGCGCGGAGCGGCGTCCGCGGCCGGCGCTCCCCGCGGTGACGACCCGGTGGCGCGCCGCCGCCGGCGCCGCCAGCTGCGGCTGCGGATGCTGGGGGTGGTCGCGGCCAGCTACCTGCTCGACGCGCTGGTCCTGCTGGCCTATGCCGCGGCGGGCACGACCTCGCTCCGCGTGCCGGTGGGGTACGCGCTCGCGGGCGGGCTCGTCTGCGCCGGGTTCCTGGTCGCCTTCACGGCCGGGGTCGCCGAGGACGCTCCCGACCCGTTCCTGACCCTCTGGCAGGCCCTGGCCTGCGTGACCGTCCAGACCGCCTTGCTGGCCGCGGCCCCCGAGGTCGGCTTCGTGTTCATGACCGTGCTCTTCGTCACGATCGCGTTCGCCGCGCTGCGGCTCACGATCCGTCTGGTGGCCGTGTGGCTCGGCTTCACGGCCGCCAGCGTCACCATCGTGATCGCGGTGCTGGCGCGGCGGCCGGCCATCCCGGTCTCGACGGCGGCCGAGCGGTGGATCACCTGCCTGTGCTTACTGTTCACCCTCGGCCGCTGTGCGGTGAGCGGCCTGCTCGGCAGCTCGTACCGTCAGCTGCTCGGCCAGCGCACCGAGGCCCTGCATCGGCTCAACGCGGACCTCGAAGGTCTGGTGGCGAGCCGGACGAGCGAGCTGGCCCTCGCCAAGGTGGCGCTCGAGAGCCTGGTGGCCCAGCAGAGCGCGGAGATCACGACGCTCCACGGCATCCTGCCGATCTGCGCCCACTGCAAGCAGGTGCGCGACGAGGAGGGATCCTGGACGCAGCTCGAGGCCTACGTGAGCGGCCACGCCGACGTGCAGTTCAGCCACGGGCTGTGCGCGGACTGCCGGCAGAAGCACTACCCGGAGTTCCCGAGATCGGAGAGGCGATGAGCGAGGTCCGTCATCGTATCGTCGACACGAACGGCATCCGGCTGCACGTGGCCGAGCAGGGCGAGGGCCCGCTGGTCCTGCTCTGCCACGGCTTCCCGGAGTCCTGGTACTCCTGGCGCCATCAGCTCCGGGCCCTGGCCGAGGCCGGCTTCCACGCGGTGGCGCCCGACATGCGCGGCTACGGGCAGAGCGAGGCGCCCCCCGAGATCGAGCGCTACACCCTCCTGCACCTGGTGGGCGACATGGTGGGGCTGCTCGACGCGCTCGGCGAGCCGACCGCGGTGATCGCGGGGCACGACTGGGGCGCGCCGGTGGCCTGGCACTCGGCGCTGCTCCGCCCCGATCGGTTCCGCGCGGTGATCGGGCTGAGCGTGCCGTTCCGGCCGCGTGGCTCGACCCGGCCCACCGCCGCGATGGCGCGGACCGACGACGCGGTCTTCTACCAGCTCTACTTCCAGGAGCCGGGGGTGGCCGAGGCCGAGCTCGGCCGCGACGTGCGGTCCACCGTCCGCCGCATCCTCTATTCGGGCGGCGGCGAAGGTCGACGGGCGCGGGTGGGCCTCGGCAACCCGGACGCGGTGGGCATGGTGCCCCGGAGCGGCGGCTTCCTGAGCCACACCGAGGACCCCGCGGTCCTGCCGCCGTGGCTGACCGAGGCGGACGTCGATTTCTTCGCGGGCGAGTTCTCCCGGGCGGGCTTCCGCGGAGGCCTCAACTGGTACCGCAACATCGATCGGAGCTGGGAGCTCCTGGCCCCGTTCGCGGGCGCGCGGGTGACCGTGCCCGCGCTCTACGTGGCGGGAGACCTCGACCTGGTGGTCGCGTTCCGCGGGATGGACCAGCTCATCCCCAATCTCTCGAAGTTCGTGCCCGCCCTCCGCAAGACGATCATGCTCCCCGACTGCGGGCACTGGACGCAGCAGGAGCGCCCGCGCGAGGTCAACGCGGTGATGATCGAGTTCCTGCGAAGCCTGTAGCCGCGACGCGGTCGAGCGGCGCCATCGCGGGGGCGACATCCTCCGCGAACAGGCGCATCGACCGCAGGGCCAGGTCGGTGCGGAGCCCGGGCAGGGCCATCACCAGGAGCACGCGCTCGTAGCGGGTGGCCTCGCAGAACTGCTGGAGCCCGCGGGTCACCTCGGCGGGCGTGCCGACCAGGGCCCAGCCGTCGTCCAGGTACTCGCGGAAGGAACGCAGGCGGAGCAGGGAGCGGTCGAAGGAGCCGGGAACCGAGCCACCGGTGGCGTCGGAGCGCAGCACCGCCATCCGCCGCTGGTAGCCCATGAACGGCGCCTCGATGGCGCGCAGCGCCTCGTCGTGATCGGGGGCCACGTGCACCACCCGCATGCCCCACGAGCGCGCCTCGAGCGCCTCGATCTCGGCCGGCGCGCGGCCGGCCGCGAGCGAGGCCTCGCGGTAGATCCGGTGTCGCCGCTGCAGCTCCGGCACCGGCACGAAGAACGACGACAGGGTGGGCAGGCCCAGGCGCGCGGCGGAGCGCACGCTCTCCTCGCTGTTGGAGGCGATGAACAGCGGCGGATGCGGCCGCTGCACCGGCTGCGGGCGCACGTGGAGGCGCTCGGCCGAGTGGAAGCGGCCGGAGAAGTCGAAGGGCGCGCCGCTCCAGGATCGGCGCATGAGCGCGACCCCCTCCTCGACCCGCGCCCGGCTGTCGTCGCGGTCGGACTGGAAGGTCTGGTAGTCCTGCAGCGTGCCGCCGCGGCCGATCCCCACGTCGAGCCGCCCGCCGCTCACCACGTCGAGCACGGCGAGCGACTCCGCCAGGTCCACCGGGTGGTGGAGCGGCAGCAGGCTCACGCCCATCCCGAGGCGCAGGGTAGCCGTCCGCGCCGCCACGAAGGACGCCAGGACCGGCGGCGTGGGGCAGAGGCCGTAGTCGTTGAAGTGGTGCTCGGCGATCCAGACCGAGTGGTAGCCGAGCGCCTCGGCGGCGAGCATCTGCTCGAGGCCCGAGTGGTAGACCAGCTGCTCGCTCCACTGCTCGTCGCGCTGCATGAGGAAGAACAGTCCGAAGTCCATGGATCCTCCTGGGTCAGTTCACATCCGGGCGAAAGATCGCGCGCAGCACGTCCGGGGCGAGCGCCCGGTCGGGGAGGCCGGGGCCGAAGCGAGTCTCGAAGTCGGAGCGCAGCAGCTCCCGGTACTGCACGGTCCCGGGCTGCCGCAGCCCCGCGTACACGTACACCACGTCGGTGTGCTCGTCGGGCACCGCCACCGCCCGGGCGAGGTCGCGCCACGTGGCGACGTCACCCCAGCGCGGATCGAGGGCCATCAGCCAGGCCCGCTCGTCCCGGCCGGGCGCCCGCGGTGCCGCGAGGGCGGCCCCGATGAGATCGCGCAGCGCCGGCTCGCCCGCGAGCGCGGCCGCCACGTGATCCTGGGCGGTGAGGTTCCGCGCGCGCGAGAGCCCGGCGGCCAGCGCCCGGAAGAGCGAGTCGGGCGGCGCGGCGGCGCCGTTCCAGGCGGGGAGCGCGGCGCGCAGCTCGCGGAACGGCTCGAGGCGGCCCCAGCGCTCCGCGTCGCTCCAGCCCGCGGTGTTGTCCCACGCCACCACGAAGGCGAGCGCGTCGTCGCCCGCGCCGGTCGCCACGCGGCCGCTGACCTGCTCGTCGAACAGCTCCGGATCGCAGGGATGGTTGTGGGCGCGGCACCAGTCGGCGGTGTACACGCCGCGCAGGTGGTCCACGTGGGCGCGCCGCAGCCCGCGCGCGGGCCGGGGCGGATAGAGCGCGGTCTTCGCCGCGCGGCCGCCATCCCAGAGCGCGAGGGCCACCGGGTGAAACGACGCGAAGTGCACCTGGTTCCGCTGGTAGACGAGCCGGCCGTCCGCGAGGGTGGCCACCGGCCAGCCGGCCAGGACGCCGCGCACCGCGAGATCGGGTCCGAGGACGATCGTGCACTCGGCGGACGGGTTGATGTGCGCCCGGACGAGGAAGCCGCCGGGGAACCGGTCGAGCGCGAGGCCGGACCGGCACAGCTCGGGCGGGAGCGCGCCGGCGTCGGCCGCTCCGCCCCAGTCGAGCGGCGCGGCGGTCCACCGTCGGGTGGCGCGCTCGAAGCGCACGGCCTGCAGGAGCGGCGCGGCGGGGGGCTTCGCGAGGTAGACCACCAGCAGGTCGCGCTCGTCGTCGAGCAGCTGGTAGGCCTGGAGCGGCTGGTCGGCGGCGGCCGGCGGCGGGGCCGGCACCCCCCGGGCGGCCAGCACCTCGCCGAGGGTCTCGGCGCGGGCGGGACCGACCACGAGCACGAGTGCGGCGAGCGGCCCGAGCATCGCCCGGCCGCCCGCGGTCCGGATCCCCATGGCCGGCTACTATACGCTCCGCTTGACTTTACCGTCGGCGCTGCGGCATAGTCCCCGCACTCGCAGCCCGGTGTAATGACGCACCGGCTCGAGTTCGCTCGAGGTCCTTTCCTTCACGCAGACGTGAGAAGGAGAGCCGCGATGCCCGACGATCTCCTCGCCCCGCTTCCCTCCCGGCTCGATCGCCGTCAGTTCCTCACGCGTGCTGGATGGACCGGCCTCGGCGCCGGCGCCCTCGTGGTGGGCACCGGGCGGGGGCGCGCGCAGGCCCAGGCGCGGGGGGCCTCCTATCCCGACTGGATCGCGGCCAGCCCGAAACCGCCCAAGCGCGGCGGCGTGCTGACCCGGGCCTCCTCGTGGGACCCGCCGGTGATCGATCCGCGGCTGACCCAGTCCATCGGGCTCCACCAGTTCGCGGTCCTCGTCGGCAATCGCCTCGTGCGCTACGCGTTCGCGGACGAGGTGAGCGGCCCCACCGACCTCGGCCTCAAGGGCGACCTCGCGGAGTCGTGGCAGCCGAGCCCCGACCACCGCGTGTGGACGTTCAAGCTGCGCCAGGGCGTCAAGTGGCAGAACGTGCCGCCACTCAACGGGCGCGAGTTCGTGGCCGCCGACGTCAAGTACTGCTTCGAGGCCTACGCGAAGGAGGGGGCGCAGTCCTTCACCTTCCAGGAGGTCGAGGCCATCGAGACGCCGGACAAGTACACGGTCCGGATCCACCTCAAGACGCCCAACGTGTTCTTCGCGCACAACCTGGCCGAGCCGATCACCATCCTGTTCGCCCGCGAGGTCCTCGAGCAGGACGGCGACCTCAAGAAGCATCTGATCGGTACCGGACCGTACATCCTCAAGGAGCACACGCGCAAGGTGAGGGTGGTGCTGCAGCGGAACCCCGACTACTTCGACAAGGGGCGCCCCTACTTCGACGAGTACGTCATCCTCTCGACCCCCGACGCCGCGACCCGCATGGCCGCGTTCCGCACCGGGCAGAGCGACATCATCTGGCTGGCGAGCCCCTCGGAGGTGGAGACGGTCCGCAAGACCAACCCGAGCGCCCTCGTGCAGTCGTACCACAACACGCTGACCCCGTTCGGGGTGGCCCTCGCCCAGGACAAGCCGCCCTTCAACGACGTCCGCGTGCGCCGTGCGCTGTCCATGGCGATCGACCGGCAGAAGCAGGCCGACACGCTGTTCGAGGGGCACGGCATCATCGGCTGGGGCGTGCCGTACATCTACTACCAGGACAAGGCGCCGACCCTGGCCGACCTCGGGCCGTGGTGGCAGTATCGCCCCGCGGAGGCCAAGAAGCTCCTGGCCGACGCCGGCCACCCGAACGGCTTGGAGACCACGCTGTTCTATTACGAGTACTTCCCGCAGATGACCTCGCAGGTGCAGCTCGTGCAGCAGGACCTCAAGCGCAACCTCAACGTCGACGTCAAGATCACCAAGCTCGACTACACGACCTACTACGGCCGCTACGCCGAGAACAAGTGGGACGGCATGTCCTGGGGCTTCCAGTCGGGGCACGCGGTGGGCCTCGACGAGCGCACCTACCAGTACATGCACTCGAAGTCGACGAAGAACTTCTTCCGCGTCAACGACCCGGTGATCGACCAGCTCACCACCAAGCTGCGCCAGACGCCGGACCGTGCCGACCAGCGGACCCTCACGAAGAAGATCGTCGACCGAGAATTCGATCAGGTCCTCCGGATGTGGATGCCCTACGACAACGGGTTCCTGGTCTTCCAGCCGCACCTGCGGAACGGGGCGGCCCTGGCCCTGCGGCGGACCGACGGCTACGGCGCCTCCGCGATCGCCCGGGTCTGGCCGGACAAGTAGCGGGGCGCGGCGGCGGGGGCGGGGGCAGCGCTCCGTGTACAAGTACGCGATCCGCCGGCTCATGCTGGCGGTACCGGTCCTGCTGCTGTCGTCGCTGATCGTGTTCGGCCTCATGCGGGTGATGCCGGGCGACGCGCTCACCGCCCTCATGGGCGAGTCCGGCAACATCGGCGAGCGGGAACTCGCCAAGATCCGCAAGGACCTGCGCCTCGACCTGCCGTACCACGAGCAGTACCTCCTGTGGGTGTGGCAGATGGTGAGCTTCCACCCCGGCGACTCGATCTTCACCGGCGAGCCGATCGCGGTGAGCCTCGCCAAGGCGGTGCCGGTCACCGTCGAGCTCGCCGCGCTCGCGATGGTGCTGGGGCTGATCATCGCGGTGCCCATCGGCGTGCTCTCGGCCACGCGCCAGGACTCCGCCTCGGATTACGTGGGCCGGGTGGTGGCGGTCTCCGGACTCTCGTTCCCGGACTTCTGGCTGGGTACGCTCGTGATCACCTTCGCGGCGATCTGGTTCCACTGGATCCCCGCGATCGGCTACGTGAGCTTCTGGGAGTCGCCCCTGCGCAACCTCCAGCAGTTCCTCCTCCCCGCCGCGGTGCTGGGCTTCCGGCTCTCCGCCGCGACGATGCGAATGACCCGCTCGACCGTGCTCGAGGTCCTGCGCGAGGACTACGTGCGCACCGCCTGGGCCAAGGGCCTCGAGGGCCGCATCGTGGTCTACAAGCACGCGCTCAAGAACGCGCTGATCCCGGTGGTCACCATCGTGGGCGGCCAGCTCGGCGTGCTCCTGGCCGGCACGGTGGTGGTGGAGACGATCTTCGCCCTGCCCGGCATGGGCCGTCTCACGGTGGAGGCGATTCTCTTCCGCGACTACCCGGTGGTGCAGACCAACGTGATGCTGGTGGCGGGCACCCTGGTCTCCCTGAACCTCCTGGTGGACCTCACCTACGCGTGGCTCGATCCGCGAATCCGCTATCGATGACGGGCGAGGAGCGCCGATGGCGACCGTGACCGCGCGCACCGCGGCCGACCTCGAGACCGAGTCGACCGTCGAGATCGGCCGGCTCCGGTCGCTCTGGACCGCCATGCGGCGCAAGCCGCTCGGCGCGGCCTCGGCGCTGCTCATCGCGACGCTGGTGCTGACCGCGATCCTGGCCGACGTGATCGCTCCCTACGATCCGCTCGCGGCCCAGCCCGAGATCCGCCTGGCCGCGCCCAGCTGGGACCACCCCTTCGGCACCGACGACATCGGCCGCGACGTGCTGAGCCGGGTCATCCACGGCAGCCGCATCTCGCTGTGGGTGGGGCTGCTCGCGGTGGGCATCGGCACCGTGGCGGGCATGATCATCGGCCTGCTGTCGGGCTACTGCGAGGGCCGGACCGATCTGATCCTGCAGCGGCTGATGGACGGCATCCAGGCCATCCCGGGGCTGGTGCTGGCCCTGGCCATCGTCTCGGTGCTGCGGCCGAACACGACCAACGCGATGATCGCGATCGCGATGGTGATCATCCCGGGCAACTCGCGCATCGTGCGCGGGGCGGTGCTCTCGGCCAAGCAGAACCGCTACGTGGAGGCCGCGCAGGCCATCGGCTGCCGCCACCCGCGGATCATCCTGAGCCACATCCTGCCCAACGTGACCGCGCCCATCCTGGTCATCGCCTCGATCTGGCTCGGCAACGCGATCCTGATCGAGGCCACGCTGTCCTTCCTCGGGGTCGGCACCCAGCCGCCCACGCCCTCCTGGGGCCTGATGCTCAGCAGCACCGGGCGGGCGTTCATGGAGCAGGCGCCGTGGCTCGCCCTCTTTCCCGGGCTCGCCATCAGCCTGTCCGTGCTCGGTTTCAATCTCTTCGGCGACACGCTGCGCGACGCGTGGGATCCGAAGCTGCGACGGAGCTAGGCGGGCCGACCGCGGCTTGACACGACCCGCGCGCTGTGGGAGGTTCGCCGCCAATCGGTCCACAGCGTCGCGGTGCACGTTCCGCCGGTCGGGAGGCCCGTCCCTTCATGATCCTCCGTCACAGTCGTCGCGCGATCCAGGCCGGTCTGCTCGGCATCGCCCTGCTGCTCGTCCTGCCGGTGGGTCACGGCCCCGACCGAGCACGCGCCCAGGCCCGGCCGGAGGGGGAGATGCGCTGGGCCCTCTACGTGACCCTCTCCCCGGCCTGGTTCGATCCGGCGGAGGTGGTGGGCGTCATCACCCCGTTCTGGGTGCTCTTCGCGATGCACGACGCGCTGGTCAAGCCGATGCCGGGCGGCATGCTGACCCCGAGCCTCGCCGAGTCGTGGAAGGTGAGCCCGGACCACCGCGTGTACGAGTTCAAGCTGCGCGAGGGGCTCAAGTTCCACAACGGCGACCCGTTCACCGCGGACGACGTCAAGTTCAGCTTCCTGCGGGCCAAGGGGGCCCGGATCCTCCAGGAGAAGGTGAAGGACATCGAGATCGCGGGGCCCTACCGGGTGCGCTTCCACCTGCACGAGCCCTGGCCCGACTTCATGACCTTCTACGGGACGTTCGCCACCGGCGCGGGCTGGATCGTTCCCAAGAAGTACATGGAGCAGGTGGGGCCCGACGGCTTCAAGAAGAACCCGGTCGGGCTCGGGCCCTACAAGTTCGTCAGCCACACCCCGGGCGTGGAGCTCGTGATGGAGGCCAACGAGACCTACTGGCGCAAGATGCCCTCGGTGAAGCGGCTCGTCTACAAGAGCGTGCCGGAGGCGACCACCCGCCTGGCCATGCTCAAGCGCGGCGAGGTCGATCTGGCCTACCTGCTCGACGCCCCGCAGGCCCTCGAGGTGAAGCGCGATCCCAACTTCAAGCTCGCGTTCTCGGGCGGCATCGGGACGTTCTACCTGGACTTCCTCGACCAGGCCGATCCGAAGTCGCCGTGGCACGACCGCCGGGTCCGGCTCGCGGCCAGCCACGCGATGGACCGCAAGGCGCTGAGCGAGGCCGAAACCCTCGGGGCCTCCCGGCCCACCGGCAGCATGATCCCGCCCAAGTTCGAGTTCGCGCTGCCGCTCGAGCCGCATCCCTACAACCCGGCCCGCGCCAAGCAGCTGCTGGCCGAGGCGGGGTACCCGAACGGCTTCGACGCGGGCGATCTCTACCCGTGGCCGCCGTACACCACGATGGGGGAGGCGGTCGGCGGGTACCTGGGCGCGGTGGGGATCAAGGTGCGCCTGCGGACGATGGAGCGGGCCGCCTTCTACTCGACGCTGGCCTCGAAGAAGATCCACGGGCTCTGCGTGTGCATCAACGCGGTCTACGGCAACGCCGCCTCCCGGATGGCCGAGACGGTGCCGAGCGACGGCGCGTTCTCCTACGCGGGCGAGGCCGACATCGACGCGCTCTACAAGCAGCAGAGCCGGGAGACCGACCCCCGCAAGCGGGAGGCGCTGCTGCACCAGATCCAGCGGACCCTCCACGAGCGGGTCCGCTTCGCGCCGATCATGGACTTCATCTGGCCGAGCGGGGTGAGTACCCGGGTGGCCGAGCCCGCCCTGATGCTGATCGATCCCTACCCCTGGTCGGCGCCCCTGGAGGACGTGCGGCTCAAGAAGTGACGCGCCCGGGCCGGGTCAGCCGGCGCCGGCCCTCGGCCGCGAGCAGCTCGTTGGTGGCGCGCAGCTTGACCGAGAGATCGCGGATGATTGCCACCGCCAGGGTCGGGTTGGTGCGCACCAGGTGGTGGAGCCGCTTCGCCGGGATGACCACCAGCGTGACCAGCTCGGCGGCCACCGCGGTCGCCGAGCGGGGGGAGCTGCCGAAGAGCCCGAGCTCGCCCAGGAGCTCGCCCTTGACGTAGGTCCGCAGCAGGCGCTGCTCGTCGGCCACCGCCTTTCGGACGTCGACCCGGCCCGCGTGGACCAGGTAGGCCTCGTCCCGCGGATCGTCGCCCTCGCGGAAGATCACCTCGCCCGCGCGGAACACGCGGGTCTGGACGTTTCCCGGTTTGGGGGTCCCCGGCTT
This sequence comes from Methylomirabilia bacterium, assembly GCA_041497895.1. Classification (GTDB taxonomy): domain Bacteria; phylum Methylomirabilota; class Methylomirabilia; order Rokubacteriales; family CSP1-6; genus CAMLFJ01. Next base: position 80,848 of record JBGQHJ010000001.1, read on the forward strand.
GGAGTTCATGGTCTTCAACCCCCCTATAATAAGCGGTGCGACCGACGAATACCGGAGGGAACGGATGCGACTCGCGGGCAAGGTGGCGCTGGTCACGGGCGGGCAGCAGGGAATCGGCCGGGCCATCGCGCTGGCCATGGCGGGCGAGGGCGCGGATGTCGGGCTGAACTTCCTCGACGACCCGGCGGCGGCCGAGGGCGTGGCCGGAGAGATCCGGGGGCTCGGGCGCCGGGCGCTCACCGTCAAGGGCGACGTCGCGCGGGCCGCGGACGTGCAGGCGCTGGTCGCCGCGGTCACCGGTGGCCTCGGGCCGCCCGACGTCCTGGTCAACAACGCGGGCGTCTTCCCCCGCTCGCCGTTCCTCGAGCTGACCGAGCGCGAGTGGGATCACGTGCTGGGCGTGAACCTCAAGGGCGGCTTCCTCTGCGCCCAGGCGGTGGCGCGCGCGATGGTGGCCGCGGGCCGGGCCGGGGCCATCGTCAACATCTCCTCGTCGGCGGTCCGCGGCGACCCGCGGGGCGTGCACTACTCGGCGAGCAAGGCGGGGGTGATCGGCCTCACGCGCGCGATGGCGCTGGCCCTGGCGCCGCACCGCATCCGGGTCAACGCCATCGCGCCCGGGCTCACCGACACCGCGCAGCCGCGCTACGGCAACACCGAGGACCAGATCGCGGCCCGCGCGCGCGAGATCCCGCTCGGGCGAATGGCCCGGCCGGAGGAGATCGCGCGGGTCGCGGTCTTCCTCGCCTCCGAGGACGCGAGCCAGATCACCGGTGAGCTGATCCACGTCAACGGGGGGGCCTACCTGGCCTGAGGCGGCCGGGCGGCAGCGCGCGCGATGTGCGGATCGGCGGAGGACGCGGCGGGCGTGGGCCTGACGCGGCGGCGGCTCCTGGCCGGGGCCGGCGCGGCCCTCGGCGCGGCGGCGCTCGGCGGCTGCGCGGGCATCCACCGCCGGCGTCTCGACGAGCTCGACCCGCGGGTGCCCGCCCTGCTCGCCGCCACCACGTCGGTGGACTTCCACACCCACGCCGCCGGCGCGGGCTACGCGCGGGCGCCGCGCTTCGACCTGGCCGATCACATGCGGCGCGGCCGGCTCAGCGCGGTCTGCCTGTGCCACTCGGCCGACGGCCCGGTCATCCGGCGCCCGGTGGGCGGGGGGCGCATCCGCCAGTACCGCGACCCGGCCGAGGGCGAGCTGCGCGCTCACACCGAGCGGCGGCTCGCGTTCATGGACGCGCTGGTGGCGCAGCACGGCATGACCCGCGTGCTGACCCCGGACGATCTCGAGGCGGCGCGCGCGGCCGGGCAGCCCGCGCTCATCGGCACGATCGAGGGCTGCCAGTTCATGGACGGCCGGCTCGAGCGCGTGCGCGAGGTGTACGACCGCGGGGTCCGGCACCTCCAGCTCGTGCACTACATGCCGAGCGATCTCGGCGACCAGCAGACCGAGGACCCCCGCTGGGGCGGGCTGAGCCCGCTCGGCGCCGACGTCATCCGCGAATGCAACCGGCTCGGCATCGTGGTGGACGTGGCCCACGGCACCCACGCGCTGGTGCAGCAGGCCGCCACGGTGACCACCACGCCCTTCGTGCTCTCGCACACCTCGCTCGCCCGCGGTCCCCTCGGCGCCTACACGCGGCTGATCTCGGCCGAGCACGCGCGGCTCATGGCCCAGGTGGGCGGGGTCATCGGGGTGTGGCCGAGCGGCTTCTCGTTCGTGGACGCGCGGGACTGGGTGGGCGGCATCGCCCGCATGGTCGACGCGGCCGGGGTGGATCACGTGGGCATCGGCACCGACATGGAGGGCGGCGTGAACGAGGTGTGGGACGACTACGCGGACCTGCCCGCGGTGGCCGATCTCCTGCTCCGGCAGGGCTTCAGCCCGGCCGAGGCCGGGAAGCTGCTCGGCGGCAACTACGTGCGGGTGTTCCGCGCGGCGGCGGCGGCCCGGCGCGCCTGAGCGCGCCTCCGGCTGGCGCGCGGTGGTAGGCTCGACTCCGGAGGACCCATGACCATGGCCAGAGGACCTGTCGTCAATCCGCAGATCACCATCGAGCCGAATCCGAACCGGGTGATCGTCCGGCTGGACGGGGTGATCATCGCCGACTCCACCCGCGCGCTCGTGATGCGCGCGCCCGGTACCCCCGACCAGCAGTACATCCCGCGCGAGGACGTGGACATGGCCCGGCTCTCGCGCACGACCCACGCCACCCACTGCCCGTACAAGGGCGACGCGTCCTACTGGACGATCCAGGGGAAGGGGCGCGAGGTCCCGAACGGGGTGTGGAGCTACGAGGCGCCGTACGAGGCGATGGCGCCCATCAAGGGCCACCTCGCGTTCTACGTCGACCGGGTGGACCCGCTCGAGGAGCGGCCCGTCTCGGCCTGACGCCGGCCTCCCGGCCGGGGGGCGGTGCGCCCATCAGCTTCCTGGGCTAGAATCCGCCCGGGAGGCAACCTACATGAGCGACCCCCGGGTGGTCCGGCTCGACGAGACCGAGCGCGTGAGCTTCGGCCCGCTGTCCCACTACCAGCCCATCATCGGCGACGACGCGGGCAGCACGCCGCTCCGCACCGGCATCCAGACCGCGCGGCCGGGCTACGTGGCGCCGGTGCACTCGCACCCGTACCTCGAGGTCCTGCACATCCTCGACGGGAGCGCGGAGGCGTGGATCGACGGCCAGGAGGATCGCGCGGTGGTGCTGCGGAAGGGCGACACGATCGCGCTGCCGCCCCACACCCCGCACTCGTTCCGGGTGGTGGGGGACCAGGAGCTGCGCCTGCTCGGCACGCACGCCTCGCCGACCCGGATCGTCGACTACAAGGACGGGGGCGCGAGCGACGCGCACGGCTACCGGGTGCAGGAGTGATCGCGTGAGGCTCGGGGTCAGCGTCCCGACGGCGCGCCCGGACGGCGCCCCGCTCACCGGGAGGGCGCTGGTCGGCAGCGCGCGCCACATCGAGCAGGCCGGCTTCGACAGCGCGTGGTTCTTCGACGCGATCGGCCGCGGCTTCATGCTGCCCGATCCGCTCATCGGCGCCTCGGTCGCGGCCGCGGTGACCACGCGCATCGAGATCGGGACCGGCGTGCTGCAGGTTCCGCTGCGCAACCCGGTGGAGCTGGCGCACCGCATCCTCACCGCGCACCTGATCTGCGGGGGCCGCCTCCTGCTCGGGGTCGGCGCGGGCTCGACGCCCGGCGACTTCGAGGCCCTCGGCCTCGACTTCACCCGGCGCATGCGCACGCTCGAGGAGTCGCTCGCGACGATGCGTCGGCTCTGGCGGGGAGAGAGGGTCGGCGCCGCCGACCTCACTCCGTGGCCGGCCGCGGTCGGCGGCCCCGCGGTGCTGATCGGCAGCTGGAAGGGCGAGCGCTGGATCCCGCGGGCGGCCCGCGAGTTCGACGGCTGGATCGCCTCGGGGGCCAAGACCAGCCTCCAGGCGCTCGCCGAGGGGATCGGCCGCTACCGCGCCGCGGGCGGCAAGCGGGCGATCGTGACCAACATCGCGGTGGATCTCTCCGCGCCCACCGAGCCACTGCCGGACAGCGCGCCCTTCCACCTGCGCTGCGCCCCGGACGCGGCGGCCCGGCGGCTGCAACAGGTGCGCGACCTGGGCTTCGACGACGCCATCCTCGTGCTCAAGACGCCGACCGAGGCGGGGCTCGCCGCGGCGCGCGCCCTTCTCCGCTGAGCCGGGCCATGACCCGAACTGCGGACGTGGTGGTGATCGGTGGCGGCGTCAACGGCGTGAGCATCGCCCACGCGCTGGCCGGCCGGGGCGTGCGCGTCGTGCTGGTGGAGAAGGGCGCGCTCGCGAGCGGAGCCTCGGGGCGGTCGAGCGCGCTCGTCCGCATGCACTACACCAACGAGTGGGACGCGCGCCTGGCCTGGGCGAGCTTCCCGGTCTTCCGGAACTGGCCCGAGCTGATGGGCGGGCCGCCGGTGTTCACCCACACCGGCTTCGTCAACGTGGTGGGCCCCGCCCACGGGGAGAACCTGCGGCGCAACGTGGCGATGCTCCAGGGCATCGGCGTGCCGACGCGCGCGATCACGCCCGACGAGCTGCGCGCGCTCCAGCCCTTCGCCCACGTGGACGACGTGGGCGCGGCCGCCTACGAGCCGGAGAGCGGCTATGCCGATCCGGCCGAGACCGTCGAGGGCTTCCGCCGCCGGGCCACCGAGCTGGGCGCGCGGATCCTGCCGTGGACGGCGGTGACGCGCATCGACCGCGGCGAGAGCCGCGTGCGGGGTGTGGAGACCACGGCCGGGCGCATCGAGGCCGGGAGCGTGGTGGTGGCCGCGGGTGCCTGGTCGCGCCGTCTCTGCCAGGAGATGGGGCTCGCGCTGCCCGCGCGGCCCAAGGCCATCGACACGGTGGCGGTGAGCCGACCCGCCGAGCTGCGCGAGCCGCACATGGTCTTCATCGACAACGTGCTCGGCAACTACTTCCGCCCGGAGGCGGGCGGCCTCACCCTGGTCGGGGTGCCGTGCCAGGAGTGGGACATCGATCCGGACACGCTCGGCACCGGGCTGCCGCCCGAGGCGGCCGGCCTCGGCGCGGCGCTGCTCACGCATCGCATCCCGGCGATGGAGCGCGCCACGCTGGCCCGCGGCTACCGCGCCTTCGACGGCTACAGCCCGGATCGTCACGCGATCCTGGGCGCGGTCGACGGCATCGACGGCCTCTACCTGGCCACCGCCTTCAGCGGCTCCGGCTTCAAGATCGCGCCCGCGGTGGGCGCGTGCATGGCCGAGCTGATCACGGATGGCCGGGCCAAGACGGTCGACATCGAGCCCTTCGGACTCGCGCGCTTCGCGGCCGGCCGGCCGGTGGCGACGCCGCACCCGTACGCGGTCCGGCCCGACCACGTCGATCCGGCCGCGGCCGGGCGCGCGTGATCGACGGCGCGGCCGCCGGCCGCCCGCCCGGCGTCGAGTTCCACACCTTCACGGTGGTCGGCCGCTGCCGCCGCACCGGGCGCCTGGGCGTCGGCACCGCGACGCGCTCGCTCGCGGTCGGGGCCCGGGTGCCGCACGTGCGGGCCGGGCTCGGCGCGGTCGCGATCATGGCCATCGCCGACGCGCGCCTGGGCCAGATGGCGCTCCGGCTCCTCGAGCTGGGCTACAAGGCGCCCGCGGTGGTGGAAGAGCTGGTGCGCGCCGACCCCTACGCGGAGTATCGCCAGCTCGGGGTCATCGACGGCGACGGCTTCGCGGCCGCGCGCACCGGGCAGAAGAACCGCGAGTGGGCCGGCCAGCGCGTGCGCGAGGACCACATCGTGCTCGGCAACTATCTGACCGGCGAGCACATCCTCGAGGCGATGGAGCGCGCGTTCACCGCGCATCCCGACGAGGACCTAGAGGAGCGGCTGTTGCGCGGCATCGAGGCGGGCCGGGACGCGGGGGGCCAGCACGGCGGCCAGCAGTCCGCGGCCCTGCTGGTCTACGAGGACCGCTCGTTCGCGCACGTGGACCTCCGCGTCGACGTGCACCCGGAGCCGGTCGGCGAGCTGCGTCGAGTGTTCGACGCCTACCGCCCCGCGATCCCGTACTACAACCTGCGCCAGGTCGACGCGCGGGTCCCGCCGCTGCCCGACTGGCTGCGCGACCGGTCGCGCTGAGGCTCCGCGGCCGTCAGCGCGCGGCGGCGCGGATCGCGCGCCACACGCGCTCCGGGGTCACCGGCATCTCGAGGTGCTCCACGCCCAGCTCGGCGAGGGCGTCGACCAACGCGTTGACCACCGCGCCGAGCGCCGGGGTGGTCCCGCCCTCGCCGCCGCCGCGGAGCCCGAGCGGGTTCGAGGTCGACTCGACCTCGCTGATCTCGGTCGCGAACGACGGCAGCAGGTCGGCGCGCGGCATCGCGTAATCCATGAAGGTGGCGGAGCGGAGCTGGCCCGACTCCGGGTCGTAGTCGGAGAGCTCCCAGAGCGCCTGGCCCACCCCCTGCGCGATGCCCCCGTGCGTCTGGCCGTGCACGATGAGCGGGTTGATGGCGCGCCCCACGTCGTCCACGCTGCTGTAGCGGACGATCTCGACCTCGCCGGTCTCCGGGTCGACCTCGACCTCGCAGACCGCCGAGCCGTAGGGGAAGGACGGCGTGCTCACCGTCTCGTCGCACTCGCCCTCGAGCGGGCCGCGCAGGTCGGCCGGCGCGTCGTCCCGGAGCGCGGCGGCCGCGACCGCGAAGAGATCGACCGCGCGGTCGGTCCCGCGGACGCGGAAGCGCCGCGCGGCGAACTCCACGTCCTCCACCGCGGACTCGAGCAGCCAGGCCGCGAGCCGGGCTCCCCGCGCCACGAGCCGGTCGGAGGCCTTGGCCATCACCACTCCGCCCAGGCGCATGGAGCGTCCGGAGTGCGAGCCGCCGCCGACCGCGACCCGGTCGGTGTCGCCCGCGATGAGGCGGACGAGCGAAGGCTCCACGCCGAGCCATTCCGCGATGAGCTGGGCGAACGCGGTCTCGTGGCCCTGGCCCGCCGAGAGCGTGCCGATGACCACGTCGATCCAGCCGTCCGGCTGCGCGGTGACCTGCGCGCGCTCGCGCGGGGCGCCGGTCGCGATCTCGATGTAGTTGGCGAGCCCGATGCCGCGGTAGCGTCCCCGCCGGTGCGCCTCCGCGCGACGGGCCTCGAAGCCGGCCCAGTCGGCGAGCGCGAGCACGCGGTCCTGCGCGGCCGGGTAGTCGCCGCTGTCGTAGACGATGCCGAAGGGATTGGTGTAGGGCATCGCGCCGGGCGGGATCAGGTTGCGTCGCCGCAGCGCCACCCGGTCGAAGCCGTGGCGGCGGGCGGCCAGGTCGATCAGCCGCTCCATCACGAACATCACCTGCGGCCGGCCCGCGCTGCGGTAGGCGGAGAGCGGCGAGGTGTTGCTGTGCACCGCACGGCCGCGGACCGCCGCGACCGGCAGGCGGTAGACGGTCGTGGAGAGCTCGCGGCCCTTGTTGAGCGGCACGAAGGTCACCGCGTGCGCGCCCACGTTACTCGTGTTGGTGCCGCGCAGGGCGAGGAACGTCCCGTCCGCGTCGAGGGCCAGCTCCATGGTCGAGACCAGATCGCGCGCCTGGTAGTCGGAGAGGAACATCTCCCGCCGGTCGCCCGTCCACTTGACCGGCCGGCCGAGCCGGCGGGCCGCCCAGGCCACCAGCGAGTACTCGGGGTAGGAGCTGTTGCGGGTGCCGTAGTTGCCGCCGACGTCCTGGGCCACCACGCGCACACTGGCCTCGGGCACCCGGAGCACCTCGGCGAGATCGCTCTTGAGGCGCACCGAGCCGCCCGAGCCCGCGTAGAGGGTGTAGCGCCCGGTCGCCGCGTCGTGGACGCCGAGCGCCGCGCGCGGCTCCATCGGCACCCCGGTGATGCGCGGCACCCAGGTGTCGAGCCGCACCACGTGGGCGGCGGTCGCGAAGGCGGCGTCGGCCGCGCGCGCGTCGCCGGCCAGCGAGTCGACGCACACGTTGCTCCCGAGCTCGTCCCAGAGCACCGGCGCGCCGGATCCAGCCGCGTCGCGGGTGACCGCCACCGACGGCAGTGGCTCCCAGTCGACGTGGACGTGCAGGGCCGCGTCGGCGGCCAGGGCGGCGGTCTCCGCGACCACCATCGCCACCGCCTCGCCCGGGAAACGGGCCCGGTCGACGGGCAGCGGCGGGTAGGGCGCGACGAAGATCGGCGCGCCCCCGGCACCGCCGAGGGGGAACTCGTTCGGGTTGGTGGGCACCGGGCGATGGGGGAGGTCCGCGAGGCCGTCGTCGGCCGCGTCGCGCCCGGTGAGCACCGCGAGCACGCCGGGCGCGGCGAGCGCGGCGGCCGCGTCGATCGCCCGGATGCGGGCGTGCGGGTGCGGCGACCGCACGAAGCACGCATACGCCTGCCCGGGCAGGGCGACGTCGTCGCTGAAGCGACCGCGGCCGGTGATGAGGCGGGGATCTTCCTGACGCTTCAGCGGCGTGCCGAAGCCCCGGGGCACCGCGCGGGCGCGGGAGGCGAGGAAGCTCATGGGCGGCCCGTCATCTTACCGCTTGCGCCGGGCTCACCGAGACGGTAAACAGACCGGGCATGCAAGGCAAGGTCGTCGTCGTCACCGGCGGCACGTCCGGGATCGGGCAGGTCGCGGCCGAGCAGCTCGCCGGCAAGGGCGCGCGCCTGGTGCTGGTGGCGCGCGATCGCGCGCGCGGCGAGGCCGCGCTCGAGCGCCTGCGGGCGCGCGGCCCGGGAGTCCCCCACCGCGCGCACTACGCCGATCTCTCCCTGGTCGGCGACACCAGGCGCGTGGCGGCGGAGATCGCGGCGGCCGAGCCGCGCGTCGACGTGCTGATCAACAACGCGGGGGCCATGTTCGGCACCCGCCGGGTCACCCCGGACGGGCTCGAGCTCACGTTCGCGCTCAACCACATGGCCTACTTCCTGCTCACCCATGGCCTGCGCGAGCGGCTGCGCGCGGCCGCGCCGGCGCGGGTGGTCAACACCGCCTCGGGCGCCCACCGGCGCGCCCGCCTCGACTTCGACGATCTGCAGTCGGCCCGCGGCTACCGGGGCTTCATGGTCTACAGCCGCTCCAAGCTGTGCAACATTCTCTACACGCGCGAGCTGGCTCGGCGCTGGGCCGGGACCGGGGTCACCGCCAACAGCCTGCACCCGGGCTTCGTGGCCACCCGCTTCGGCGACGCGAGCGGCGGGCTCTTCTCGTACGTGGTGCGCGCGTCCAAGAAGGTGTTCGGGCTCTCGCTCGAGAAGGGCGCGGAGACCCTCGTCTTCCTCGCGTCGTCGCCTCAGATCGCGACGATCAGCGGGGGCTACTTCTACCAGTGCCACCTCGCCGCGCCGACCCGCGCCGCCCAGGACGACGCCGCGGCCCGCCGGCTGTGGGCCGAGACGGAGCGCCTGGCCGGGGTGACCACCTGACGATGGCGAGCCGGGCCGGCCCGGCGGCCGGCGTCCTCGTCCTCATGGCCCTCGCGCTGGCGGCGCCGGGTCGGTCGCGCGGAGACGACTGGCCGGCGCCCCGGACCCGCGAGGTCTTCGCCCCCTCGCGCGAGTACTTCGTCCGGGTGATCCCCGGCAAGGGCTTCGGCGAGACCGTCGGCTTTCGCGGGGCGCCCACCGGGCCGCCGGCGACGGCCGAGCTCTACCGGCGCGCGAGCGACGGCTCGTACCGGCCGGTGTGGACGGTGAGCCTCGTGAACCCGGTGGCCCCGATCGACGTCTTCGTGACCGATCGCGGCTACCTGGCGACGCTCGACAACTGGCACAACCTGGGCTACGGCCGGGTGGTCGCGTTCTACTCTCCCGCGGGCGTCCTGATTCGCGCCTACACCCTCGCCGACCTGTTCTCGGCCGCCGAGATCGACGCGCGGCGGAGATCGGTCTCGTCGATCTGGTGGCGGAAGCCGCCCGCCTACGTGCGACCGGATCAGCAGACCCTGTACGTGACGGTGGATGACGCGGGCCGCGAGCTCCTGTTCGAGACCGAGACCGGCGCCTACCAGTACTGCGAGCCGCGCGATGCGACGCGCCGGTGCCGTAGCGCGAACGGCCCACGGCAGTGGCGCGGTTACGTCGATCCGCCGCCGCGACCGTGAGGCCGGCCCGCCCCGGCGTCAGGGGCGGCGGGCATCGACGACGAGCGTGCCGATGATCTGCTCGATCACGCGGTCGTAGCCGGTGTCGCCCCGCGGCGCCTCGAGAAAGCTGCGGTGGCCGGTGAACTCGAGGACCGCTCCGTCCCGGAGCGGCACGAGGTAGTAGAAGGCGGCGCTGCCGTATGGCCCGGGGAAGCCCGGGAACTTCTGCACGCGGTGGGGGCCGATCGTGATCTCGGTGATGGCCGCTCCGTAGATCTGGCGTCCCAGGTCCCGCCGGGCGGCGGCGGCCGATCCGTCCTGCGGCTCGATCGTGATCGCGGTGATCTCGCCCGCCGGGAGGGCCGCGCGGTCCCGCGACCCCACGCGCGCCACCTCCACCAGCACCAGCGCGCGCTCGAACGGGAGCCGGCCGCCGGAGGCGCGCAGCGTCTTCGCGAGATCCGGCGGGAGATCGTTGCGATAGGCCCCCGCGACGAAGCGCGCCGGATAGCGCAGGACGAAGCCCTCCTGGCCGTCGCGGTGCAGCACCCACGGTCCCTCCTGGGCGGAGGCGAACGCCGCCGCGCTCAGGAGCCCGAGCGCCACGATCACGCGGCCGGGCCGCGACCAGCGCCTCATGTGCGGGCCGGCTCCGCGTCGCGCACCGCCCGGACGAGCGCGCCCCGCAGTCGCCCCGGCGTCACCCGGCCGACGATGACGCCCTCGGCCTGGACGAAGCGCGCGAGCGAGCCGGTCGCCTCGGCGAGCCCGACCAGCATCGCTTCCCGGTCGAGCGGGTCGCCGCCCGCGGGCGGCGCCTGGCCCCGGGCTGCCCACGGCTCGAGGTGCACGTGGCGCACCTCGAGGCGGCGGTCGCCGCGGTGGGCCTTGGCGTCGATCCGGCCGACGAGCTGGCCGTCGTGGAGGATGGGCAGCGTGTAGTAGCCGTGGACGCGCTTCGGGCCCGGGGTGTAGACCTCGATCCGGTAGTCGAAGCCGAAGAGGCGCGATACGCGATCGCGGTACCAGAGCAGCGAATCGAACGGCGAGAGGAAGGTGGTGCCGTGCGAGGCCGCGGGCAGCCGCCCGGCCCGCGCCAGCGCGGGCAGGTCGCGGCTGAGCGCGAGCCACCGCGCCGGCGATTCCTCCACCGCGATCTCGGTCACGAGCCCCTCGGCCACCATCGCGCGCAGCGCGGCGCGGCGCGTGGCGGTGGCGCCGCGCGGGTAGGTGAGGTAGTGCGTGAGATCGATCTCGACCGCCGCGCCCATCGCGTGGAGCGAGCGCTCGATGTGCCAGCGCAGGAACGCCTCCGCCGACACCGCCTCGGTGCCGGGGGCGGGCGGGGCCACCCGCTCCAGGAGGTCGAAGCGCTTCTGGAAGTGGCGGCGGGAGTGGATGGTGAGCACCCCGGTCATCCACAGGTAGTGCAGCGCGTGCTGGACCGGCCGCCAGTCCCACCATCCGCCGCGGCCGCGGGGGGGCCGCCGCCCCTCGAGCTCGGCGTGGCCCATGGGGCCGCCGGCCCGGATGAGCTCGGTCACGGTGGCGAGCAGCCGGGTGTTCTTGCGCAGCCAGCCCGACCAGCCGGTGTGGCGCACGCGGTAGTCGAGCATCGCGCGCCGCCACCAGGGAAGCATCGAGGTGGGCACGAGACAGGCCGCGTGCGCCCAGTACTCGAGGAAGAGCCGGCGACGGTAGACGAGGCGATCGAGCCGCGCCCGCTCGTAGGGCCCGAAGCGGCTCCACACCGTGAGGTAGTGCGCGCGCTCGAGGACGTTGATGGAGTCCATCTGGATGCCGCCCACGTCCTCGGCGAAGCGGGTCAGGCGGCCGGGGGTCAGGCGGTGGGCGCGCGGGCGGCCGAGGTGCTGGCGGTGCAGGAAGAGGGCCCGGACGGCGTGGCGCGGGAAGACACGCGGCGGCATGACGCCTGAGCGTATCATCCTGGAACCGGGCGCGCGGGGTGATCGAGTGAGCGATGCGAGATGGGGAGGGAAGAGATGAACGTCACCCGACTGCTGCCGAACATCTGCACGGATCGAATGGCCGAAACGCGCGATTTCTACATCGACCTCCTTGGATTCGTGGTGCGGTTCGAGCACCTCGGGTGGTACATCCAGCTGTCGTCGGCGGCCGACCCGCAGTTGCAGATCGGCATCGTGCGCCGCGACCACGAGTTCACACCCAGGGCCTTCCAGCAGCCGGCCCAGGGGGTGATCCTCTCGGTTCAGGTCGACGACGTCGACGCCGCGTATGCGGCGGTGGTGAAGCGCGGCTTCCGGATCGCGGACGAGCTGCGCGATGAGGCCTTCGGTATGAGGCATTTCATGGTTACCGATCCGAACGGGCTGCTCGTCAACATCCTCGCGTTCCCGGCGGCGTGAAGTGCTAGACGGGAGCTTGCTTCCGGGCCGCAGCCGAGTAAACAATCAGAGCAGGTGGCGCGTCCAAGCGGGTAGCCCAGGAGGGGGCGGAACCATGAAGACATCTCGGGGACTCCTGATCGCGATCCTGCTCACCGGTCTTGCCGCGGCCGCGCCGGCCTGGGCGGTGGAGTATCGCCTCGAGGTCGCCAGCCTCTGGGAGAGCGCGCTCTATCCCTTTGCCAAGACTGCCGAGCTGAGCGACGGAGCGTCCGGGCCGGGGCTCGACCGGCTCGAGGCGGGACTCGACCAGGGCGCGGTGCCGCACGCCGTCGTGCTCCGCGATCGCACGCTGCGGTGGGCCAGCGAGGGGGTCGCCCACGCGTACGGCACCGTGCGCGTGCTGGCCGAGATCAAGGCGGCCGGTGACGGCAGGCGCTGGGACGAGGTGCGCTGGGAGGGCAAGCCGGGTGAGCGGAGCGTGTGGATGGTGCTGCCCAGCGGGAGCGGGCGCCCGCAGCAGCTCTACCGGGTCCTGCTCAAGGGCGAGGGCCCGGTGCGGCAATTCATGCCATACGTGCCGGTGGGCGGCTCACGCAGCGCGGCGGTGAAGTACCCGCTGAGCTTCCTCTGGTCCTACGAGGAGCGCGGCCTGATCTGGGACCACTATCTCCGCCAGAGCCTCGACCTGGGCCAGGGCCTGGGCGCGGTGGTGGGCGAGAACTTCAACCAGTCGTTTCCGGACCAGGTCTACCTGATCGTGCAGCAGGCGGCCGAGCCCACGATCTACAAGGCGGTGCTGCTCTGGCGCGATCCGGCCTACAACTTCGAGGCGCCCCGCCGGCCCGGCAACCCGACCCGGTAGGCGCTCGCCGCCTCACCGCCCCGCGTCTCATCGGATGGACGCCGCGAAGATCCGCAGGTAGTTGCCGCCCACGATCTTCGCGGTGTCCGCCGGAGTGAAGCCGCCCCGCAGCATGGCGTCGACCAGGGCGGTGAAGTTGTCGTACTCGGGGTAGAGCCCCGTGCTCGACGAGGCGTCGGTGCCGATGCTCACGTGGTCGACGCCCACCACGTCCGCCATCTCCTTGAGCCCCTCCACGTAGCGCTCGGGCGTCGCGAAGAAGTGCCAGATGCCCACGGAGCCGCCGGTCTCGGCGATCGCCCGCGCGTGATCGGGCGTGATCTGCCGCTCCACCAGCGGGGTCTCGCCCTGGGCCTTCGAGCCGCGCAGCGCGGTGTGGGAGAGCAGCAGCGGCCGGCTGGCGGCCTTCACCGCCTGCTTGACGGTGTCGGCGGTGGCGTGGGCCACGTCGACGACCACACCCAGGCGATTGCAGGCGCGGATGACGTCGGCCCCGAACGGGGTCAGGCCGTCGTGGGTGACCGCGCCGGTCTGGAAGTCGCCGATGTCGTTCGGGGTGTAGTGGACGAGCTGCATGGTGCGGACGCCACGCTGGTACGACTCCTCGAGCCGCTCGAGCTTGCGCTCGAGGAAGTCGAGGCCCTCGATGTCCATGATGATCGCGGGCGCGCCCTCCGCGTGGGCGGCCTTCACGTCGGCCGCGGTGAGGATGCGACGGATGCCGTGGTTGGCGCACAGCTCGTCCACCCAGCCGAGACGCTGCAGGTGGTACCGGTAGAGGAAGCCGGGCTCGGGCTCGCGGAGCGCCCGCAGCACGTTGCTCGCGTCGCGGCCGAGGATGGGACCGTCCGGCACGTCGGCCAGGCAGAGCACCGCGATGCGGCCGGCGCGCATGCTCCGGGCCAGGTCGTCGCTCGGCGCCGCGGTCCGCGAGGTGACGCCGTTGGGACCGGCGTGGGTGTGCACGTCGACCGAGACGTGCTCGCGCAGCAGCTTCGCCGCCGCCGGGTAGGGCATCTCCGCGGTCGCGGCGGCCGGCGCCTCCGGGCGGGCGCCCGCGCAGCCGGGGACCATCGCCGACGCGGTGGTGAGCAGCGAGCTCCACATCCATTCGCGACGGGTCCAGTGAAGCGCGTGGCCGCAGCAGGTCATGACGGGTCTCCTCAGCGATTGATTGCGCCGTGCTTGCGCAGGAAGGTGAGCCCCGCCCGCGCGTCGTCCAGGCCCAGCTCCAGCACCCCGGGCAGCGTGGCGAAGGCGGGATGCCGCGCCACCGCGACCACGCCCATGCCGATGGTCCCGGTGCCGGGAGTGGCGTGGCGATCCCGGTGCGCCCCGCAGGGGAGCTGACAGTCGTTCAGGTGGAAGGCCACCACGCGCTCGAGCACGCCCTCGGCGGCGAGCGCGTCGGCCAGGCGGGCGCCGCCCTCGTCACCCGAGAGGTCGAAGCCGGCGGCGTGCAGATGGCAGGTGTCGATGAGCAGGCCGAATTGCTCGGCGGGCGCGCCCACGTCGCGGACGAGGCGGGCCAGCTCCGGAATGGTCTGGCCCAGCTCGCTGCCCTCGCACGAGTTCTCGAGGAGGAGCCGCGGGCCGGCCGGCATCTTCGCGATCAGCTCGCCGAGCTTGCGGGTGGCGAGGACCAGCGCCTCCTCCGCGCTCGGGTGGCCCTTGGCGTAGCCCACGTGGAAGCACACCGCGTCGAGCCCGATCTCCGCCGCGACCTTGAGGTCGGCGAGCAGGCTCGAGACCGACGAGTTGCGGATGCGGCCCTCGGGACTCGCCAGGTTGACGAGCAGCGAGCCGTGGGCCACGCCCCAGGCACGATGGCCGGCCAGGCCCGCCACCAGCGCGGCGCGGTCGGGGGGCTCGGGCACGCCGTAGTTCCCGAAGCGGCCGGGGTCGCGCAGGACCGTCTGGTAGACGTCGACGCCCTCCTGGCGGAGGAGAGACGGGATCGCGGCGAGCGGGGGGCCGATCGACAGTCCGACGCGCATCCTCGGTACTCTACCACTCTCGCGCGCGGCGGGCGGAACCGGCGGCCGGGGCGGGGCTCCCTCCCGGGAACACGCTGCATCGCATCCCGATGCGCCGTCTCGATCGAGCCACGAGATCATCGGTGGCTGGCTTCGACGACGCGCAGAAGCCACGGTTCCCGGGAGGGAGCCCCGCCCCGGCCGCCGGCCCCGCCCTTGGGCTAGTTGGATGCCGACGAGCTAGAGGCTTTCAGGTGCGGGAGGACGGCGCGGCCGAACAGCTCGACGGTCTGCACCGGATCCGCGGACAGGCTCACCGTGAACATGAGCTGGGTGACCCCGGCCGCCTCGGCGGCGCGGACCTGGGCGAGGCAGTCCTCCGGCGCGCCCGCGACGGCGAGGCGCGCGCGCAGGTAGTCGAAGATTCCGAGGCGGCGCGTGAGCCCGGGGTCCATCTCGCGCAGCCGCGTGGTGTAGGTGGCGCGCAGCTCGCGCACCGCGGGCACCAGCGCGGCCGGAACCCCACGGCCCTCCGGATCCGGCCCCAGGATGTAGGCGGCCACGAAGCCCAGGATGTTGCCGAGCTTGTCGAGCGCCTCCTCGCGCCGCTCCGCCACGTCGAGACAGGCGATGGACCACACGTCGACCGCGTCGGCGGGCCGATTCGCGCCCGCCGCGCCCTCCGTGATCAGGGCGCGGACCCGCCTCACCTCGGCCGCGCCGAGCCCGTAGTTCACGAACGCACCGTCGGCGGCGGCGCCCACCGCCCGGAGCGCGGCCGGCCCCGACGCGGCCGCGTAGACCGGCACCGAGCGCTTGATCCAGGGCAGATGCGTGGCCGCGCCCCGCCAGGAGGCGGGCGCGCCGGAGAGCGCGGTCTTGAGGAACGCGATGCCCTCGCGCAGGTCGGCCGCGCTGCTGCGCGCGCCGCCCACGTTGGTGACGCCGCTGTGCCCGGCGCCGATGCCGAGGATGGTCCGACCCTCCGCGGTGGCGTCGACCGAGGCCGCCGCGGAGGCGGTGATCGCCGGATGCCGCGTGACCAGGTTGGTCACGCAGGTGGCGAGCCGCACCCGCGACGTGGCCGCCGCCGCGATCGTCATGGCCACCCACGGGTCGAGGGCGTTGCCCGGGGTGTCGGCGATGCCGACGAGGTCGAAGCCCAGCTCCTCGCCGAGGCGGGCCATGCGCGCGGTGTACTCCGGCGTGTACGGCCAGAAGAAGAAGCCGACGCGCATCGGCGCGCTACGGCTTGGCCGGGGGATAGTCGCGCGAGTAGGGCGGGCTCTTGAGGAACTCCTCCGGCTTGTAGGTCCAGAACTGCGAGACCGCCGGGTAGGTGTGGATGACGGTGGTGGCGAGCTTGCCGCCCACCCGGTCCACCCGCAGGACGTAGACGTTCTCGGTCGGGTTGCCCCAGTCGTCGAGCTTGATCGGCCCGCGCGGATCCGGGGTGGTCTCGATGGCCCGCCGGATGGCGGCCACGAGCTTCTCGCGGTCCTCGACCTGGCCCTTCAGCGCCTCCGCGGCCTCCGCGATCCAGCGCCCGCTGCTGTACATGATCGCGTGGAAGTAGGCAGGGGTGCGCCCGAGCTTGCCCTCCGCCAGCTTCATGAAGGTCTGATTGGCGGGGGTCTGCAACGTCGGGCTCCAGAGGAGCGTGCCGATGGTGCCGACCGCCTCGTCGCCCATGCTGCGCAGCGCGCTCTCGTCGATCATCACCCCGGTGCCGATGAGCGGGGTCTTGCCCTTGAGGCCGGCCTCGCCGTACTGCTTGACGAAGCGCACCGCCTGCCCGGCGACGAAGACCGCGCACACCGCGTCGACGTCCTTGACCACCTGGGAGAGGTATGGCGCGAAGTCGAGCGCGTTGAGCGGCACCCAGATCTTCTGGACCACCCGCCCGCCCGCGTCCTCGAACACCCGCTGGAAGCCGCCCGCCTCCTCGTGGCCGAAGCCGTTGTCCATCGCGAGGACCGCCACCCGCTTGTACTTGAGCGTCTTCGCCGCGTAGTCGCCGAGCGGGTGCATGATCTGGCTCGCGGCGAAGTTGGAGCGGAGGATCCACTTGGCGACCTTGCGCTTGGTGAGGTCGTCCGGGGTGGTGAGGAAGAGCGTCGGCAGCTGGTCCTTCTCGATGAGCGGCACCAGGCCGTTGCCGACGTTGACGAGCAGCACCCCGGTGAGCACGTGGATCTTGTCGTGGCCCACCAGCTTGCGGTACTTGGCGATGGCGGTCGCGGGGTTGCCCTCGGTGTCCTCCTCGATCAGCTCGATCTTGCGCCCGCCCGCCTGGTAGTTGACCTGCTCGAGCGACATCTTGAGCCCGTCGAGCATGTCCTTGCCCGCCTGGGCGAAGATGCCGGTGAGCGGGGCGAGGAAGCCGATGCGGATGGTCTCCGCCGCCGCGGCCGGGCCGGCCCCGAGCGCGACGACCGTGAGGAGGACGAGCGCCGCGTGGACCGCCGGCCGGCGCGCTATTCGCAGAACTTGCACGGCGGGTAGTTCCGGTCGTAGGCCGGGAGCTTGAGGTACTCGTCCTGCTTGTAGGTCCAGAACTGCGAGACGTTCGGGTAGGTGTGCACGACCGTGTTCTGGAGCTTGCCGCCCACCCGCTCCACCTTGCGGATGTAGACGTTCTCGATCGGGTTGCCGAGGTCGTCCATCTTCATGGGGCCACGCGCGTCGTCCGAGATCTCCACCTTGCGGAGCGCGGCGATGAGCTTCTCCTTGTTCTCGGCCTCGCCGTTGATGGCCTTGAGCGCCTCGTAGTAGAAGCGCGCGCCGGTGTAGCCCTGCGCGGAATACAGCGAGGTCCCGCGGCCGTAGCGCTTCTCGTAGGCGGCCGAGAACTTCCGGTTGGCCGGCGTGTCGAGCGCGCTGCTGTAGATCAGCGAGGTGACGACCCCGAGCGCCTCGTCGCCCATGCCCTTGAGCACGTTCTCGTCGGTGAGCGTGCCGATGCCGACGAGCGGGATGCTCTTCAGGCCGGTGTCGCTCCAGGTCTTCAGGAAGCGCGGGGACAGGCCGCCGGTGTGGCACGCGTAGACGCCGTCGATGTCCTTCTTCAGCGACGCCAGGTAGGGCGCGTAGTCCTGGATTGACAGCGGCGTCCAGATGCGCTGCACCACCTTGCCCCCCAGCTCCTCGAACACGCGCTGGAAGCCGGCGGTGGTCTCCCAGCCGAACGCGTAGTCCATGCTGATGGTCGCCACCCGCCGCAGCTTGAGCTGCCTGTACGCGTAGTCGCCGAGCGGATGGGTGGCCTGGCTCCCCGAGGCCGAGGTGCGCACGACCCAGCGGCCCGGCTTGCGCTGCGTGATGTCGTCGGGCGCGGTCACCGGATAGACGGTCGGGATCTTGTTCTGCTCGATGTAGGGCGCGATCGCGTAGCCGGTGGCGGCGAGCAGCCCGCCCGCGATGGTGTGGACCTTCTCCTGCTCCACCAGACGGCGCACCTTGGTCAGCGCGCCGGTCGGCTCCGGGTCGGAGTCCTCCACGATGACCTTCACCTCGCGGCCCGCGACCTTGTTGCCGACCTCCTCCCAGAAGAGGTTGAAGCCGTCGGTCATGTCCTTGCCGGTCTGCGAGAAGTTGCCGGTGAGCGGTCCGAAGTAGCCGATGCGGATTGGGTCGGCCGCGCGGGCCGGGCGGGCCGTCGCGGCCGCCATCGCCCCGCTCATGGTCACGAGGAACTGTCGCCTGTGCATGGACTGCCTCCTCTTCAGCGAGGAACTGCGGTGCCTGGGCCGCTACCTTAGGGAGCGCGTCACGGTTTGTCAACCGTGGCGGGCCTTGACAGCCCGGGATCGTATCGGCAGAGTCGGGCCATGCTCAACGCCACCCGGGATCTCGTCCTGCCCACCACCATCACCGGCTCATACCCGCGCCCGCACTGGTTCAGCGAGGAGCTGCGGGGGCGGAGCTTCAAGGACGCGCTCGGCGACTCGCGCTTCCGCGAGCAGTACCTGGACGCGGTGGCGTGCTTGGTGCGGGAGCAGGAGCTGGCCGGGCTCGACCTGGTCACCGACGGCGACTCCCGCTTCGACCTCACGGTGGGCGGCAAGTCGTGGTTCTACTACGTGATCGAGCGCCTCCGGGGCATCACCGGCGCCCAGGACCGCTCGACCGGCGGGGGCTGGAAGGCGCTGCGCCCGGGCCACATCCTCTACGAGGTGATGGAGGCGTACCAGCCCGCGGTGGTGGGGGAGGCGCTCGGGCGCGGGCCGCTCCAGTACTCGGCGCTCTTCAAGATCGCCCAGCGGCTCTCGGCCAAGCCGGTGAAGTTCGGGGCGATCACCGCCCAGTCGCTCGCCAAGATGCTGGTGAACCGCCACTACGCGGGCGACCACGACGTGATCCTGGCCCTGGCCGACATCTTCAACGCCGAGCTCCGCGAGGTCGCCGCCGCGGGCTGCCGGGTCATCCAGGTGGAGGAGCCGCAGCACCACATCGCGGGGGCGGCGGGGGCCACCGACCGAGATCTCGAGTTCTACACCGAGTCGGTGAACCGGGAGATCGCCGGCGTCGACACCGAGATCTGGCTGCACACCTGCTGGGGCAACCCGAACCAGCAGCCGCTGCACTGGGAGCGGCCGTCCTACGAGCGGTCGCTGCCGTACCTGCTGGCCACCAACGCCGACGTGATCACGCTCGAGTGCGCCTCCACCAACGGGCGCGACCTGCCCCTGCTCGCGAAGCACCGGACCGACAAGAAGATCGCGATCGGGGTGGTGAATCACTCGACGGCGGCGGTGGAGCCGCCGGAGGTGGTGGCCGCGCTCATCCGGCGCGCGCTCGAGTACGTGCCGCCGGAGCGGCTGATCCTGTCCACCGACTGCGGCTTCGGCCGCGAGGGGCTCGCCCGGCGGATCGCCTTCTACAAGAGCGTGGCCATCAACCTGGGCGCCAACATCGTGCGCCGGGAGCTGAAGCTGCCGGAGGTGGAGATCCCGGCCGCCGATCCGCGCTTCACCTTCGCCGGCTGACCGAAGGACATTTCCCCTCTCCCTACCGGGAGAGGGCAGGCTGAGGGAGGAGACTATGGCACTCATCAAGGTGCGAGACCTGGCGTGGGCGCGCATGCGCGCCCCGGACCTGGACGCGATGGAGGAGTTCCTCACCCACTTCGGCCTGACCCGCGCCGCGCGAACCCCGACCGCGCTCTACATGCGCGGGACGGACCCGGCCCACCACATCCACGTCACCGAGAAGGCGGACAACGCCGGCTTCGTGGGCTTCGCGTACCACGCGGCGAGCGAGGCCGACCTGGCGCGGGTGGCCACCGCTCCCGGCGCGTCCGCGGTGGAGCCGCTCGGCGAGCCGGGTGGCGGCAAGCGGGTGCGGCTGCGCGAGCCGAACGGCTACCAGGTCGAGGTGATCTGGGGGCTCGAGGTGCTGCCGCCGATCCCGGTGCCGCACACGCCGATGAACACCGGGGTCGAGCCCCTGCGCCGCGCGGGGACCTTGATGCGGCTGCGCAAGTCGCCGACCCCGATCAAGCGCATCGGCCACGGGGTGATGGGCACCCCGAAGGTCCGCGAGACCGTGCAGTGGTTCCGCGACACCCTCGGGTTCATCGGCTCGGACGACGTGTACGCCGGGCAGAAGGACAACCTGATCGGCTCGTTCAACCGCTGCGACCAGGGCGACGAGTACGTCGACCACCACACGCTGTTCTGCGTGCGCAACGAGCGGGCGGGTCTGAACCACGTCTCGTTCGAGGTGCCGGACGTGGACGCGGTCTTCAAGGACCACGAGTACATCGCCCGGCTCGGCAAGTACGAGCACATGTGGGGCGTGGGCCGGCACCTCCTGGGCAGCCAGGTCTACGACTACTGGTGCGACCCGTGGGGTCGCGTGCACGAGCGCTGGGCGGACACCGACCGCCTGAACGCCCGGAGCGGATCCAATCTGCTGTCGGCCGAAGAGGGGCTCGTGAGCCAGTGGGGCGAAGACCCGCCCGAGCGGTTCATCCGTCACGTGACGACGTAGCCGGGCCGCTGGCCCGGCTGCGGCGGATCTGCCGGTCCCTGCCCGGGACCAGCGAGAAGGTCTCGCACGGGGAGCCCACGTTCTGGGTGGGCGGGCGGATGTTCGCCCAGCTCGACAACCACCACCACGGCGCCGCGCACGTGGCGGTCTGGCTCGCGATGCCGCTGGGCGCCCAGGAAGCGCTGATCTATGCGGACCCGAAGCGGTACTTCGTGCCGCCCTACGTGGGCAAGCGCGGCTGGGTGGGCATGCGCCTCGACGGCCGCCCGAGCTGGAGGAAGGCCGAGCGGGTCGTGCGCGAGGCCTACGCCTTCATCGCCACGCCCGGCTAGGACCAGACCTCCTTGGGAAACGGGAGCCCCTCCAGATCGGCGTCGGTGAGCGGCGCGTCCTTCGCCACGCGCATCTCATCGAGGAACCAGTAGATCTGCCGCAGGTGCTGGGCGGTGTGCCACGTCGTGCGCTCCATGAACTCGGGCGCCGACTGGGGCCCGTAGTAGGTGCTGACCTGGCCGTCGCACCAGCCGGGGCGGGCGAAGTAGGCCCGGAGGCGCTGACGCACCGTCTCGCCGTAACGCGCCACCGCCTCGCCGTCGGCCATCTCGCGGGGCGCGTTCTCCTCGAACCACGCTCCGTCGAGATGCCCCTGCTCGCGGGTGTCCGCGAACGAGGCGGCCACCCGGAAGACGTGGAACCCGAGCTGGCGCACGGTGCGATCGCGCCCCGGGTACTTCATGCCGAGATGCTCACGCGGCACCTGGCGCATCGCCCGCTGGGTGGCGGCGAGGACCATGTCCATGCGCTCGGCCAACTCGGGCGGGGTCAGCTTCTTGGGCGCGCGGTAGCGCACGCCGACCAGCTCTGCGAGGGCCTGCGGGTTCCAGCCGTGCACGATGCGGTCCCCCACGATGGTCGCGGGTACCCGCTGCACCCCGAAGGCGGTCAGATCGGCGCGCCGCTCCGGCTGGGCCTCGACGTCGAAGCCCTCGAAGGTGACTCCCCATGACGAAAGCAACTCTTTCGTCTTGGCGCAGGAGCTTCAGCCCTGGCGGTAGTAGACGCGGGCGCTCATAGCGCGGTCATCTGCAGCCATTCTCGGCTCCTCGTTAGCACTGAAGTGACTGACAAGAGCAACTCGTCATCCTTCGGCTTCTCAATATACCGCAAGAGCTCAGCCTCGTTTAGGGTCCGCCCGCACCGACCGCGCAGATGTCCTGGCCCCCCAGGTACACCCCTCCGCGGGCTTGGCATTGCTGCTCGGCCGCCTGCTGCCCGGCAGTCGAGCGAGTGCAGGTCCCTGCTGCATACGTGCCACCGGCGGACGTGCAGATCCCGAGTCCGCCGGCGGAGCAGGCGGCAAGAGAGAGCAAGGCGGCGAGCGCGAGAGGGACGGGACCTACCGGTCGCAGCAGGGCGGTGGCCGCCCTCCAAGGACGCTGGCGCATACGGGAGATTCTCCCTCACCGAGGGCGGGGACGCTCGGTTACCTTTGTTCCACCGCGGGTGTAATCTGTTACACGCCGAAAGACACACCATGCGCTACGTCTGGATCGGACTCTTGCTCCTTCTATCTGGCTGCGCGAGCTACACGCCGCAGCCGCCACTCACTCACGGACGGGCGACTCCCCGCAGCGTCACGATCGACGCCTGTGGTGATGGAGGCGCGTAGCCATCCCTCACCTCCGCTCGCAGAAGCCACCCACCAGGTCGTCCCGGTACCACCGGAAGCCGTTGCGCTCGCAGATCGCTTTGAGCTCATCCTGGGTGTAGGTCGGCGGGATGGGTGCGGTGGTCATGCAACCGACCACGCACGCCGCCGCGCTTGCGCTGAGTATTGCCGCCCGGGCCCACGCCAGCGTTTGGATGATTCTGCCCCCCGATGCGGAATGGTACACCCGGGAACGGCGCCTCGAGATGTGGCCTGCCCGAGCGTGCGGGAGGTGACTATGCGCTATGCCTGGATCGCACTGCTGCTGTTGTTCGCCGGTTGCGCCGGCTACCTGCCGCCGGCCGCAAGCCACCCCGCTCCGTCAACCTTCGACTGAGGGGACGGAGCGTAGCGAGCCGGCGGCTCGCAACCCGGACGGGCAGGACGGTCGAAGGTTGCCCAGCGCATGAATCGGTGGGTAGCACCGTCAGAGTCGATAGAAGGAAGCGGCATCGAGGAGGTGCTTCCATGATTCGTAAGCTGGTTCTGGGAATGACGATTCTCGCGCTCGCGGCGTTGCCTCTGCCGGCATGGGCAGCGCGCGCCGGTGGGCACGATGGCAGGCAGGAGGCTCGCGGTAGCCACCAGCAGTTTCATGATCACGAGCGGTTCGCGCACCGGCCGTCCATCGGGTTCTATCCGTTCCCGTACTATGCCTACGCGCCGCCTGCGTGCGCCTGGCAGCCCGGGTACTCGGTAAATCAGCCCTATGTGGACGCGTGGGGTCGCTACACCTACGTGCAGCAGTGGGTGCCGGGGCAATGGATCTGCCCTTAGGACCGTCCGATCCCTCAAGGAGGTGCGTGCGATGCGCTATCTGAGGGTCGTGTTGCTGCTGCTGGCGGTCGCGATCGGAGCTCAAGCCTGCATCTTCGTGCCGGTCGGCGGGGGTGGCGGCCATCGTCACCATCACGACTGGCATTAGACGGACGACAGGCTAGGAGTACATCGCCCGAAGGGGTGGAGCCATCTAGCCGCCCCTTCGGGTTCTCACCCTAAGACTGCCGGCGCGCGTATCGCCGGACCAACCGGATGGCGGGCCGCTCACTCCACCGGCCCGATGCCGCGGCGGCGGAAGATCCGCTTGAGGACCGCCGTGTGGCGCTTCCGGTAGAGGTTGCGGTCCGCGTCGAGGATGGCCCGCGCCCCGCGCGCGAAGGTGGTGAAGCCGTCGAGCTGGAAGTGGCTCTCGACGATGATGCGATCCGCCACCGGCCGCCCGGTCGCCTTCCAGATGTCCCACAGGGTGGCGGACCAGATCTGGCCGTTCTCGTGCTCGTCGGCGCGCGGGCCGTGGTCGAAGCTCTCGTACGTCAACGGGGAGTCGAGCCGCCGGACGCAGGGGGGCGTGCCCTCGCCCTGCGCGCCGTCCCAGGTCATCACCGCGTCGCGATAGGCGGGCGGCTTCTTCCCGGCGAAGAAGCTGGCCGCGAAGTAGTCGCCGAATCCTTCGCCCATCGCGGCCGCCTCCGGGGATTGGCCGAAGTCGGGGCAGATCGCGTCCTGGAGCGCGTGCCCGAACTCGTGCAGCACGGTCTCGCCGTCCTCCGCGTCGTCCACGCCGCCAGTGCCGAAGGTCAGGGTTCGCTCGCCCGGGCTGTACCACGAGTTGTCGTCGCGCGTGCCGCGCGCGTTCACGTCGAGCGGCCGCGCGAACAACTTACGCGAGCCGCGGTAGCCCAGCCGCTCGAGGTACGCGATGGCCTCGTTGACGTGGTAGTAGGCCGAGACCTCCTCGAAGCCGGCACGGAAACTGGGCACCGAGAAGTCGAGCCCCGCGCGGACCAGGCGCGGCTTCGTGAGCCGAGTAGTCACCCGCCGTCCATCCAGCCGGCGGTTCCCGCGCAGGCCGGTGAGCGTCACCTCGGCGTAGGCGGCCGCGGGCGGACGCCGCACCCGGTCGGCCCCGTCGAGGGGCTCGAAGCCGCGCACCCGGGCCATGGGATTCGGCAGGAACACCGTCGCGCGCCCGGTGGCCTCGGCCAAGTTGTCGTAACGGCTGATGACGCTCCCGGTGACCGCGTGCACGTACGTGATGATCTCCGCGCGGGGCCGGGTGCGGTGGACGCGCACGCGCCACGCGGGATGCAGCAGCCGCCGGGCCGGGTACCAGAGCAGCTCCGGCCTGCCCACCACCCACGCGCGCCCCTTGCCGCGTCCGCCGCCCGCGAGCGCGGCCCGCACCGCCCTCGCGCTCGTGATCCGGGGCTCCTCGGCGTGGCGCAGCACGTCCTCCGGCACGGCCCGGCTCTTGACCAGGTACACCCGGTGGTTCCGGCCGATGTGCACGGTGACGTAGGCGCGGTGGATCCGGCGCCGGCGCCACAGCTGCTGGAGGATGACGTGGTCGGCGCCCTGGCCGTGGATCACGCGGCGCACGTCGAGCCGGTCGAGCGCGGAGGTGATGCCGAGGGTCTCGTGGTTGGCTTCGAGGAACGCCCGCGCGATCGCCGTCGGCGATCCCTCGCCGCGATCGCTACGAAAGCCCCAGAGCTCCTTCGGGGTGCGATAGTACTTGCCGGGGATGCTCTTGAACGACTTCGCGGTGAGCTTTCTCATGAGGGCCCCCACCAAGGGCATTTTCCCCGGAGATCCTAGCACGGCCCCGACCATCCCGACGCGGTGCAGAGCAATCGGGCGCCTTCTGATCGCGGTCGAGCGCGGCGACGATCAGGAGCGGGTGAGGCCGAAGGCGTCGGCGTAGCGCCGCCAGGCGTCGAGGTGGCTGCCGTACTTGCGATGCCCGGCGGTGTGCTTGGCCGAGGCGAGCAGGAGTCGGTCGCGATCGCCCGCGGTGCTGTGGCCGTAGTCGTCGAGCAGGCAGATCCCGAGCTCCTGGTTGTGCGGGTCGTTGCCGGCCTTGGCCGCCCCGACCGCGAGGGTCTGGACGAGCGCGGCGCGGTCGGCGCCGGAGCGCAGGTAGGCCGCCGTCCAGTCCATGGCCTCGAAGGGGCGCAGGCCGTCGAGGGCCACGTCGAGCCGCTCGAGCAGCTGCGCGGCGGTCAGCGCGTCGGAGCCCTTGGGCGGGGCGACCTTCACCGCGTGGTTGTCGGGGGTGTGCTTCTGGTGATGGGCCGCGCGGTTGACGAAGGCGGCGGCCACGAACAAGAGCTTGAGCCGGTGCGGGTGCGCGAAGGAGTCGAAGAACCAGCGCACCGTGTTGCAGTACTCGTAGCTGTGCTGCGGCATCGAGTACGAGTTGGGGTCGCCGGTCTCCATGATGAGCTGGGCCGACGCGAGCTGGACGGTGTCGATGATCTGGCGCAGGCCCCGGCCGTTCTTGAGCAGGGCCACGATCAGGTCGATGTAGCCCGGCTCCTGGCCGCTCAGCAGCGCGTCCTGGAGCGCGAGGGACTCCACCGGGGTGAGCGCGCCGTCGTTCTCCCAGAGCTCCCGGTCGCGGTTGTCGAGGAAGTTCTGCACGACCAGGCAGCCCATCTCGTAGGTCGAGTACCAGCGCGGGCCCACCGCGATGTCGGGCACGCCCGCGTAGAGGATGCTGTGCGCGTCGCTCCAGCCCACCGCGCGGGCCAGCTCGACGGTGGCGCGCGCGCGGTAGGACTTGTGGCCGGTGGTGTAGGACCGGTTGTACAGCACGCGATCCTGCACGTCGATGAGGCCCGCGAAGACGAGCTGGGCCAGGAGTGGGGTGCGCTTGGCCGCATCGGCCGCCGCCTCCTCCCACAGGCCGAGGAAGACCCGGTAGGCGTTGATCACCTCGCCACGCTGCACGAGGGTGAGCCACCTGTTGAGCTTCTCGGGCCACGTGCCCTCGATGGCGAGCGGCTCCTGGTCCGGCCAGTGCACCTCGGGGAGCGGCGGCTTGCCCTCGAACTTGATCTCGTAGAGCCGCACATAGTGGCCGGGCATCTTGCCGATGAGCTGGTTCCACGGATCGAGGCCGGTCGGCATGTACCAGATGGTCTGCGCGAAGGGCAGGTAGCGCAGCTCGGGCGGCATCAACGGTAGCAGGTCGATGCCCGCGCGCGAGCTGAGCAGGCAGTGGTCGTTGTTCACGAACCGCACGATGCCGTCGTCGAGACGCTGGTGATACGGCACGTGGGTGTAGGGCGCGTGGATGCGCACGAGCTGGCCGACCAGCTGGGGGATGGGCACCCCCGCCCGCACGAGGTCGTAGAAGATGTCGCTGGCGCCCGCCTGGTCCCGCTCGAGGATCTTGTCTTCGAGTCGCGCGTAGGCACTGCCGACTGCCGGGAGCCGATCGGTGGAGAGGGCCATGGCGACGCTCCTTTGCGAGTTGCCGAGACTCTGGCACTCCCGGGGGCGCCTGTCAAATCGGCCTCCCCCGGGGGGCTTGGCGGGGCCCGGATCGTCTGCTAGGCTCCGCCCGACATGGCGACGATCGCCCCGAGCATCCGCGGACTCAAGCCGGTCGCCTGGCTCGACTGCCCGGGCGGCGGCCAGGTGTCGGTCGACGACACCATCGCCTACGTCGCGCACATGAAGGCGCCGCACGGCACCAGCATCGTGGACGTGAGCGATCCGGCCCGGCCCCGCGTCCTCGCCACCGTCGAGGTGCCGGCTCACACGCACTCCCACAAGGTGCGCGCGGCCAACGGGCTCATGCTGGTGAACCGCGAGGCCCAGCCCGCCCACCAGCCGCCGGCCGGGGTGGGGGGCGGCCTCGTGATCTACGACGTCTCCGCCCCGGCCCGCCCGCGCGAGATCACGTTCTGGAAGTGCGGCGGAGCGGGCGTGCACCGCTTCACCTTCGACGGGCGCTACGCCTACATCTCCCCCGAGATGGACGGCTACGTGGGCAACATCGTGATGATCCTGGACCTCCACGACCCGACCCGCCCGCGGGAAGTCGGGCGCTGGTGGATGCCCGGGCAGTGGACCGGAGGCGGGGAGACCCCGGCGTGGTCGGGGCGGCACCACCGCTGCCACCATCCGATCCGGTCCGGCAACCGGCTCTACGTGAGCTACTGGCACGGCGGGTTCGTCATCCTCGACATCGAGGACATGGCCAGGCCCCGCTTCGTATCCGGCCTGGACTGGAGCCCGCCCTACATCACGCCGACCCACACCGCGCTGCCGCTGCCCTTCCCGCTCCACGGCCGGCGGATCATGCTGGCCGCCGACGAGGACGTGGCCAAGACCGCGCCGGGCCCGCCCTCGTTCATGTGGCTGGTCGACATCACCGACGAGCGCCACCCGGTACCCATCTCGACCTTCCAGGTGGCCGGAGTGGACGGCGACCCGCAGCCCGAGTTCACCGGCTGCCACCAGCCGTGCGAGCGGGTGACCGGGACCGAGATCCCGGTGGCCTGGTTCGCCCACGGCCTGCGTGTCGTGGACGTCTCGAACCCGCACGCGCCGCGGGAGGTTGCCCACTTCCTGCCGGAGCCGCCGACGGGCCACGCCCGGGTCTCGAGCAACGACGTGGAGGTGGACGGGCGCGGGCTCCTCTACCTCATCGACCGGGGCCGAGGTCTGCACATCCTAGAGCGGACTTAGCCCACGCCGGCCGCGTTTCACACGGGCCCCGGTGCGGTGTCTCAGGGGCATGAACAACAGAACGGATCGCGGCTTCCTGGTCCTGGCCGACGTATCGGGGTTCACCGCCTTCGTCACCACCACCGAGCTCGAGCACGGCTCCGAGATCATCGCCACCCTGCTCGACGAGGTGATCGCGCGCCTCTCGCCCCCGCTCGAGATCCAGGAGATCGAGGGCGACGCGGTCTTCGCCCTGGCCGGAGAGGCCGCCGAGCTGCCGCACACCCGCCTGCTGGGCGTGCTGGAGGAGGCGTTCGCCGCGTTCAAGACCCGCCAGCAGGCGATGCAGGCCGTCGAGACCTGCCAGTGCGGGGCCTGCCAGCAGATCGCGATCCTCGACCTCAAGATGGTCGTGCACCACGGGCCCTTCCTGCGGCACACGGTGGCGGGGCGCAGCCGGGTCACCGGCACCGCGGTGATCCTGGTGCACCGGCTGCTGAAGAACGGGGTGGGGCGGAAGGGTGGCTACGCGCTGCTCACCGAGCCGGTGCTGCGGTCGCTGGGCATCGACGGCGAGCAGGCCGGCCTGCCGGCGCACACCGAGCGCTACGAGCACCTCGGCGACGTGCGCTGCTTCGTGCGCGACCTCTCCCCATCTCCCTCCCTCTCCCCGGAGGGGAGAGGGCAGGGTGAGGGGCTACAGGGTGAGGGGCTACAGGGTGGGGGGGTTCTTCACCCGCAGGCGATCGCGTAGACGTCGCTGACGCCGTCGGGCAGGCGCTCCTCGCGCCACGACCGTCCGGCATCCTCGGTCCCGAACACCTGGCCCGTTCGGCTGACGCAGTAGACGCGGTCCGCGTCCCGCGGGTGCAGCGCGACCGCCATCATGGTGGATTCCGCTTTCACGCCGTGGTCGAAGCGGCTCCAGGTCTCCCCGAGATCGGCGCTGCGATAGAGCGAGCCGTCCTCGCTGCGGGCCGCCGGGCTCAGGCACGCGTAAAGGACGCGCGGGTTCTGGGGCGACACCCGGACGTCCCGGCTGTAGGTCAACGGGGAGAAGCGCCCGACCTCCATGTCCTGCCAGTGTGCCGCGCGGTCGGTGCTGCGGAAGAGGCCCATGCGCAGCGCGAGGAAGACGGTCCCGCTGGCCGCGCCGCTCACGCAGAGCGCGTGGCCGTCCAGCATGCCCTCCATCTCGCTGTCACTCACGATGCGGCTCTTGAGATGTGGCAGCTCCGAGAGCTTGACGAGGTCGGCGCTCCCGTCTTCCCACGTCTCGCCGCCGTCCAGGCTGCGCATCGCGCCGCCCACCTCGAGCGCCGCGTAGATGTGATCGGGCTGCGCCGGGTCGATGGCCATGCGCATCACGCGGCAGGCGAAGGGCATCTTGACCCGCTCGGCCTGCACCGCCTTCGGCAGCCGGCGCCACGTGGTGCCCTCGTCGTCGCTGCGGAAGATGCCCACCGGCGAGGTCCCGGCCAGGAGCGTCCGGGGGCGCGTGGGATGCACGAGGATGGACCAGACCTGCCCGCCGTCCTCCGGGAAGGGCAGGCGCTCCCATCGCTCGCCCCGATCGACGCTGCGGTAGGGGCCGTGCTGGGTGCCCACGTACACCACGTCGGGATTGCTCGGGTGCACCGTGATCGCCTGGACGTGGGTCGTCTCGGGGAGCCCCTTGGTCATGAGCTCCCAGCCGCCCGCGCCCTCCGCCCGGCGGAAGACGCCGCTCTTCGTCCCGGAAGTCCATCGTGCCGCGCCGACGTAGATGTGAGAGGGCCCCGTCGCCATGTGCGCTCCCCTTTCCGGTGACCGTCGGGTTTGGTGGCGGTCGTGCGGCACAGCATAGCAAGGGCCGTTTCGAGCGCAAGCCCCCGCCCCAAGGTGTAGGCGCACGAATTCCTTGACCCCCGTGGCGGTGACGGCCTAGCGTGCGAGAGATGGGCCCTGATCGCGCCGCGACCGGAGGCACCTCGAGCCAGTCGACCGCATTCCTCCCCCTGTCCCAGGTGCTCGAGGAGGAGTTCGTCGCGCTCCACGGTCCGCTGCCGGGCGGCCCGCTCGGCGCCGGCGGCGACCCGCTCCCGGCGCTCTACGAGGCGATCCACGCGCTACCCGAGAAGCGGGCCGCGCTCTGCCTGTCGGGCGGCGGCATCCGCAGCGCCACCTTCGCCCTGGGCGTGCTGCAGGGCCTGGCCCGCGCCGGGTTGCTCACCCAGTTCCACTATCTGTCCACCGTCTCGGGAGGGGGCTACATCGGAGCCTGGCTGACCGCCTGGATCCACCGGACCGGCAACGACGTGTCGAAGGTTGCGGGCGAGCTGGCCTCGCTCAAGCCGCGGGCCAAGCTCGATCCCGAGCCCGGGCCGATCTCGCACCTGCGCGAGTTCAGCAACTACCTGAGCCCGCGGGCCGGACTGATGACGACCGACGCGTGGACGCTGCTCGGCACCATCCTGCGCAACATGATCCTGATCTGGCTGGTGCTGGTCCCGTTGCTCGCCGCGGTTCTCATGCTGCCGCGCCTCTACCTCTCGCTGCTCCTCTGGGTGAACACCTCGGGCGCGTCCTTCAGTCCCGGCGCCCTGCTCGTGGGCGGGGGCGTGCTGCTCGCCTGGGCGGTGGCCTACATCGCCGCGACCATCCCCAGCAGCACCACCGCGCGCCGAGGGCAGGGCAAGTTCCTCGTCTTCTGCCTGCTCCCGCTGCTCCTCGGCCTGGGCTCCCTGACCATCTACTGGGCCGCGGTTTCGGGCCGCTCCGACGCCGCGACCCCGGTGCCATTGCCCGGGCTCACCGAGTTCGTCCGGTTCGGCGTCCTCGTGCATCTCCTGGCCTGGGCCGGGTACACCCTCTGGCTCCGGAGTCCGTGGGGCCATCGGCAGCCGCCGCACGACTCGCTCGGCGGGCGGCTGATCAACTTCGTGGCGGACCTGGTCGTGGTGGTCGTGGCCGGCGCGGTGGGGGGCGCGATCGCGTGGCTGCTGGCCGCCAAGCTGTTCAGCCGGGTGGACTACACCCTGATCCTCTACGCCGCGCTGGCCCCCGGGTTCGTGGTGGGCGCGTTCCTCCTCGCCGCGACCGCGCTGGTCGGCCTGCTGAGCCGCTGGACCGAGGACGACGATCGCGAGTGGTGGTCGCGCTGCGGCGCATGGTTCCTGATCGCGGGCTCGGCGTGGACCGTGTTCGGCGCGCTCGTCCTGTTCGGGCCGGTGCTGCTCTCCCACGTCTGGATCAGCCGGGCTCTCACCGCGGTCGGCGGGGTGTCGGGACTGATGGCGGTGGTGGGGGGATGGTTCACCAAGCTGACCTCACGCGACCGGACGTCCACCCAGACGAGCGGGAGCGACCGGCTCATGGCCCTGGTGGTGCCGCTGGCCGGGGTGGTGTTCACGGCGGTGCTGGCGATCGGGCTGTCCACGCTGATCTCGGGGCTGCTGGGCTGGCTCGTCACCCGGAGCGGCGGCACCGTCGGCGGGCTCGCGCAGTGGGGAAACTGGCCCCACGGCCCCTTCGACCACGTGGGCGTCCTGGTGTCGTCGCCGATTTGGATCGTGGCCGGCGTGGCGGTGGCCCTGACCGCTCTCGGGCTCGTGATGGCCTGGTTCATCAACACCAACCGGTTCTCGCTCCACGCGATGTATCGCAACCGGCTGATCCGGGCCTACCTGGGGGCGTCGAACACCGACCGGCACGCGAACCCGTTCACCGGCTTCGACGACAACGACAACATCCAGCTGCACGAGCTGTGGCCGCGCTCGTCGGCCGCGCCGCCCGGCGCGCCGACCCCGCGCCGGAAGCTGCTGCACGTGGTCAACATGGCGCTGAACCTCGTGCACGGCGAGCGTCTCGCCTGGCAGGAGCGGAAGGCGCACACCTTCACCGCGTCGCCGCTGCACGCGGGGAGCCTCATGGTGGGGTACCGGCGCACCCGCGCGGGCGCGGGCGGGCCGCGGGCCCACTACGGCGGCACCGAGGGCATGTCGCTCGGCACCGCGGTCACGATCTCGGGCGCGGCGGCGAGCCCCAACATGGGCTACCACTCCTCCCCGCTGATCACGTTCCTGCTGACCCTGTTCAACGTGCGGCTCGGCTGGTGGCTCGGGAACCCGGGGGTCCAGGGCGATCACACCTTCTATCTCGCGAGCCCGCGCGTCGCGGTGCGCCCGATCGTGGCGGAGGCCTTCGGCCTCACCAACAGCACCGGGCCGTACGTCTACCTGTCGGACGGCGGGCACTTCGAGAACCTCGGGCTCTACGAGATGGTGCTGCGGCGCTGCCACTTCATCGTGGTGAGCGACGCGAGCTGCGACGAGGGCGGCGTTTTCCAGGACCTGGGCGGCGCGGTGCGGAAGATCCGGGCCGACATGGGGGTGCCCATCGACTTCGAGGGTGGCATCGGCATCCTGCCGCGCTCGGCGGACCCGGCCAGGCGGGCGGGAAGCCTCTACTGGGCGCTCGGCCGGATCCGCTACTCCATCGCCGATCCGCCTGCGATGCCGGCGGGCGACGCGGGTGCGCGGGACGGCTGGCTGCTCTACATCAAGCCCGCCTTCTGCGGGACGGAGCCGCCCGACGTCTGCGAGTACGCGATGGCCCACGATCGTTTCCCGCACGAGCCGACCACCGACCAGTTCTTCAGCGAGTCGCAGTTCGAGAGCTACCGGATGCTCGGCTCCCACGTGATGCAGCAGATGAGCCGCGACTGGAAGGGCGGCTCGCTGGCCGACTTCATCGCGCACGTCTCGGCGCGGCTGCCCGGGGCCGGCAAGCCGGCCTGAGCTCCACCGCTCAGGCGCACCACTCGCGCGGGCCGTCGTCGGCGAAGCCGCACTGCTCGCACGGATGGTAGACGTGCCAGGCGGGCGGCATCGCCACCGCCAGGCGCAGGGAGAGATCGTCGCCCACGTTCCGGATGTGATGCACGGTGCCGCGCGGCACCCACACGATGTCGTCCTTGGCCGCGTTCACCACGACCCCGCCGGTCAGCTCCCACTGGAGACGCCCGCCGAGTACCACCCACCACTCGTCGAACTCGCGGTGCCAGTGCGGCCGGTTCCCGCCGCCGGGCGACGAGGCGATGAGGGTCACGAGGTTGCGCTCGTCCGAGATGATGCGCCGGGCCCAGGGGGCCGGGCCCATCTGGGCGACGACCTCGGCCACCCGGGTGAGGAGCGGGCTCGCGCCGGACGCGGGCGCGGTCGGCCCGGCGGCCAGGCGGTTGATCATGATGGTGACGGGTGACTCGGCGGTGGACATTGAGGAGGCCTCCCGGCAGAGAGAATTACCCGCGAAGGCGTCCGGCGCAAGCGGTTGCGGGCCCCCCGATCGCTCGCATAGAATCGGGGCCCTGAGAGGAGAGCGGCCATGTCACCGACGACCAGAGCGCTCCACCCCCGGTTCGGCGCTGAGCTGGTGGGCGTCGACGTCAAGCGCGTGGACGACGCGGCCTTCGCGGAGATCGCCGCCGCGTTCGACGAGCACTCGGTGCTCCTCTTCCGCGGGCAGTCTCTCACCGACGAGGAGCAGATCGCGTTCAGCCGGCGTTTCGGTCCGCTCGAGACCACCATCCGCAGCATCTCGAGCCGCGAGGGCACGCCGGTCCACATCGCCAACCTCTCCAACGTGGACGCCGACGGCCGGCTGATCCCGAGCGGGGACAAGCGCAACGTCTACAACGCGGGCAACCAGATGTGGCACAGCGACAGCTCGTTCAAGAAGGCGCCCGCGCTCGCGTCGCTGCTCTCCGCTCGCGAGATCCCACCCGAGGGCGGGGAGACCCAGTTCGCCAGCATGCGGGTGGCCCACGAGCGCCTGCCCGCCGACGTGCAGCGCTTTCTCGAGGACAAGGTCGCGGTGCACAGCTTCGTCTACTCGCGCGGGCTGGTGGACGACGGCCTGATGCCGGCCGACCACGCGGCCCAGGTGCCGCCGGTGCGCCAGGCACTGGTGCGGGTCAACCCGGTGAACGGCCGCCGGGCGTTCTACGTGGGCTCGCACGCCTGCGAGATCGTGGGCATGCCGACCGCGGAGGCCCGCGCGCTCCTGCGCGAGCTGCGCGAGGCGGCCACCCGTCCCGAACTGGTCTACACCCACCGCTGGCAGGTCGGCGACCTCGTGATGTGGGACAACCGCTGCATGCTCCACCGCGGGCGCCCGTGGGACGAGTCCCGCTATCGCCGCGTCATGCACCGGACCACGGTGGCGGGCGACGGGCCCACCGCGCCCGACGAGGCGCCGGCCACGATCAACCCCGCGCGGGCGGAAGACGTGGCCTGGGGTCGCGCGCAGCTCGAGCTGGTCTAGCCCGCCGCCGCGCCGGTCCCCGGTGCCCACGGCGGCGGAGCGGAGGGACGTGTCGATGGCGGGCCAGGTGGTCGAGATCCGCCACCCCCTCGTGCAGCACAAGCTCGGTCTCATGCGGAAGAAGGACACCAGCACCTCCGAGTTCCGCAGCCTCCTCGCCGAGATCAGCATGCTGCTCGCCTACGAGGTCACCCGCGATCTGCCCACCCACGAGGTGGCGGCGGAGACGCCGGTGGCTCCCACCACGATCCGGCTCCTCGACGGCAAGAAGATCGTGCTGGTGTCGATCCTGCGGGCGGGCAACGGTCTCCTCGACGGCATGCTCCGCATCCTGCCGAGCGCGCGGGTGGGCCACGTGGGGCTCTACCGCGACCCGGCCACGCTGCAGGCGGTCGAGTACTATTTCAAGCTGCCGCACGAGATGGCGGAGCGCGACGTGGTGCTGCTCGACCCGATGCTCGCGACCGGGAACTCCGCGGTGGCGGCGGTGAGCCGGGTCCGCGCCACCCGGCCGCGCTCCATCCGCTTCGTCTGCCTGCTCACCTGCCCGGAGGGTCTCGCCGCGTTCCACCGCGCGCACCCGGATGTGCCGGTCTACACCGCGGCCATCGACAGCCACCTCAACGAGCACGGCTACATCGTCCCCGGCCTCGGCGACGCGGGCGACCGGCTCTTCGGCACGCGATGAGGCTCGCAAACAAGGTCGCGCTGATCAGCGGCGGCGCCCGCGGCATGGGCGCGGCGGAGGCGCGCCTCTTTGCGCGGGAGGGCGCGCGGGTGGTGATCGGCGACATTCTCGATGCCGAGGGCAAGCAGGTGGAGGCCGCGATCACCGGCGCGGGCGGGCAGGCGGTCTACGTGCACCTCGACGTGACGAGCGAGGCGGACTGGGAGCGCGCGGTGGCGACCGCGGTCTCCCGCTTCGGGCGGCTCGACGTCCTGGTGAACAACGCGGGCGTGGGCGGCGGCAGCCGGCTCGAAGACACCACCGCGGAGGCGTGGGATCACGGCATGGACGTCAACGCCAAGGGCGTGTTCCTCGGGACCAAGGCCGCGATCCCCGCGATGCGGCGCGCGGGCGGGGGCTCCATCGTGAACATCTCCTCCCAGCTCGGCCTGGTGGGCATGGAGCGCAGCAGCCCGCAGTACCAGGCCTCGAAGGGCGCGGTGCGCACCCTCACCAAGCTCACCGCGGTGCAGTACGCGCGCGAGCGCATCCGGGCCAACTCGGTCCACCCGGGCCCGGTGGTGACGCCGATGACCGAGGCGCGGCGGGGCGATCCCGGCCACTACGAGTACATGGTGTCGCGCATCCCGCTCGGCCGGTACGGCGAGCCCGACGAGGTCGCCTACGGCGTCCTCTACCTCGCCTCCGACGAGGCCGCGTTCGTGACCGGCAGCGAGCTGGTCATCGACGGAGGCTGGACCGCCCAGTAGCCCGAACGGCCCCAATAGCACCAACCGAGAGGAGTCGCGCATGATCTACGAGATCCGGACGTACCGCGTCAAGGTCGGCAGCGTGCCCGAGGTCGAGAAGCGCTTCGGAGAGGCCTACGAGCACCGCAAGAAGGTCTCGCCGCTCGCCGCCTTCTGGCACACCGAGATCGGCCCGCTGAACGAGATCATCCACGTGTGGCCGTACGAGAGCCTCAGCGAGCGCAACCGCCTCCGGGCGGAGGCGGTCAAGGCGGGCAACTGGCCGCCCAAGATCGCGGAGTTCATCGAGACCATGCAGTCGGAGATCGTGGTGCCGTTCGCGTTCCTGCCCGACCTCAAGCCCGGCAAGATGGGCCCCTACTTCGAGATGCGCTACTACGCGCTGAAGGCGGGCACGCTGCCGGACCTGATCAAGCGCTGGGAGTCGAAGATCGAGGAGCGGGTCAAGATGTCGCCGATCGCGCTGGCCGGCCACGTCGAGCACGGCGAGGCCAACCGCTTCATCCACATCTGGGCCTACAAGAGCCTCGACGAGCGGACCGCGGTTCGTAACAAGGCGCGCGAGATGGGCGTGTGGCCGCCTCCGGGTGGGAGCGACACCCTGCTCACCATGGCCAACAAGATCATGCTGCCCTCGGCGTTCTCCCCGGTGCAGTAAATCTAGGAGGGCAAACCGCCGAGGAAGTCGAGCAGCACGCGGTTGAAGGCCTCCGGCTGGTCGAGGTTCGAGGAGTGTCCGGCGCCCCGGATGACCTCGAGCCTCGCCCCGGGGATCTTCTTGGCCATGTACTCGCAGGGAGCCAGGAAGGGCTGGTCTCGATCGCCGACGATGATGAGGGTCGGCACCGTGATCCCGGCGAGCCCGTCGATCACCCGCGAGCCCTCCTGGGCCAGCATCCCGCGCGCGGCGTGGGCCAGGCCCTGCGCCGAGCGGTGCAGGCTCGCCGACTCGCGCACCTCTCGGCTCGTGCCCAGCGCCTCGAGCCCGCGCGTCTCGAACGAGCTGGCCCGCTCCTGAGCCCGCTGGTTCCACGCCGCCCGCGCGTCCGCGCTGCGGTAGCCGGGGCCGGAGTCGCAGATGACCAGCGCGCGGACCATCTCGGGATGCGCCAGGTAGAACGCGAGCGAGACGTAGCCGCCCAGGGAGAGACCGCCGATCACCGCGCGCTCGACCCCCACGTGGCCGAGCAGCGTGCGCATGTCGGCCACCGTCAGGTCCGCGGAGTACTGGGCCGGGTCGGCCGGGCTCTCGGTCTCGCCGTGGCCACGCATGCTCCAGGAGATGACCCGGTGTGTTTCGCCGAGCGCGGTGTGCTGGGCGTCCCACATCCGGCGGGTGGCCGAGTAGCCGTGGCTCAGCAGCACGGCGGGGCCGGCGCCGCTCGCCTGGTAGTCGATCTCGATGCCATTCAGTCTGGCTCGCGTCATCGCGCCCGAGTATGACAGAATCGCGCCATGCGCACCATTGGATGGCGATGGGGATGGCGGTGGGTGATGGGGATGCTGCTGCTGGCGGTGCCGGCGGGGGCGGGGGCCCAGGATCTGACCGAGCTGTCGGCCACCGAGACAGCGGCGCGCATCCGGGCCGGCACGCTCAAGAGCGAGGACCTGGTGCGGGCCCTCGTCGACGTGATCGAGCGGAAGCGCGACCTCAACGCCTTCATCACCTTCGATCGCGAGCGGGCGATCGCCTCCGCGCACAAGGCGGACGCTCTCGCCGCCCGCAAGACGTTCGCGGGGCCGCTGCACGGTGTGCCGATCGTGGTGAAGGACAACATCCACGTGGCCGGGCTGCCCAACTCGGCGGGCACTCCCGCGCTCCGCGACTTCGTCCCGACCCGCAACGCGGTGGTGGCCGAGAAGCTGATCCGCGCGGGCGCCATCGTGCTCGGCAAGACCAACATGCACGAGCTGGCCTTCGGCATCACGAGCAACAACGCGGCCTTCGGACCGGCGCGCAACGCCTACGATCCGAGCCGCATCGCGGGCGGTTCCTCCGGAGGCACCGCCACCGCGATCGCGGCGCGCATGGCCGCGGCGGGCCTGGGCACCGACACCGGCGGCTCGGTCCGCATCCCGGCCGCGCTCAACGGCATCGCGGGCCTCCGTCCGACGCTCGGCCGCTACTCGCAGGACGGCATCACGCCGATCGCCCACACCCGGGACACCGCGGGACCGATGGCCCGCGAGGTGGCCGACCTCGTGCTGCTCGACACCATCATCACCGGCGCGCGCGATCGCGTCACCGCCACCCCGCTCAAGGGTTTGCGCCTGGGCGTCTGCCGGGCCCTCTTCTTCCGGAGCCTCGACCCCGCGACCGAGCAGCTCGCCGATGCCACGCTCGACCGCCTGCGGGCGGCGGGAGCGGAGCTCGTCGACGTCGACATGCCGGGGCTCGTCGACCTCAACGGCAAGATCAGCTTCCCGGTGGCGCTCTACGAGGCGCGTACCGATCTCATCCGCTACCTCAAGCGCTACCGCCCCGCGCTCGACCTGACCGCCCTCGCGGGGCAAATCGCGAGCCCGGACGTGAAGGGACTCTTCGCCAGCGCGATCGTGCCCGGAGCCAAGGACGCGATCCCCGAGAAGGTCTACCTGGCCGCGCTGGCCGCGCGGCCGCTGCTCCAGCAGCTTTACGCGGAGACCTTCCGGAAGCACAACATCGCGGCCCTGGTGTTTCCCACCACGCCGCTGCCCGCCGCGCCGGTCGGCGACGACGAGAAGACCTTGCTCAACGGGGCCGAGGTCCCGACCTTCCCCACCTTCATCCAGAACACCGATCCGGGCAGCAACGCGGGCATCCCCGGGCTCAGCGTGCCGATCGGGCGCACCGCGGCCGGCCTGCCCGTCGGCCTCGAGCTCGACGGCCCACCGGGCAGCGACCGGCGGCTCCTCGGCATCGGCCTCGCGATGGAGACACTCGTCGGTCGCCTGCCCGCTCCCTGATCGCCACGCGGCACCGCTACGACCGGCGCGTGGAGCTGCCGACGACGCTCAGCGGGTGCCCGGCGCGCCCACCCACACCCACGTGTAGGGATACTCCTTGCCGTTACCGTGCTGCTCCCAGCGACCGTTCGATAGCTGGATCTCGGGCGCCGGCTCGACCCGCGCCGGGGGCACGTAGGTCAGGGTCGGGGGCGCCGGTACCACGTACACGATCGGTGGGGGCGGGACCACCATCATGGGCGGTGGAGGCTCCGTGGGCAGATACGACCATCCCACGCAGCACGGGAAGCCGGGCACGGGCCGGTGCGGGAGCGGTGGGCGCGCGCGGTGCGACGGGGGACGATCGGGGCGCACGCCGTCGGGCCCCATACCGGAGCCGACGCGGACGTCCTGGGCGGAGGCGCCCGGCGGGGCGAGCATGCCGATCAGGATCACCGCCAGCAGGGCCACCAGGCGACGCATGCCCGCAGTCTACGCTCGGCCGCGTCTCGCCGCCACCGCTCGACGCGCTGCCGCTTGACAAGGAGGGGCGCGCGGCGGTCTGCTTGAGGGCGACGGAGGGTGAGGCGCCGCCCGCCGTCGTGCGGTGAACCAGACAGGGAGAGATCAGGATGGACAACACGCCACCCGGCTCGTACGGCGCGTCATCGGGCGTGGTTCCGGCCTGATGACGCGCGAAGCTCACTAGAACAACACGAGATCCCGGCTCATCGTCGGGACATGCCGCAGGATCGTGATCCTGCGCGCGAGAAACCGAGGCCCGGCAGGCGGTTCACCGGTTCCGCCTCCGGGCCGTTTTTCTCACGGGCGTTCGTCGGAGGAGGCGCGGCATGGCGCAGTGGGATCGGATCGACGTGGATGGCTCGCCGATGCGTCTGTACGTGGGCATGCCGAGCCTCGGCCGCGCATTCCCCGCGGTGATCGTCATCCAGCACGGCCCCGGGGTGGACCGCTTCATCCAGGACCGCGTCGAGACCCTGTCGGAGCAGCACGGCTACCTCGCGATCGCTCCCGACCTCTATCACCGGCAGCCCGACGACGGCGACATGATGACCCGCATCGGTCGGCTGCGGGACCCCGAGGTCGTCAACGACGTCAGCGCCGCGGTGAACTACGCGCGCCGGCTCAAGGACACCCAGCTCGGCGACGTGGGGATCATCGGCTTCTGCATGGGCGGCCGCGTCGCCTACCTGATGGCGGCCTCCAAGCCGGTCTTCAAGGCGGCGGGCGTGTTCTACGGGGGCAACATCATGAAGGCGTGGGGGGACGGGCCCACCCCCTTCGACCTCACGCCCTACGTGCACTGCCCGATCGTCGGCTTCTTCGGCAACGAGGATGCGAACCCCTCGCCGGTCGACGTGGATCGGATCTCGACCCAGCTCGACAAGTACCGCAAGGCCCACGAGTTCCACCGCTACGACGGCGCGGGCCACGCCTTCCTGAACTTCTCCAACCCGGTGACCTACCGGGAGGGGCCCGCCCGCGACGCGTGGGAGAAGCTGATCCCGTTCCTGCAGCGGCACCTGCAGTCGAGCCGCCAGCCGCGGCAGCGGCTACCCGGCTAGCTCGTCGACAGGCTCGCGGCGGGCGCCGGCGTGCGCCCCGTCGGCCACGGATCCAGGGGGTGGGTCCGGAGCAGCTCGCGGAAGACCTGGCACCAGCGACACTCCACCCCTCCGTCCATCGTCGAGCAGGTGCACCGGCCCTCGAACTGGTTGGCGATCGCCACGGCCCTCGCGCGAAGGTTCATGACCGGCCTCCGTTGTTACGGAGACCATAGCCCCGGGCTGCGACGCGGGGATGGCGCGGGCGTGAAGAGTCCGTGACGGCGGGCAGCCTACCGGGTGGGAGCGTGGAACGTGGCGTGCTGGGCGGTCCACCGCGCGAGCAGCGCGGGATCGGGCTCCTGCGCGATGCCGGGCACGCGGGACGTCGCCACCTCGCCGCGGCCGCTGAGGACGATCTCGGGCTTGCCCGGGTCGTCGTTGTAGAAGTAGGACGAGGGGAAGATGTCGCCGGGGTAGGTGAAGTTCGGCAGGGTGGCGAGCTCGGCGCAGATGGCCCCGCCCACCGCGGTCTCGAGCATGCCGCCCACCCAGCACGGGATGCCGTGCTCGGCGCACCGCGACTGGATCATCCGCGACTCGGTGAGCCCGCCCACCCGCGCCATCTTGATGTTCACCACGCGGCAGCTCCCGAGCGCGATGGCCGCCTCCACGTGCGCGAGGCTCTGGGCGCTCTCGTCGAGGCAGACCGGCGTCGCGAGCTGTCGCTGCAGGGTCGCGTGATTGACGAAGCTCATGCCGTCGTCGGCGAGCGGCTGCTCGATCATGGCCAGCCCGAAGCGGTCGAGCGATTTGAAGATCGGCGTGTCGGCCGGGGAGTAGGCCGCGTTGCAGTCCACGTGGATGGTCAAGTCCGGGAACGTCTTGCGCACCGCCTCCACCATGAACAGGTCCCACCCGGGGCGGAACTTGAGCTTCACCCGCGGGAAGCCCGCGTCGACCGCGCCCTGGATCTTCTCCAGCAGGAGGTCGAGCGAATCCTGGATCCCGAAGTCGGCCCCGACCGCCACCCGGTCGGCGGTGCCGCCCAGGGCGCGGTGCAGGGGCAGCCCGCGCCGCTTGGCGTCCAGCACCCACCAGGTGATGTCGAGCGCGGCCCGGGCGAACTGATTGCCCTTGATGAAGGCCAGCCGCTCCAGCAGGTCGTGGGCGGTCTCGATGTCCTGGCCCACGATTCGCGGCGCCATGTGCTCGCACAGGGTGTGGAAGGTGCCGAGCGTGTGCTCGGCGGAGTAGGCCGGGGTGAAGGGCGGGCAGCTCTCACCCCAGGCGTGGTGGCCGCCGCCCTCCATGCGCACGAGAATCGTGTCGGTGTAGTGCTGATCCGCGTAGGAGGTCTTCCACACGAAGGCCAGCGGTACCCTCACCCAGTAGACGTCGATCGCGTCGATCTTCATGCGGCGTCGGTTCCTCGTGCCCGTTGGTTCGTGAGGTGCTTGACGTTCTCCGGAAGCCCCGGCATGCTCCCTGGCGCCGGTGGGGAGACCCGTGTCTCTTGTACCGAGGCTCGTGGTGGTCGTCAACTAGCAAGAGGTGCGCGTGCTCGTCCGAGTCCGGGCTTCTGCGGTCCTGATCGTCGTCGTGCTCTTCCTGGCGCTTGCCGGGCCGGCCGGCGCTCAGGCGGGCAAGCCGATCCCTCGCGTCGGGGTGCTCTCGCCCTTCATCGGGTCTGACAACGCGTTCTTCGAGACCATCCGGCAGCGCCTCCAGGCGCTCGGCTACGTCGAGGGCCGCACCGTCTCCTATATCTACCGGGCGGCCGAGGACTTCGACCAGCTCCAGACCCTCGCGGCCGAGATGGTGAAGCTGAACGTCGCGGTCATCGTCACCGCGGGGCCCCAGGGGGTACGCGCAGCTCGCAACGCCACCCGGAGTATTCCCATCGTGATGGGCAACGTGGGGGACGCGGTGGACCAGGGATTTGTCGCGACCCTCGCGCGACCCGGCGGGAACGTGACCGGGCTCTCGTCGCTCAACACCGAGCTGAGCGCGAAGCGGCTCGAGCTGCTGAAGCAGACCATTCCGTCGCTCTCCCGCGTCGCGGTGCTCCGGGAGGCGGTCGGCGACGCCACCCCGCTGGAGGCGGTGCAACGCCGGGCCCGCGCCCTGGGGGTCGGAGTCCAGGTCTTCCAGATCCGCGACGCCGACGAGCTGTCGAGCGCCTTCACCGCGATGGGCGACGCCCGGGTGGGCGCTCTCGAGATCCTGCCCGGCTCGATGTTCGTGAGCCAGCTCCGGCGCATCGTCGATCTGGCCGCGACCACCCGGATTCCCACGATCTTCGCGGACGAGCGCTTCGTGCGGGCGGGTGGGCTCATGAGCTACGGGCCCGACGTCCTGGACCTCTACTCACGCTCGGCCGGATATATCGACCGGATCCTGAAGGGGGCGAGCCCGGCCAATCTTCCCGTCGAACAGCCCACCGCCTTTACCCTCGCGATCCACCTGGGAACGGCGGCGCGACTCGGGGTGACGATCCCGCCCACCTTGCTTCAGCGGGCCGACCTCCTCGTCCGCTGAATGACGGCCGGACCTTCACGGCCGCTTGATGAAGATGATCTCCGGCACGTTCTCCGGGCTGACGTTCGC
Organism: Methylomirabilia bacterium; assembly: GCA_041497895.1. Taxonomy (GTDB): domain Bacteria; phylum Methylomirabilota; class Methylomirabilia; order Rokubacteriales; family CSP1-6; genus CAMLFJ01. Next base: position 123,624 of record JBGQHJ010000001.1, read on the forward strand.
CTGGAGCAGCGCCCCTGCGACGTCGCCGACGTTCTCCCAAGTATGGACGAAGGTGCTCGGCTCGAACTGCACGTGGCCCCGCGTCCGGGCCTCGTGCCGATCTTCGGTGTGCATGGTCCAGGTGCCGGAGAGGACATAGTAGAGGGCGGCGCCTGATCGATGGTGAAGCGGCGGGGCGGGGATCTTCGGGTTCACGGTCACCCGCGTCAGCGTGAACTCATGGGGCCCCGGCTTGAGCCCGGGGATCGGCTCCGTGCGGGAGATCTCGGCGGGAGAGGCCGGGCGGGAGTGCAAGACCGAGTCGAGCTCGGCCCGGGTCACCAGCAGGTAGTGAAGAAAGGTGACGGGCGCGGCGGCGCCGGCCGCGAGCGTCGCCCGGCGCCCCGCGCCCAGGAACGAGCCCTCCCCGTCCTGGAGCGTGCGCCGGTCTCCATCGATCGAGATGGAGAGACTGCCGGAGATCGGGTAAACCATGCCCTGCGGCCCCGTGTACGGGAGTGACTGCCCGGCCGGGATCGTGACCCGGACGAGGCGGAAGTGGAGCGGCCCGTCGTCGAGCGATGGGATCTTGCTGCTCGCGAGCACCATCCGGATCGGGCGATCGGCGCGCGGGGGGGAGATCTCCTGGGCCGCGGCCGGGGCCACCGCGAGGAGCGTGAGGCCGAGCAAGGCGATCGGGCGGCAGAGGATCATGGCTCTCCCTTTCGGGTGACAGACTCGGGAGCCCAACTGCGGGGCACCCCCCATGGTTCCCGGCGCCCCTGACTCCGCGTCGAGTCCTAGTGGGCCCGGGCCACGATGAACAGGCGCCGGAACGGAAACAGCGTGCGCCCGTCCGGGCGTCGCGGGTAGGCCCGCGCCACCAGCGCCGCGTAGACCGCCTCGAAGCGCCCGCGCTCCGGCTCGGCGAGCGCGTCGAGCAGCGGCTTGAGCCAGGTCCCCTTCGTCCACTCCTTCACCGGGTCGGCGCCTTCCAGCACCTGCAGATACTCGGTCTCCCAGACGTCGAGCGCGGCCGCGACCGGGGAGAGGACACCGTAGTAGAAGTCGGGATCGGCCACCGGCGCCGGCCGCAAGAGCGGCTCGAGCGTGGCGCGCCACGGGCCGGCCAGCGCGGCCTCCGCGATGGCGGTGTGCGAGCGGGCCCCGAAGTTGCGAGGCATCTGCACCGCCAGCACGCCGCCCGGCGCCAGGCCGCCCAGCAGCGACGGGAACAGGCGCTCGTGCCCGGGCAGCCAGTGCAGCGCGGCGTTCGAGTAGATGAGGTCGGCCGGCTGCGACGGCCGCCACGTCGCCAGGTCCGCCTGCTTCCAGGCGATCGCGGGCGCGGTGGCCGCGGCCTTGGCCAGCATCGCCTCCGAATCGTCCACGCCGGTCACCCGGGCGTCCGGCCAGCGCTCCTTGATCAGACGCGTCACGTTGCCCGCCCCCGCGCCCAGGTCGTAGATGTCTCGAGGACGGTCGAGATCGATGCGATTCAGGAGATCGACCGCCGGCCGCAGCCGGTGATCGGCGAACTTCAGGTACTGAGCGGGGTCCCACGCCACGCCCGGGAGAATACCCTAATCGGCCCCTCGAGGGGGCGTCTTGACCCTCTTTGTCTCGTTTGGTATACAATCGACCACCGTTGAGCCAGGACGCAGCCTCGCGAATCCGCTTCACCGATCCCGGTCTGATTCGAGACCGGGTCGTCGACGCTCTCCGGGACGCCATCATCGCCGGCCGTCTCAAGCCGGGTGAGCGCATCCGCGAGCGCGAGCTGGTCGCGCTGCTGGGGGTGAGTCGCTCGCCGCTGCGGGAGGCCATCCGCATCCTGGAAACCGAGGGGCTGATCACGTCGCTGGCCTATCGCGGGGCCCGGGTGAGCGAGCTGAGCGCCACCGACCTGCACGACATGCTGCACGTGCGGATCATGCTGGAGAGCTTCGCGGCGCGGCTCTTCATCGAGCGGCTCGACGAGCGGGCGCTGCAGGCGATGCAGGAGCAGGTGGAGCGGGCGCGCGCGCCGGGCTACCAGGTCGATCTGCAGGCGAACTTCGACCTGGGGCTGGAGTTCCACGACCTGCTCGTCGGAGCGTGCGGCAACCGCAAGGTGGTCCAGCTGCACGAGAACCTCAAGCGCCACCAGACCCGCTACCAGCACTTCGCGTTCGCCCGCCTCGGCCGCGACGTACGCGCCGTCGACGAGCACGCCGAGATGGTAGCCGCGCTCCGCGCCCGCGACCTGCACGCGGTCGAGCAGAAGATCCGCGCCCACCTCCTGCGCTTCTACGACTACCTCGCGCCGCTCCTGCCGGTCGACGACGCGCCCGACCCGGAGGCTCGATGAGCCACGAGCTGGTGGTGCGCGGCGGGACCGTCGTGACCGCCACCGAGTCGGTGCGGGCCGACGTGGGCGTCGACGGTGGCCGCGTCACCGCGCTGGTCCCGTCGCTGCCCACCGGCCGCCGGGAGATCGACGCGACCGGGCTGCTCGTCCTGCCCGGCGGGGTGGACGTGCACACCCATCTCGACGCGGAGGTGGGCGGGGTGCGGAGCGTCGACGATTTCGAGTCGGGCACCGCGGCCGCCGCGTGCGGCGGCGTCACCACCATCTGCGACTACGCGTGGCAGGCGCGTGGGCAGTCGCTGACCGCCGCGGTCGAGGCCTGGAAGACCAAGGCGGTGGGCCGCGCCCACGTCGACTACGGGTTCCACGTCATCGTGAGCGACGCGAGCGACCGGACGCTCGCCGAGATCCCGCGCCTGGTCGACATCGGCTACCCGAGCCTCAAGGTGTTCATGATCAACGAGTTCGGCATCGGCGACCAGGCGATGGTGCGCGTGCTGGACGCGGCGCGGAAGGTCGGGGTCGTGGTCAACGTGCACGCCGAGAACGGCGACATGCTCGATCACTGCACGCGCAACCTGCTCGCGGCCGGGCGCCGCGACCCGCGCTACTACCCGGCGAGCCGGCCCGTGCTCGCGGAGGCCGAGGCCACCCGCCGGGCCATCGACTACGCGGCGCTGGTCGACGCCGAGATCTACATCGTGCACCTCTCGTGCGCCGACGCGCTCGAGGCGGTGAGCGCGGCCCGCCGGCGCGGGGTGCGGGTGTGGGCGGAGACGCGGCCGATCTACCTGGCGCTGACCGAGGAGCGCTACGCGGCGGGCGGGGCCGAGGCGGCCAAGTTCGTGGGCGCCCCGCCGCTGCGCACCGCGCGCGACCAGGCTGCGCTCTGGGAGGGCCTGCGCTCGGGCGACATCCAGGCCATCGGCAGCGACAACACTTCGTGGACCGTCGAGCAGAAGGGGGCGGGGGCCCAGGACTTCACCCGGGTGCCGTACGGGGTGCCGGGGCTCGAGACCGAGATGCCGGTGATCTACTCGGAGGGCGTGAGCCAGGCCCGAATCTCGCTGCAGACCTTCGTGGCCGCGTTCTCGACCAACCCCGCGCGCATCTTCGGGCTGTACCCGCAGAAGGGTACGATCGCGGTGGGCAGCGACGCGGACATGGTGCTCTTCGATCCGGCGGGCAAGGGCGTGGTCGACGAGCGGCAGCTCCACTCGCGGGCCGGCTACGACCCGTTCAACGGCTTCGAGCTCCGCGGGGTGCCGACGCTGACGCTCTCGCGCGGCGACGTCGTGGCGCGGCAGGGCCAGCTCGTGAGCCAGGCCGGGCGCGGGCGGCACCTGCTCCGCCGCCGGACGAGCACGGGCGTCTAGCCGCCCGCAACTGCAGTGCACTGCTTCTCGTGAGGAATGGAGGCCGGGGATGAGGTACTGGGCGGGGGCGCTTCTGGCGGGACTGGTGGCGGCGACGGTGGGCTTCGGGACGGCGGGACCCGCGCAGGCGGCCTGCGAGCCCGACAAGGTGGCGACGAAGTATCCGGGGCTGGCCGGCAAGACGCTCAAGGTCGGGCTCGACCCGACGCTGCCGCCGATCATGTACCGTGATCCGAGCAACCCGAGCAAGATCATCGGCCAGGACCCCGACATGGTCGAGGCGGCCATGAAGTGCCTCGGGCTCAAGTACGAGCTGGTGGGCCTCGACTTCGGGACGCTGGTCCCCACGCTCCAGGCCGGGCAGATCCAGCTGATCTGGTCGAACATCTACTACACGCCGGCGCGGGCCCAGGCCGCCGACTTCGTGAACTACGCGACCACCGGCACCGCCGGGATCGTCAAGAAGGGCAACCCGAAGAACATCAAGACCATCGAGGACGTCTGCGGCAAGCGGGCGGCGCCGATCCTGGGCACCGTCGAGGACAAGGGCTTCCAGGACGCGAGCGCCAAGTGCGTGGCCGCGGGCAAGCCCGCCATCGAGATCACCCCGTACCCGAACGCGCCCGCGACCTCGCGCGCCCTCGAGAACGACCGGGCCGACGTCTCGATGTACGACGTGGTCCTCGTCGACCAGGTGGTGAGGACCAATCCCGACAAGTTCGAGCGGGCGTACTACTTCCGCAGCGGCATCAAGATCGGGGTGGCGGTGAAGAAGGGCAACGAGGAGCTGGTGACCGCGGTCAAGGACGCGATCACCGAGCTGCAGGCCAGCGGCACCCAGAAGGCGCTGATGCAGAAGAACGGGATCGACCCGACGCTGGCGATCCCGGTCGAGATCGGCCGCTAGCGCGCGGGCGCGAGCGGCCGGCCGAGCGCGGGCCCCGGGGACATGGAGGCGTTCCTCCAGTACCTGACCTTCCCCTTCCTGCTGGAGGGGATGTGGCTCACGCTGCGGATCTTCCTGGCCTCGATGGCGGGAGGGCTCGCGCTCGGCCTGGTGATCGCGCTGATGCGGCTGTCGCCGTACCGGCTGCTCGCGGGCCTGGCCTGGACCTACGTGTGGCTGGTGCGGGGCACGCCGGTGCTGCTCCAGCTCGTGTTCCTGTTCGACGCGCTGCCGTTCATCGGCATCGTGATGCCCCCGGTGACCACCGCGATCATCGGCTTCTCGCTCAACGAGGCCGCCTTCGCGGGCGAGATCATCCGGGGCGGCATCCTGTCGGTGAGCCGCAACCAGACCCTGGCCGCCGCCTCCCTCGGCATGGGCTCGCTCCTCACCCTGCGCCGCATCGTGCTCCCGCAGGCGATGCGCGCAATCCTGCCCGCGGTGGGCAACGACGCGATCAGCGTGCTCAAGGGCACCTCGCTCGCCTCGGTGATCGCGGTGAACGAGCTGACGCTGCGCAGCCAGCAGATCGTGGCCCAGAATTTCAAGTTCTTCCCGGTCTTCGCGGCGGCCGGCGTGATGTACCTGACCGTCACCACCCTGATCGCGGCGATCCAGTTCGTGCTCGAGCGGCGGGTGAGCCCCGACGTGGATCGAAGCCGGAAGCCCCGGAGCGAGACCGCGCTGGGCCGGCTCTTCGGCTTCCGTGGGCGCCCCCCGGAGCCGGAGCCGGTGACCGTGTCGGCCGAGGCGATCGCCGGCCGCGCCGCGACGCCGGCCGCGCGCGTGGACCTGGTCGAGCTGGTGGGCGGGCGGGCCGCGCGCACCGGCGCCGACGTCGCGGGGCCGTTCGTGCGCTGCGTCGACGTGTGGAAGTCGTACGGGCACCGGGCCATCCTGCAGGGAGTGAACTTCACGGTGCACCGCGGGGACGTGGTCACCCTGATGGGGCCGAGCGGCTCGGGCAAGAGCACGCTGCTCCGCCTGATCGCCCACCTCGAGCCGATGGACCGGGGCGAGATCACGGTGGACGGCGCGTACGTGGGCTACGAGCGCGTGGACGGCGCGCTCCGGCCCTCGCGCCACGTGGCGCGCGAGCGGGCCCGGGCGCGCATCGGCATGGTCTTCCAGCAGTTCAACCTCTTCGAGCACCTGACCGCGCTCGAGAACATCTGCGAGGCGCCGGTGCGCGTGCACGGCGAGCGGCCGGAGGTGGCCCGCGCCCGCGCTACCACGCTGCTCTCGAGCGTCGGGCTCGCCTATCACGCCGATCACCTCCCGTCGCGCCTCTCCGGCGGGCAGCAGCAGCGGGTGGCCATCGCGCGCGCTCTCGCCATCTCGCCGCGGGTCATGCTCTTCGACGAGCCGACCTCCGCGCTCGACCCGGAGCTGGTGGCCGAGGTGCTGTCGGTGATCCGGCGCCTCGCCGAGGCGGGCATGACCATGATCGTGGTCACCCACGAGCTGCGCTTCGCCCGCGAGGTGGCCGATCGCATCGTGTTCATGGCCGACGGCCGGATCGTGGAGGAGGGCACCCCGGAGGAAGTCCTCGAGCATCCGCGCGAGGCCCGCACCCAGCAGTTCCTCAAGCTCGTCCAGGACTAGACCGGGAGCCGACCATGGCGACCCACCACCTCGCGGCCAGCGACAAGACGGTGCACTGGGGCTACTTCAGCCGGCGGCAGCCGCCGGTGCTCGAGGTGAGCTCGGGCGACCGCGTGACCATCGAGACGTTGACCCATCACGCCAACGACGACGCGGCCCGCATGATCCAGGACGACCCGGGCGCGGAGAGCGTCTATCGCTGGGACCGCCACGGCAAGTCGGTGGACCGCCGCGGGGCCGGGCCGGTCGAGCCCGGGCGCTTCCGTCGCGGCGCGGGCGAGGGGCTCGGCGTGCACATCTGCACCGGCCCGGTGGCGGTGCGCGGGGCCGAGCCGGGCGACGTGCTCGAGGTCCACATCGTCGACGTGGCGCTCCGCCCCTGTGCCAACCCGCGATTTCCGGGCCGCGCCTTCGGCAGCAACGCGGCCGCGTGGTGGGGCTTCCACTACTCGGACCTGCTCGAGGACCCGAAGCCGCGCGAGGTGATCACGATCTACGAAATGGACACGTCCGGCGCGCGCGGCTGGGCCGAGGCGGTCTACAGCTTCCGCTGGACGCCGCAGGTCGACCCGGCCGGGGTCGTGCACCCGACCATCGACTACCCGGGAGTGCCGGTGGACCACCGCACCGTGCAGGAGCGGCACGGCGTGCTCCGCGGGGTGCGGGTGCCGGTGCGGCCGCACTTCGGGGTGATCGGCCTGGCGCCCGCCGAGGCCGACTACGTCAACACGATCCCGCCCCACTACGTGGGCGGCAACATCGACGACTGGCGCATCGGCCGGGGCACCCGGATGTACTACCCGGTGGCGGTGCCGGGCGCGCTGCTCTCCGCGGGAGATCCGCACGCCTCCCAGGGCGACTCCGAGCTGTGCGGCACCGCGATCGAGTGCTCGCTCACCGGCACCTTCGAGCTCGTGCTGCACAAGCGCGACCGCCTGGCCGGCACGCCCCTCGAGGGCCTCGACTATCCGCTGCTCGAGACCGCGGAGGAGTGGGTCGTCCACGGCTTCAGCTTCCCGCGCTTCCTCACCGACCTGGGGCCGGACGCGCAGGACACCGTCTTCGTGCGCTCGTCGGTGGACCTGGCCATGCGCGATGCTTTCCGCAAGGCGCGGCACTTCCTCATGACCACCCGCGGGCTCAGCGAGGACGAGGCGATCTCGCTGCTCTCGGTCGGCGTGGACTTCGGCGTCACCCAGGTCGTGGACGGCAACTGGGGCGTCCACGGCATCATCAAGAAGAGCCTCTTCGCCGCCTCCTGACACCCGCTCAGCGCGTCGGGGCGGGGGCCGGAGGAGCCGGAGGCGCGGGCGGCGGCGGCGGAGGGGGCGGCCCGGCCGGAGGCGCCGGGATCCGCGCCGGGGCGGTGCCGGGCGCGCTCGCGGGCGGTCCCGAGCAGCGGAACACCTCCGCGTAGACCGTCGACAGGTCCTCGGAGCCGCCGAAGGACAGCAGCGCGGTGTTGCCGCCCATCTTCACGATCTTCCGCCGCAGGTCCTTGACCGAGTCGTCGTGCACCGAGCCGATGCGGCCGCAGCCGTGGGTGAGCCCGGGGTCGGTCGTGAGCCGCACGCGCGCCATCGCGATCTTCTCGAGGTCCTGCGCGCGCGCGCCGGGCGCGAGTGGCGCGCTCCACATCAACAGCACTCCCGCCAGTCCCATCACCGTCGCCCGCGTCTTCATGGCCATCTCCCGGGTCGTGCTATATGCTGTCTTCGCCATGATACCCGAGCGTCGGCGCCCCGTCCGCCTCGCGTTCCGGCTGGTCCTGGCCCTGGTCGTCCTCTCGGTGGTGGCCGTCGCGGCCGCCCAGCAGCCGGTGCAGACCCCGCTGCTGCTCATGGTCTCGATCGACGGGCTCCGCCCCGATCACGTGACCGCGGCCGACGCCCACGGTCTCAAGGTCCCCAACCTGCGCCGATTCCTCGCCGAGGGCGCCTACGCCGAGGGCGTGCAGGGGGTCATTCCCACCGTGACCTATCCGAGCCACACCACGCTGATCACCGGCGTGTGGCCGGCGCGGCACGGCATCCTCGCCAACGTGGTGTTCGATCCGCTGCGCGAGAACCAGAGCGGCTGGTACTGGTACGCGGAGGACATCCGGGTGCCCACCCTCTGGGACGCCGCGGCCCGGGCCGGGCTCAGCACCGCCAGCGTGCAGTGGCCGGTGAGCGTGGGCGCGCGCGTGACGTGGAACATCCCCGAGTTCTGGCGGGCGGGCAGCGCGGACGATGCGAAGCTCCTGCGCGCGGTCTCGACCCCGGGGCTCCTCGCCGAGCTCGAGCCGGACCTGGGCCCGTACCCGCGCGCGCTCACGGTGGAGTCGGACGAGCAGCGTGGGCGCTACGCGGCCCGCATCCTCGAGAAGAAGCGGCCGAACCTGCTCACCCTGCACCTGATCGCCCTCGATCACGCCGAGCACGGGAGCGGCCCCGGCAGCGCGGAGAGCCTGGCGGTGCTCGAGCGCCTCGACGCGGTCGTCGGCACCCTGCGCACCGTCGCGGAGACGGTTTCGCCCGGGCGCGCCTACGTGGCCATCGTCTCCGACCACGGCTTCGCGCGCACCACGATGCAGCTCAACCTGATCGGGGAGTTCCGCCGGGCCGGTCTCTTCACGGTGAGCGCCCAGGGCAAGGTCACCGACTGGCAAGCGATGCCGTGGACCGCGGGGGGCTCGATCGCGGTGATGCTGAAGGACCCGGCGGACGCGGCCACGCTCGCGAAGGTACGCGAGCTGCTCGATCGCCTCGCCGCGGATCCGGCCAACGGCATCGACCGGGTGCTCGACGCGGCGGCCCTGCGCGACCGCGGCGGGTTCCCGGGCGCGGCCTTCGTCGTCGGTCTCAAGCCCGACTGGCAGTCCGGCTCGAGCCTGAACGGGCCGCTCACCGCCGAGGCCGGAGTGGGCGGCATGCACGGTCACCTGCCCGACCTCCCGGACATGCGGGCATCGTTCTTCCTGGTCGGCCCCGGTGTGCCGGCGGGCCGCTCGCTCGGGCTCATCGACATGCGCGACATCGCGACGACCCTCGCGCGTCGTCTGGATCTCTCACTGCCCTCGGCGGAGGGAAAGGTGCTCTTGCCGTGAGGCCCGGGCCCGTGAAGACGCTGGCGCTGGCCGCGATCGGGGTGGTCACCGCCGTCGCGATCGCGAGCGCCCAGGTGCCCATCCGCATGCGGGGGACGATCGCCCGGGTGTCGGGTCAGACCCTCACGATCGCTTCGCGCGACAGCTCGACCGTCGATGTGCGCCTGGCCGACAACGCCGGGGTGACGGCGGTGGTGCCTGCGGCCCTCTCCGACATCAAGCCCGGCGTCTTCGTTGGGGCCGCCGCGCTGCCCCAGCCGGCCGGAGTCTTCCGCGCCCAGGAGGTGCTGACCTTCCCCGAGTCGGGACGCGGCACCGGGGAGGGCCACTACCCGTGGGATCTCTCCCCCGGGGACAGGACCATGCCGCCGTCGGGGGCTCACGTCTTCGTCCCGGCCCAGCAGCATCCCGACGGGGTCGTGACCGCCGCGTGCGTGCTGGTGGGGAAGGACGGGCTCGTCCCGCCGATGTAGGGCCGATCCGGGGCCGCGGTGCGCTCAGCGCGCGCGCCAGTGGCCCTCGACCCAGAGGTACCCGCCCTCGCGCGGCGTCCAGCCACCCGGCACCCAGACGTAGCCGGGGGAGGCCGGCACTTCCCAGTGTCCGGGAACCCACACGTAGTGATCATGGTGCCAGCCCCAGTGCCCGGCGATCCACACGTGGGCCGGGCTCGGCGCCACCGGAGCGATCTCCACTCGGACCGGCGGAGGTGGCGGGGGCCGCCTCACGACCACCGGCCGCGCGATGACGCAGCCGGCCATCAGCAACGCGACGGCCGAGAGGGCAAGTAGCCGGTGAGTTTTCATGACGATTGGACGGGACGGGAGCCGGAACCGTTTACCGGGACCGGGCCTCCCCGCGACGTTTTTTCCTCCTCCGATCCGGCCCGCGGCGGTGCCGTCCGCGACCGGGAATCCCGCGTGGAGCCCTCCGCATCCCAACCGCGTGGGAGGCGAGACACCATGACCGAACGGCTGAGCGCGATCACCACGCCAATTGCCGAGCCCATCACCGGCCGCGAGGACCTGGGCGACCTGGGTCGTCCCGAGCAGGCGCTCGCCCAATTCTACCGTGGGCTGAACGGGCGCGACCTCGCGCTATTGGCGGAGAACTGGGAGCCGTCCAGTGACGCGGTGATGGACAACCCGCTGGGTGGCATCTCGCGCGGCTGGGAGGCCATCCGCGCGATCTACGAGCGTCTCTTCGCGAGTGACAGCCGTCTCTTCGTCGAGTTCCACGACTACACCATCCACCGGGCGGACTCGATCTTCTACGCGGTGGGCCGCGAGCGGGGGCGCTTCGAGCGCGGCTCCGTCGCGCTCGATCTGGCGATCCGCACCACGCGCATCTTCCGCCGCGTGGGCGGCCGCTGGCGGCAGGTCCATCACCACGGCTCGATCGAGGATCCGGCCCTGCTCGGCGCGTACCGGCAGGCGGTGTTGCCCGCCGCGCGCTGACCCATCCGGGGAGGACGATCCATGCAGGCAAGAGTCGACCTGAACAAGATTTCCCCCGCCGCCTACAAGGCGATGGCCGGTCTCGAGGGTTTCGTGAAGGACTCGGGCCTCGAGCCGCCGCTGCTGGAGCTGGTGAGGATGCGCGCCTCGCAGATCAACGGCTGCGCCTACTGTCTCGACATGCACAGCAAGGACGCGCGCGCGGCGGGCGAGACCGAGCAGCGGCTCTACGAGCTCGACGCGTGGCGCGAGACCCCCTTCTACAGCGAGCGGGAGCGCGCGGCGCTCGTGTGGACGGAGGCGCTCACGCTCGTGCACGAGACCCACGCGCCGGACGACGTCTACGAGGAGGTCCGCAAGCGCTTCACCGAGGAGGAGGTGGTGAGCCTGACCGCCGCCATCGTGTCGATCAACGGCTGGAACCGGCTCTGCATCGGCTTCCGCGCGGTGCCCGGCACCTACCAGCCGGCGCGCAAGCACGGGGCCTGACGCCCCTACTGGGCGAGGAAGCCGCCGTCGACCGCGAGCACGTGCCCGCTGACGAACTCGGAGGCGGCGGAGGCGAGCCACACCACCGCCTCCGCCACTTCCTCGGGCCGGCCCAGGCGGCCGAGGGGCAGGCCGCGGGCGACCTCGCTCATGTCCGCGATCCCGGAAGCGAGCATCATCGCGGTGCGGACCCGGCCGGGGGAGACCGCGTTGACCCGGATGTTCCGTGGCCCGTACTCCATGGCCGCGGAGCGGGTGAGCGAGATCACCGCGGCCTTGGACGCCGAGTAGAGCGCGAGGCCGGGGTTTGGATTGCGCGCGCCGCTCACCGAGGCATTGTTGACGATGACGCCTCCGCCCGCCTCCAGCATGTGGCGAATCTCGTGCTGCATGCAGAGCAGCACCGCGCGCACGTTGACGCCGAACACGTGGTCGTAGAGCCCGGGGTCGAGCCCGCCCAGCGGGGTGCGCGGCTCCTGGACGCCCGCGTTGTTGAAGGCGATGGTCACCGGCCCGACGCGCCGGCGCGCGGCCTCGAAGAGCGCCTCGATCTGCCTCGGGTCCGAGAGGTCGGCGCGGACGAAGGTGGCCCGGCCTCCCGCCGCTTCGACCAGCGCGGCGGTCTCCTCACCCTCCGGCACCCGCCGGCCCGCCACCACCACCCGGGCGCCGCCGCGCCCGAGCGCGATCGCGGCGGCGCGGCCGATCCCGCTGCCGCCGCCGGTGACGAGCGCGACCCGGTTGTCCAGGTCGCTCACGCCGCGGCGCCCGAGACCGCGCGCACGCAGAATGCGACGATGGCGTCCACCTGTTGAGGGCCGTCGCGGCCGATCTGCCCACTCGGCGCCAGCGGCCCCACCAGGCCCGCGAGCAGGGCGCCCACGACGCAGGCGGCGGAGGCCTCCACGTCCTGCCGGGGGAGCTCGCCGGCCTGGACGCCGTCCTCCAGGATGCCTGCGATCGAGCGGCCGAGGTCGCGCCGATAGCGCAGACGTGCTTCGTCCACCGCCGGCTCGGCCGGCTCGGCGATCAGGGCATTGGCCAGGCGCCCGCTCCGGAGGGCCCGGCTCGCGAAGGTGCGGAGGGCGTCGGCCAGGCGCCGGAGGGCGGGGCCTCCCGACTCGGCGATGTGGTCGACGATGCCGACCTCTCGGCGAGAGACGGCGCTGACGACCTCCGCGAAGAGGTCGGCCTTCGAGGGGAAGTGACGGTAGATGGTGCCGACCCCGACCTCGGCCATGGCCGCCACTGCCGCGATCTGGGCTTCGCGGAAGCCTCCCTCGGTGACCAGCCGGCGCGCGGTAGCCAGGATGTGCTCCCGGTCGCTTGCCAGGCGGGCCTCGACCTTGTCGGTTCGTCGGTAGGGCATGATCGGAATCGAGGTTCCGTCCTTGGTGAAGGATAGAACCACTGTTCCGACCTTGTGTCAACCGGCTGAAAGGCTGGGCTACTCCGGATCGGCCATCAGCCGGAGGGTCACGCGGCGCTTCTTCGCGTCGGGTATGCCGCCGACAGCGATCGGGCCGAGGCTTGCGGCCTGGATCCGGGAGAGCTGGATGCCCTTGTCCATCAGGAAGCGCCGCACCGCGTCCACCCGGCGCTGGCTCAGCCCGTAGTTGTAGTCGAGCGCCCCGCGGGGATCGGTGTAGCCCCCAAGCTCCACGGTGAGGGTGGGGTTGGTCTCCATCTCCCGGACGACCGCGATCAGGGCGGTCTGCGCGGCGTCGGTGAGCTCGATGCTGTCGGGGGCGAAGTAGACCTCGAGGCTGTCCGCCGGCTTCTGGTTGAAGCGGTTCGTCCAGAGGCGGGTGAGGCGGCCGTCCACGCCCTCCGCCTTCTTCATCGCCTCATCGGCGCGTCCCTGTGCGGCCCCGACGCCGCCCTCCAGGCGCTGAACCTTGCCGCCAACCTGGTCGAGGCGCTGGTTCATCTCGTTCATCCGGCCTTCGACGGCGGCGACGCGGTCGTCCACGCTTGCGTCCCGGGTCGGCACCGGGGTGTAGGCGGGCTGGCTCGCCGCGCATCCTCCGAAGAGCGCGAAGCCGGCGAGGAGCGGCAGGCCGGGCAGCCGCGATCGCATGATGGTTACCGGGTGGCGGGGGCCGGGTGGCCGGTGATCCGGGTCGTGGAGACCTCGGTCCACGTGTAGTACCAGCCTTCGTAGATGAGCACCTGCAGCGCGCTGTCCTGCTTCTCGTAGACCTGGGTCGTGCCCTTGTCCGCCGAGGTGGTGGAGGACACGTGGCGCCAGCCGTTGGCTTCCAGCGAGGTCCGGTACGCGACCGCGAGGCTGTCCGGCTTGACGCGGCTCTTGTAGAAGAGCCGGGCCGCCTTCACGGTGGGCGACTCGATGATGGTGGTCCGGCTCGAGTCCAGGGTGAGGCCTGCGGGCACCGGGACGTCCTCGAACTCGCTCCGCTGCGGCCGCGCGGGGCCGGACGATGAGGCGCACGACGCCAGGGTGAACACGAGAGCAAAGAGGATGAGGACACGCGCCATGGACGAACCTCCTTGAAGGGGCAGCAAGTAGTGTGCCGCGCCTGGAGCGGCGGATAACGGTCCGTCATCTCGCGACGTGCCCGCCGCGGCCGTCCAGGGCATGAGTAAGACTTACACCCTCGCCGGGAACTTTTGTAGTATGGGCTCGATGACGAGCCGCCGATCCCTGGTCCTGGCGCTGCTCTGCGCGATCGCGGCCCTCGTCGCCGGGTGCGGACGGGGGGATGGCAAGCCGACCGCGATCAAGGTGGTCATCGCGGAGTATAGCAAGGATCACACCCGACCCTTCTGGCTGAGCCTCGCCGAGCAGTACACCAAGCAGACCGGGGTGAAGGTGGATCTGCAGGTGATCGACTGGAACTCCATCGACCAGCAGGTCAGCACCATGATCCAGAACAACCAGCCGCCCGACGTGCTCAACCTCAATTCGTTCTCGAGCTACGCCAAGGACGGACTGCTCTACTCGGCGGACGAGGCGCTCTCGCCGAAGACGCGCGACGACTTCCTCGAGGCCTTCGCGCGCGGCGGCACCTA
>JBGQHJ010000002.1:0-85111 GCA_041497895.1 Methylomirabilia bacterium
CGGGCGAGAGTGGCGGAACTGGCAGACGCGCTGGACTTAGGATCCAGAGGGGCAACCCGTGGGGGTTCAACTCCCCCCTCTCGCACCACCCTCCCTGCGCCGGAGCCCGCCGTTCGCCAGGGCATCACCCGGCGGAAGGAGGGCTCGTGATGGGCATCAAGGGCATCGACCACTGGGTCGTCGTCGTGCGCGACGTGTCCCGCACCCTCGAGTTCTACGAGCGGCTCGGACTCACGATCGCGTGGGAGGCGCGGCCCGGGCGGCCGGACATGCCCACGATCCGGATCAACGACGCGCAGAAGATCAACGTCCACGCGAGCGAGTGGCCGGGGCGGGCCGGGTATCTCGGCGCGCGCCGGCCATCGGTCGGCGGAGCCGACTTCTGCCTCGAATGGGCCGTAGCGGGGTGACACCCGAGGTGGGGCCATCCACGAGGACGTGCGCCCGCGGTCCTTCCACCAGCGTCTATTTCCGGGATCCCGACGACAACCTCGTGGAGCTCACCGTCTACCCGCGGACGTAGGTCGAAGTGCCGGGCAAGTCGTTGTTTTCTTGACGATGCGAGCCGATAGTGTAGGATGCGTGTCTGGCTTGAAGCAGGCCTGGGATGCCTTAGGGACAACCCGTGGGAGCGCGACTCCCCGTATGAGGACTGAGCGGCCATGAAGGTGGACATCGAAGAGCTGGGCGCCTGCAAGCGGCGGCTGCAGGTGGAAGAGACGCCCGAGGTGGTCACCAAGGCCTGGGAGCAGGCCTTCGGCCGCGTGCAGCGCGAGGCCAAGCTTCCCGGCTTCCGCAAGGGGAAGGTCCCGCGCAGCATGATCAAGCTCCACTTCGCCGACGACGTGCGGCAGGAAGTGGCGCGCCGGCTGATCCCCGACGTCTACCGCCAGGCCCTCGCCGAGACCCGCATCGAGCCCGTAGAGGAGCCCGACCTGCAGGAGGTCACCCTCGAGGAGAACGCGGCGCTCAAGTTCGCCGCGGTCGTCGAGGTGAAGCCGGCCATCGCCCTCGGGGCCTACACCGGTCTCACGATCGAGCACACGCCCAAGCCCTTCGCGGAGAGCGAGGTGGACGAGGCTCTCACCGCGCTGCAGGAGCAGCACGCCGAGTACCGCGCGGTGGAGCGCGCGGCCGACCCGGGCGACCTCGTGATCGTCGACTACACCCTGACCCCCGAGGGGCTGGAACCGCGCTCCGAGACCGGCTACGGCTTCGTGATCGGCACCGGCGGCGTGCTGCCCGAGATGGAGGAGGCGGTGATCGGCCTCGCCGCGGGCGGCTCGCGGCAGACCCGTGTGCGCTTCGGCGACGACCACCGCAACGAGGCGCTGCGGGGCAAGTCGGCCGAGGCCTCGGTGACCGTCTCGGAGGTGAAGGAGAAGGTGCTGCCGGCCCTGGACGACGACTTCGCCAAGAGCGTGGGCGGCACCTTCGAGACGCTCGACGCGCTGCGGGAAGAGGTGCGCAAGGGCCTCGAGGCCCGGCGGGAGGCCGACAACCGGCGCGCGCTGGAGAACGCGGTGCTCGACGCGGTCCTGGCCGGCCACACCTTCGAGGTGCCGGAGGCCCTGGTGCTCCGACAGGTCGGCCACCAGATCGAGCACGCGCGGGAGCACATGCGGCGGCAGGGTCTCGATCCCGACCGGGTGCCGTGGGACTACAAGAAGTTGCTCGAGGACCTGCGTCCGGGCGCGGAGAAGGCGGTCAAGCGGGCTCTCCTCATCGAGGCCATCGCGGACAAGGAAGGCCTCCCGCCGGTCGACGCCGACGTGGACGCCGAGGTGGAGCGGATCGCCCAGGCCAGCCAGCGGCCGGCCCCGGCGGTCCGGCGGATGCTCGAGCAGAGCGGGGACCTGGAGGGCATCCGCCACACGCTTGGCGAGCGGAAGACGGTCGAGTTCCTGATCGAAAAGAATCCGCTAAACAGCGCCTGAGGTACACTACCAGCATGGCAAGGAGACGCCCGATGGGATTGGTCCCGATGGTGGTCGAGCAGACTCCGCGCGGCGAGCGCGCGTTCGATATATTCTCCCGGCTCCTCAAGGAGCGGATCATCTTCCTCCCGACCTACATCGAGGACGAGATCGCGAACCTGGTCATCGCCCAGATGCTGTTCCTGGAGGCCGAGGACCCGGACAAAGACATCCACCTCTATATCAACTCTCCGGGAGGCTCGGTCACCGCGGGCATGGCGATCTACGACACCATGCAGTACGTGAAGCCGGCCATCTCCACCATTTGCATGGGCCAGGCCGCCTCGATGGGCGCGCTGCTGCTGTGCGCCGGCACCAAGGGCAAGCGCTTCGCGCTGCCGCACGCCCGCATCATGATCCACCAGCCGCTCGGCGGCGTGCAGGGCCAGGCCACCGACATCGACATCCAGGCCAAGGAGATCCTCCGCATGCGGGAGGAGCTGAACCGCATCCTGGTGCACCACACCGGCCAGTCCATGGACAAGATCCAGAAGGACACCGACCGCGACTTCTTCATGACCGCGGAGCAGGCGAAGGATTACAGGATCGTGGACGAGGTCATCTCCTCGAAGCCCACCACGCGGCCCGTCTCCGAAGTGGTCGTCACGGCCAAGTAGCGACCCATGGCCCGGACCCGCGAAGGCGGCGGCGCGCTCAAGTGCTCGTTCTGCGGCAAGAGCCAGAACGACGTCCGCAAGCTGATCGCGGGGCCCACCGTCTACATCTGCGACGAGTGCATCGAGCTCTGCAACGACATCATCGCGGAGGAGTGGGAGGAGGAGAAGAGCCGGGAGCTGCGGAGCCTTCCCAAGCCGGCCGAGATCAAGAACGTGCTGGATCAGTACGTGGTGGGCCAGGAGCGGGCCAAGAAGATCCTCGCGGTCGCGGTCCACAATCACTACAAGCGCATCGAGGCCGGCTCCGAGTCCGGTGACGTGGAGCTGCAGAAGGCCAACATCCTCCTGATCGGCCCCACCGGCTCCGGCAAGACCCTCCTCGCCCAGACCCTCGCCAAGATGCTCCACGTGCCGTTCACCATCGCCGACGCGACCACTCTGACCGAGGCCGGCTACGTGGGCGAGGACGTCGAGAATATTATTCTGCGTCTGCTGCAAGCGGCCGACTATGACGTCGAGCGGGCCCAGCGCGGCATCGTCTACATCGACGAGATCGACAAGATCGCGCGGAAGTCCGAGAACCCGTCGATCACCCGCGACGTCTCCGGCGAGGGCGTGCAGCAGGCCCTGCTCAAGATCCTGGAGGGCACGGTGGCCAACGTGCCACCCCAGGGCGGGCGCAAGCACCCCCATCAGGAGTTCATCCAGGTGGACACCACCAACGTGCTGTTCGTCTGCGGCGGCGCGTTCGTGGGCGTCGACAAGATCGTGGAGAGCCGCGTGGGGCGGACCGGCATCGGCTTCGGGGCCGAGATCAAGAGCCGCGAGGATCGCCGGGTCGGTGACCTGCTGGCCCTGATCCAGCCCGAGGACCTGCTCAAGTACGGCCTCATCCCGGAGTTCGTGGGCCGCCTGCCGGTGGTCGCCACCCTGCACGACCTGGACGAGGCGGCCCTGGTGCGCATCCTGCGCGAGCCGAAGAACGCGATCATCAAGCAGTACCAGAAGTATTTCGAGCTCGAGAAGGTGCGGCTCAAGTTCACCGACGACGCGGTGGCCGCGGTGGCCCGCGAGGCGATGAAGCGCGGCACCGGCGCACGCGGCCTGCGCGCGGTGCTCGAGGAGGTCATGCTCGAGGTGATGTACGAGCTGCCCTCGCTGCCCGCCTTGAAGGAGTGCATCATCACCCGCGAGGTCATCCTCAACAAGGATCGCCCGATCCTCATCTCCGAGCAGAAAGAGCAGTCCGCCTAGTCCGTCCCCCTCTCCCCTTCGAGGAGAGGGCAGGGTGAGGGATTCTCCAGTGACCGGCACGCTGTACGTGGTCGCGACCCCCCTCGGCAACCTGGAAGACATCACGCTGCGGGCCCTGCGCATCCTGAAGGAGGTGGCCCTCGTCGCGTGCGAGGACACCCGGCGCACCCGCATCCTCCTCACCCACTTCGGCATCCACGCCCGCGTCACGAGCTACTTCGAGCACAACAAGCTCCGCAAGGGCACCCGGCTGCTGGAGACGCTGCAGGCCGGCCAGTCGGTGGCCCTGGTGACCGACGCGGGGACGCCCGGCATCTCGGATCCGGGCTTCCTGCTCGTCCGGCAGGCGCGCGAGGCCGGCGTTCCGGTGGTGCCGGTGCCGGGACCGTCCGCGGTGGTGGCGGCCCTCTCCGCGGCGGGGCTGCCCGCCGATCGGTTCGTCTTCGACGGCTTCTTGCCCGTGAAGCCGGGTCGGCGCGTCCACCGGCTGGAGGCGCTGCGCGACCTCGAGATGACGGTGGTCTGCTACGAGTCCCCGCACCGCATCCTGGCGACCCTCGACGCGGTGGCGCAGGTGTGGGGCGAGCGCGAGATCGTGGTGGCCCGCGAGCTGACCAAGCAGTTCGAGGAGATCGTGCGCGGCCCGGCGGCCAGTCTGAGGCGGCGCTTCGAGGCCGGCACCGCGCGCGGGGAGTTTACCCTGGTCCTGCCGTCGCCAGGTTTCGAGGCCGCGGGGTCCGAAGCGATGGTAGAGTGACCGCATGATCAGGATCTGGCTCGCCGCGCTCGTCGTGCTGGCGTCTCTCGGCGTGGGAAGTCGCCCCGCTTCCGCGGAATGGTTCGCCGACCTCTTCGCCGGGCTGAGCCTCACCCGGGACCACGATCTCAAGCTCAACGACCAGGGCATCGGCCAGGGCACCTACGAGTCGGTGGAGTTCGACCGGTCACTGGCGTGGGGCGGGCGTTTCGGGCGGTACTTCGACTCGGTGCCGTTCGTCGGTCTCGCGGTGGACTTCTTCCGCTTCTACCCGGACATCGGTGGCCAGTCGGTGCAGCTCCGCGGCTGCTTCTTCCCGGGCGGCTGCGGTACCGGGCGCGGCGGCACCGGCTCCCTCGACGTGCAGACCACCTCGGTCTCGGTGGATCTGATGCTCCGACTGCCGCTCTGGAAGTCGGCCGACGCCCCCCAGGGGCGGGTGCAGCCGTACGTGGCGGTGGGCCCGCCGTTCTTCATCACCACGATCACCCCCCGGAACACGCGCAACTTCCGCAACCACGACGACGACACCGACTACTCCTTCGGGTTCAAGGCGGCGGCCGGCGTCGCGGTGCAGGTGTACAGCAACCTGGCCCTGTTCGGCGAGTACCGGTTCACGCACGTGTCGCCGGAGGTCGAGCTGCACGACGCGAACCTCAACCGCACCACGCTGCGGACCGAGCTGGACACCCACTCCGCCCTGCTCGGCATCTCCGCCCGCTGGTAGCCGCCCGCTGCCACCGGGGAGGTTCTTCCCGCCCCCTCGCGCGTATCCCGTATACTAAGGGGCCATGTTGATCCCCAAGGCTCTCACCATCGCCGGATCCGACTCCGGCGGCGGCGCGGGCATCCAGGCGGATCTCAAGACGTTCTCGGCGTTCCGGGTGTTCGGCATGTCGGTGATCACCGCGGTGACGGCGCAGAACTCCCTCGGGGTCCAGGGGGTGGAGAACCTGCCGCCCGCGTTCGTGGCGCGGCAGCTCCGCTCGGTCCTGGATGACTTCGGCACCGACGCCGCCAAGTGCGGCATGCTCTCGACCGCGGCCATCATCGAGGCGGTGGCCGAGACCCTGGCCGATCGCCGGGTGGAGAAGCTGGTGGTGGACCCGGTGATGGTGGCCAAGTCGGGCGATCCCCTGCTGCAGGCCGACGCCCGCACCGCGCTGGCCGACCGCATCCTGCCGCTCGCCCTGGTGGTCACGCCCAACCTGCCGGAGGCCGAGGTGCTGGCCGGCATGCGGGTGGTCGAGCCCGAGGACATGGAGGAGGCGGCCCGGCGCATCCACCTGATGGGGCCACGCTACGTGCTGGTCAAGGGCGGCCACCTCAAGGGTGATGCAACCGACCTGCTCTGGAACGGGCGGGAGTTCACGCGCTTCACCGCGGCGCGGGTGGACTCCGCGAACACCCACGGCACCGGCTGCACTTTCTCGGCCGCCATCGCGGCGGGCCTCGCGCGCGGCCAGGCGCTCGGGGACGCGATCCGCTCCGCCAAGGCCTACGTGACCCGCGCCATCCGCGAGGGCTTCAAGGCGGGCCGCGGGGTGGGCCAGCTCCGTCACTTCATCCCCGACTGGTGATGAGCGACTCCGAGCCGATCGCCAGCGCGGGGACGCCGGGGGCGGATGACGACGCCGGCAGGATGTCGTTCTTCGACCACCTCACCGAGCTGCGGACCCGGATCATCTGGAGCCTGATCCCGGCCGGGGTCGGTCTCGGCATCTCGCTCTACTTCACCACCAACGTGATGCGCTTCCTCTCGCGTCACCTCAAGACCGAGCTGGTCTTCACCACCCCGACCGAGGCCTTCTGGACCTACATGAAGGTCGCGATGATCATGGGGGTGTTCATCGCGATGCCGGTCATCCTGTGGAACGTGTGGGCCTTCGTGGCCCCCGGCCTCCACAAGCACGAGCGCAAGTACGCGATGCCGTTCGTGATCGTGGGCTCGATCCTCTTCCTCTCCGGGGGCGCCTTCGCGATCTTCGTGATCATCCCCTTCGCCATCAATTTCCTGGTGAGCTTCGGGCAGGAGCAGGGCCTCAAGCCCATGATCACGATCTCGAGCTATATCGACTTCATCATCAAGTTCACGCTCGCCTTCGGGGTGGTGTTCGAGCTGCCGGTGGTGATCACGCTCCTGTCCATGCTCGGGATCGTGACCCCGCAGTTCCTGTCCAAGAACCGGAAGTACGCGATCCTGATCAACTTCATCATCGCGGCCATCCTCACCCCGACCCCGGACATCGTGAACCAGACCCTGATGGCGGGCCCGCTCTGCATCCTCTACGAGCTGGGCATCATCTCGGCGCGCATCTTCGGACGAAAGAAGCCGGCGAAACCGGCCCTCACGGAAGACCCGACGAAATGAGCCCGCTCGAGTTCTCCTCCCTCGATCTGCCCGGCCCGGTCCGGCGCGGGATCCAGGACGCGGGGTTCGTCGCCACCACCGCGATCCAGGAGGCGGCCCTGCCGCTGGCCCTGCGCGGCAAGGACGTGGCCGGACAGTCGCAGACCGGCACCGGCAAGACCGCCGCGTTCCTCATCGCGGCCTTCACGCGCTGCCTGACCTATCCGGCCCCTACCCCCGCGGGCGTGACCTCGCCCCGGGTGCTGATCATCGCCCCCACCCGGGAGCTGGTGGTGCAGATCGAGGCCGACGCGCGGCTGCTCGGCGCCCACACCGGACTTCAGATCCTGTCCGTCTACGGGGGCATCGACTACAACAAGCAGCGCGACGCCCTGCGCGATGGGTGCGACATCCTGGTCGGCACGCCCGGACGGCTCATCGACTATCTGAAACAGCACATCTGGTCGCCGGGGAAGGTCGAGGTCCTCGTCATCGACGAGGCCGACCGGATGTTCGACATGGGCTTCATCGCCGACCTGCGCTTCATCCTGCGCCGGCTGCCGAAGCCGGAGAAGCGGCAATCGTTCCTGTTCTCGGCCACGCTCTCGTTCCGGGTGCTGGAGCTGACCTGGGAGTTCATGAACAATCCGGTCCAGATCAGCATCACCCCGCAACAGAAGACGGTGGAGAAGGCCGAGCAGGTGCTCTACCACGTCGGCCGCGAGGAGAAGTTCAACCTGCTGCTCGGGCTGCTGCGGCGCGAGGGGGGCAGCCGCATCCTGATCTTCTCCAACACCCGGGAGGAAGCGCGGCGGCTCGAGGATCGGCTGAGCCGCAACGGCTGGGAGGCGCGCGCGCTCACCGGCGACGTGGACCAGAAGAAGCGGCTCAAGATCCTCAACGACTTCAAGGACGGCCAGCTGCCGATCCTGGTCGCCACCGACGTGGCCTCGCGCGGATTGCACATCGAGGGCGTGAGCCACGTGGTGAACTGGGACCTGCCGCAGGACGCGGAGGACTACGTGCACCGCATCGGCCGCACCGCGCGTGCCGGCGCGGCGGGCAAGGCGATCAGCTTGGTGGACGAGGCGGGGGCGCTCGCGCTCGAGCCCATCGAGAAGTTCATCGCCCAGAAGATCCAGGCGGACTGGGCCGAGGACGACCTGTACCTGCCCGAGATCAAGCCCACCAGCGAGGAGCGGCGCCGCTACGCCGAGGAGAAGCGCCAGCGCATGGCCGCGCGCGGCGGCGGGCGCGGTGTCGGCCCCGGGCGTTCGGGTGGCGGCGGGGGCGGCGGCCGACGCGACGGCCGCGGGCCCAGCCGCGGCCCGCGCCGCTGATTCTTCCCTCTTCCCCCTGGGGAGAGGGCAAGGGTGAGGGGCCCATGACCACTCCTCACGTCGACCTCACGCTCCCCGACGCCGAGCGTCGACTGGCCGCATCTCTCACGACTCCGTGGCGCGATTTCCTCTACGCGCCGGGCCCCGATCTCATCTCGCTCCTCGATCCCGGCGCCTATCGCTCGAGCCTCGTCGTGGTCCGTAACGACGACGTCGCGGTCCGCGTGACCTCGCTGGTGACGCCCGCGTTCGGCGGCGAGCTGTGCCGCGTGCGTCTGGAGGTCCTCGCGCTGTCGCCCGCCTCCGCCTTCGGCTCGTTCTTCGAGCCGTCGCGCACCGGCACGATCTACTCCTTCACTCCCGGCCGCGAGGCCGGAGCCGCGCGGGCGCCGGCTCGGGCGGAGTGGCGGTACGGGGGGGCATCGCTGGCTCCGCGGCTCGGCCGAGTCGGCCGGGTGCGCGTGTTGCGGGAGCGGGGGCGGGTGGGCGCGGGCTCGTGGGTCGCGGACCGCGGGCTCGTGCTGAGCTGCGCCGACGGCGGCGAATGCATGCTGCTCGGCGTCGCCGAGCCGGCGGAAGCCGCGCTGTTCCTGCCCGCTCCCGGACTCTACCGCGCGCTTCTCGATCCACGCGGCGCGTCGCAACCCGGCGTCACCGTGCGTGATCTGCTCGGCCACGGCGAGCGGGCCGGCGTCGACGTGACGGCGGAGTTACATCCCCTCTGAAACGGGATCGGCGAGTGGCACGGCCGCGGGGTGGGGTGTACGGTGGCCTCATCGCCTCATCACCCCTAGCCAAGGAGGACACCATGGCGACCAAGACCGCCACCAACCGCGCCGCCAACAAGACCGCCAAGGTCAAAGCAATTCCGACCGGGTATCACGCGATCACGCCGTACCTGATCTTCGACGGCGCCGCCAGCGCGATCGACTTCTATCGGCGGGCCTTCAACGCGAAGGAGCTGCTGCGCATCCCGGCGCCCAATGATCGGATCGGCCACGCCGAGATCAAGGTGAGCGACTCCGTGATCATGATGGCCGATGAGCATCCCGAGATGGACGCGCACGCGCCCAAGCACTTCGGGGGCTCTCCGGTCAGCCTCCTGCTCTACGTGACCGACGTGGACGCGATGTTCAAGCAGGCGCTCGCGGCCGGCGCCACCGAGGTGCGCCCGGTCGCAGACCAGTTCTACGGTGACCGCTCGGGCACTCTGAAGGATCCCTTCGGCCACACGTGGCACCTCTCCACCCACAAGGAAGACGTCAGCATGGAAGAGATGGCCCGCCGCATGGCCGCGATCAAGCAGTAACGGGGTCAGGTCTTACATTCCGACATTTTCTCTGCCGGAGTGTACCCAGCGCGACACACTTGAAGGCGCGGAGGCCGGAGCGGTAGCGTCGATGAATGGCGCGACCGCTCCGGCTGCAGTTCCCCGGCGGGGTGTATCACGTCACCGCACGCGGTAACGACCGGCAGGCGATCTTCGAGGATGACGCGGACTGCTCGCGGTTCCTCATCGTTCTGGTGTCGGTGGTCGCGCGGTATCGCGTGCGGTGCCACGCGTACTGCCTGATGGGCAATCACTACCACCTGCTGCTGGAGACGCCGGAACGCAATCTATCCGGAGCGATGCGGCAGCTGAACGGGGTCTACACGCAGCGATTCAATCGGCGGCACGAGCGATGCGGACACGTCCTGCAGGGGCGATTCGGGGCCCAGCTCGTCGACGGGCACGCCTATCTCCACGAGGTCTGCCGCTACATTGTTCTGAACCCGGTGCGGGCGGGCGTAGTTTCACACCCGCGCGATTGGCGCTGGAGCAGCTTCCGCGCGACCGCCGGTGAGGGCCCGGTTCCCGGCTTCCTGACCGTCGACTGGGTGCGGGCCCTTTCCGGGGCCGGCGATCAAGCGCCCGCGCAGTCGGCGTACGTGCGGTTCGTCGAAGCGGGACTCGGTCAGGATCGGGACGCGCGCGCCCAGTTCGAATCGAAGCCCGCTGTCGGCGATGCCGTCTTCGTGCGCCGGCTGGATGGGCATGGCCGCGCGGCCACGCGGTGTACCGAGATCCCGCGCGCCCAGCGCTTCACGGCCAGACCCGAGCTCGCCCACCTATTCGTCGGCACCACCACCCGCGTCGAGCGCAACGCCCGCGCGGTCACCGCGGTGCGCGACCACGGCTACACCATGAAGGAGGCGGCCGACTTCATCGGCCGCCACTACGTCACGGTGAGCCGCGCCCTCGCCCGCGCGGACGGGCTGCCGCCCGGCGGAAAAATGTCGGAATGTAAGACCTGACCCCGGCCTAGAAGCGGCGGCGGCCGCTGAGGGATTTCTTGCGGAGGCGAAGGGACTTGGGGGTGATCTCGAGGAGCTCGTCCTCGCGGATCCACTCGATCGACTGCTCGAGGTTCATCAGGTGCGGGGGGGTGAGGCGCACCGCCTCGTCCGAGACGGAGGAGCGCACGTTGGTGAGCTTCTTCTCCTTGGTGATGTTGACGTCGAGGTCGTTGTCGCGCGCGTTCTCGCCCACCACCTGGCCCTCGTAGACGGGCTCGCCGGGGCCCAGGAAGAGGATCCCGCGCGGCTGGAGGTGGTCGATCGCGTAGGCGGTGGTCTTGCCGGTGCGGTCGGCCACCATCGCGCCGCTGGCCCGGTGCGGAATATCGCCCTGCCACTCGGCGTAGCCGTCGAAGAGGTGGTTGAGCAGGCCGGTGCCGCGGGTGTCGGTGAGGAACTCCGACCGGTACCCGATCAGGCCGCGCGACGGAATGCGGTACTCGAGCCGCACCCGGCCGGTGCCGTGGTTGACCATCTTCACCATCTGGCCCTTGCGGGGCCCGAGCTTCTGGGTGACCGCGCCGATGAACTCGTCCGGCACGTCCACCACCAGGTGCTCCATCGGCTCGAGGGTCTTGCCGTTCTCCTCGTGCGTGATGATCTGGGGCTTGGAGACTTCCATCTCGTAGCCCTCGCGCCGCATCATCTCGATGAGGATGGCCAGCTGCAGCTCGCCGCGCCCCGAGACCTTGAAGGTGTCGGGCGAGTCGGTCTCGTCCACCTGCAGCGCCACGTTGCTGCGCTTCTCCCGCCAGAGCCGCTCGCGGAGCTGGGTGGAGGTGACGAACTTGCCCTCCTTGCCCGCGAACGGCGAGACGTTGGAGGAGAAGAGCATGGCCACGGTCGGCTCGTCGATGTGCATGACCGGCAGCGCGATCGGGTTCTCGGGATCCGCGATGGTCTCGCCGATCTCCATGGCCTCGATGCCCGCCACCGCCACGATGTCCCCCGCAGACGCCTCGGGCACCTCCACTCGCTTGAGGCCCTCGTAGCCGTAGAGCACCGTGATCTTGGCGTTCTCGACCGAACCGTCGCGATGGACGACCGCGACCCGGTCGTATTGCCGAACCCGGCCGTTGACGATGCGGCCGATGATCAGCCGGCCTACGTAGTCGTCCCAGTCGAGCGACGCCGCCCGGAGCTGGAGGCCGTGGCCTTCTTCGAAGTGGGGCGCCGGGATCGTCTCGATCAAGGTATCGAAGAGCGGGGCCAGGGTCTTGGACTCGTCGGTCAGCGACCGCTTGGCGATGCCCTTGCGCGCGTCGGTGTAGAGCACCGGGAACTCGAGCTGCTCCACCGCCGCGTCCAGATCGATGAAGAGATCGTAGACCTCGTCCAGGACCTCGGCGGCCCGGGCGTCCTGACGGTCGATCTTGTTGATGACCACCACCGGGGTGAGCCCGGCCTCGAGCGCCTTCTTCAGCACGAAGCGGGTCTGGGGCAGGGGCCCCTCCGCCGCGTCGACCAGCAGCAGCACCCCGTCCACCAGGGTCAGCGTCCGCTCCACCTCGCCCCCGAAGTCGGCGTGGCCGGGCGTGTCCACGATGTTGATCTTCACGCCCTGGTAGTGGATGGCCGTGTTCTTGGCCATGATGGTGATGCCCTTCTCGCGCTCCAGGTCGATCGAATCCATCACCCGCTCGGCCACGTGCTCGTTGGCGCGGAAGATGCCGGACTGCCAGAGCATGGCGTCCACGAGCGTGGTCTTGCCGTGGTCGACGTGGGCGATGATGGCGACGTTTCTGATATCGGGGCGCTGCGACATGCCTTTCACTGTACCACGGATAGAGTGGCGGACCGGCGCGACGGTGGGGCATAATGATGCGTCCACCCCGGTTTCCCACGTCAAGGAGGACTCATCGGTGAAGGCTCGCATGGCCACCATCGCGCTCGTCGCGCTGCTCGCCGCGCTCCTGCTGCCCGCGCCCCGCCCGGTCACCCTGGCCGGCGCCCAGCAGCCCACGCAACCGGCACCCCCAGACGCGCCCAAAGGAGGGAAGAGGGTGAAACAGACCGCGGTCATCACCATGGAGAAGGGCGGCGAGATCAACATCGAGTTCTTTCCGGAAGACGCCCCCAAGACGGTGGAGAACTTCGTGACGCTGGCCAAGAAGGGCTTCTACGACGGGGTGACCTTCCACCGGGTGGAGCCGAACTTCGTCGTGCAGGGTGGAGACCCCAAGGGCAACGGCACCGGCGGCCCCGGCTACACGATCAAGGACGAGTTCAACAAGCAGAAGCACGTCCGCGGCGTGGTGGCCATGGCCCGCACCCAGGCTCCCAACTCGGCGGGCAGCCAGTTCTACATCACGCTGGCCCCCGCGCACTTCCTGGACGGCCAGTACACCGTCTTCGGCCGGGTCACCTCCGGCATGGAGGTGGCGGATAAGATCAAGGTCGGCGACAAGATGAAGTCGGTGAAGATCATCGAAGCCGCCCAGTAATCCCATGGCCTGGTCGCTCCTGATCCGGAACGGCACGGTGGTGGACGGCAGCGGCGCCCCCGCGCGCGCCGCCGACGTGGCGGTGGAGGGCGATCGCATCGCCGCGGTGGGGCCGGGCCTGGCCGGCGAGGCGGCCCGGGTGATCGACGCCAAGGACCTGATGGTCGTCCCCGGCTTCATCGACATCCACTCGCACTCGGACCTGGTCTACGACAAGTGCCCGTCGGCCGAGTCCAAGGTGCGTCAGGGCGTGACCACCGAGGTGGTGGGCATGTGCAGCTTCTCGCCGGCTCCGGTGGCCCCCGGCCGCGCCGATCTGGTGCAGGAGTGGGCCGGCGGCATCGGCGGCAAGATCCCCATCACCTGGAACACCTTCGGCGAGTACCTCGACCACGTGCGCTCGCTCGGGCCGTCGGTGAACATCGTGCAGTTCGTGGGGCACGGCGCCCTGCGCCTGGCCGCGGTCGGCCCCGCGGCACGCCCGGTCACTCCCGACGAGCAGAAGGGCATGGAGCGCTTGCTCGCGGAGGCGCTCGACGCGGGCGCCTTCGGCTTCTCCACCGGGCTCGTCTACGCTCCCAGCGTCTACGGCAACACCGACGAGCTGGTGGCGCTCGCCCGGAGCATGGCCAGCCGCGGCGGGCTCTACTTCTCCCACATCCGAGGGGAGGCGGCCACACTCGAGCAGGCCGCGGAGGAAGCCATCAAGATCGGCGAGCAGGGCGGGGTGCCGGTGCAGATCGCCCACGTCAAGGCCTCGGGCCGCGAGAACTGGGGCAAGATGGACCGCGTGCTCCGCATGATCGACAGCGCGCGCGCCCGCGGCGTGGACGTGACCGGCGACGTCTATCCCTATCCGGCCGGCAGCACCAAGATGGACAACCTGCTGCCCTCGTGGATGCACGACGGCGGCATCTCCAAGCTGCTCGAGCGCCTCACCGATCCGAAGGCGCGGCAGCGCGCCATCGCGGACTGCCTCGTGGACGGCGAGCGCTGGCGCACCGGCTCGGGGGGCATGGGCTGGGACGAGATCATGATCGCCACCTGCTCGAAGCCGGAGCTGGCCGGCATCCACATCGCGGAGCTGGCCCGGCGCACCGGCAAGGAGCCGGCCCAGGCCATGATGGACCTGGTGATGGAGGAGCGCGCCGGCGTCTCGATGGTGGTGTTCTCCCAGAGCGAGGAGAACGTGGGGACCGCGCTCGGCTACGCCCACAACATGGTGGGCTCGGACTCGCTGTCGCTCCACGCCGGCCCGGGCCCGCACCCCGGCAAGCCCCACCCGCGCAGCTACGGGACGTTCCCGCGGGTGCTCGGCGTCTACTGTCGCGAGAAGCGGCTCTTCTCCTGGGAGACCGCGGTGCACAAGATGACCGGCATGGCCGCGACCAAGCTCGGCCTCAAGGACCGCGGGCTGGTGCAGGGCGGATGCGCCGCCGATCTCACGTTGTTCGACCCGGCCACCGTGCGCGACGAGGCCACGTTCCCGGATCCGCACCGGCACCCGGTCGGCATCCCCTACGTGATCGTCAACGGACAGGTGGTGGTCGACGGCCCGCGGTACCACGCGGTGCCGGCCGGCCGCGTGCTGACGCCTCAGTAGCTCACGCAGGGGCTGCCGTCGGAGAGAAACTCGACGAGCTTGGCACCGCCGCCGATGGCCGCGCCCGCCACCAGGCTATTTTCGTCGAGCCGGCGCTTCTTGAAGCAGGGCGAGCAGACCAGGATCGCCCCGCCCGCTTTCACGAAGTTCTCCATCAGCTCCTTGAGTGGGGCAAATCCTTCTTCGCGGATGTCGTCCGCGTAGCCCTTCTGGGCGAGCCGCACCGCCTCGATGCTGAGAAAGACCAGGGCCTCCTTGCCGGAGCCGACGGCCGCGTTGGCGATGACGAACGCCACGGTGGCCTTGTCGGGGTTGTCCTTGGCGCAGGTGAGGTTGACGCAGAACTTGTTGGCCATCGCTCAGTCCTCCTTGCGCTGGATCAAGTAGACCGGAGGCTGTCCACCGACCAGCGGGTTTCCGGTCATTCGGCACCAGGCCGGGATATCGGCCGGCGCGCCGGGATCGCGGGCGGTCAGCTTCATGATCTGCCCCGGCTTCATGGGGTCAAGGTGGAAGCGGAGCGCGAGGACGAGCTCGCCGCACCCCGTGTCGCCGGCGTCCCACTCGGCGTCCACTCGGACCGACGCGTCACCCACTAGGCAGCCCAGCGGCCGTCGCGCAGATACTGGACCGCCGCCAGGGCGGCGGTGGCCCCGTCGCCCGCGGAGGTCACCAGCTGGCGCGCGGACTCCGCGCGCACGTCGCCCGCGGCGAGGACGCCCGGCACGGGCGTGCGCATGCGCAGGTCGGTCACGACCTGCCCGCGGGCGTCGAGCGGCACGAGGCCGCCCAGGAACTCGGTGTTGGGCGTGAGCCCCGCGTAGATGAACACGCCGCTGGCCGGGACCGCGGCGACCTTGCCGGTGGCCAGGTCCTCGACCTGCACGCGCTCGACCGCGTCGGCGCCCTCGATGGCGCGCAGCGCCGCGTTCCAGCGGAACGAGACCTTGCGCTCGCTGCGCGCGCGCTCCTGCAGGCTCGCGCAGGCCCGGAGGCGGTCGCGGCGGTGCAGCACCGTGACCGAGGAGGCGTACTGGGTGAGGTGCAGCGCCTCGTCCACCGCCGCGTCCCCGCCGCCCACCACGACGACCGGCTTCTGCATGAAGAAGGAGCCGTCGCAGGAGGCGCAGTGGGAGATGCCGCGCCCCACGAACTTCTCCTCGCCCGGGACGCCGAGCGTGGCGAAGCGCGAGCCGCTCGCGACGATCAGGGTGCGCGTCGCGTGGGAGCCGCCGTCGGTCTCGACGAGGAGAAGATCGCCGTCGCGGCGGACCGCGGCGACCTCGTTCATCGCGACCTGCAGCCCGGCCGCGGTCGCCTGCTCCTGGAGCAGCGGGCCCAGGGTGTAGCCCGCGACGCCCTGGGGGAAGCCGGGGAAGTTGGTGATGTGCTCGCAGTTGAGCACCTGGCCTCCGGCCGAGAACTTCTCGAGCAGCAGCGCGCGGCAGCGATCGCGGGCGGCGAAGATGCCGGCGGTGTAGCCGGCGGCCCCGCCGCCCACGATCAGGACGTCCTGGACGTCCGCCACGCCGTGGGTCCGGCTAGCCGATCTGCTTCAGCATCGTGTCGGCGTCGCTCACCTCGAACTTGCCGGGGGCCTCGACGTTCAGCGCCTTCACCACCCCGTTGTCCACCAGCATCGAGTAGCGCTGGGAGCGCACCCCCATGCCGCGGGCGGTGAGGTCCATCTCGAGACCGAGCGCCTTGGTGAGGGCGGCGCTGCCGTCGGCCATCATGCGCACCTTGCCGGTGCTCTTCTGGTCCTTGGCCCACGCGCCCATGACGAAGGCGTCGTTGACCGAGACGCACCACACCTCGTCCACGCCCTTGCCCTTGAGCTTGTCGATGTTGGCCACGTAGCTCGGCACGTGCTTGGCCGAGCAGGTGGGAGTGAAGGCGCCGGGCAGGCCGAACACCACGATCTTCTTGCCCTTGGTCAGGTCCGACACCTGGAACGCGTTGGGGCCGACGGTGCAGCCCGGGGTCTCCTGCTCGATGAACTCCGTGAGCGTGCCGTCCGGCACGCGGTCACCGACCTTGATCGGCATGGGTCTCCTCCTCGGGAAACGGTTGTTGTGCTAGGTCCGGCCCGCCGCGATTCAGCGAGCGGCCGCTAGGGTACCACAGCGGGCCGGGCGACGCCCGGCCGGGAGCGGAGCTCATGTAAATCCCCGTTTCCGCGGGCGATGCGGAGCGGCCGATCGACTCGGGGCCGGGGCGGCGGGCTCGGTCGTGAAGTGCGCCAGCGGGCGGATCCGCGCGGTGCGGGGGATGTGCCTAGATCGTCAGCTCGTCGAATGCCTGGCCGCCGCCGAAGCTCGCGTGCACCGGGGTCGGGCCGCCCTTCGTCACCTTCACCGCGCAGTACTTGAATTCCGGTATCTTGCCGAACGGATCGAGCGCCGGGTTGGTGAGCATGTTGGCGGCCGCCTCGTAGTAGCAGAACGGGATGAACACCGCGCCCGCCGGGGTGCCGTCGTCGGCGCGGGCGTAGAGCGAGATCTTCCCGCGGCGGGATTCCACCGTGACGATCTCACCCGGCTTGACGTCGAGCCGGTCGAGCTCGAGCGGATGGAGCGACGCGACCGGCTCGGGCTCGATGTGGTCGAGGATCGTGGCCCGGCGCGTCATCGCGCCGGTGTGCCAGTGCTCGAGCTGCCGGCCGGTGATGAGGACCATCGGATAGTCCGCGTCCGGGCGCTCCGCCGCCCTGATCAGGTCCGCGGGCACGAACCGGCCGCGGCCGGTGGCGGTGGGAAAGCGGGTGACGAAGACGGTCGGGTCCCCCGGATCGCCCTCCTTCTCGCACGGATACGTCACCGAGGACTCGCGCTCGAGGCGCTCCCAGGTGATGCCCGCGATGGAGTTCATGCACCGGCGCATCTCGTCGAAGACCTCGCGGGGGTGCGTGTAGTTCCACGGAAGGCCCATGCGCTTCGCCAGCTCGTTGATGAGCCAGAGGTCTTCCTTCGCCCCGCCGGGCGGCTCGAGGGCCTTGCGCCCGAGCTGCACCATGCGGTCGGTGTTGGTGACGGTCCCGACCTTCTCCGGCCACGCGGTCGCCGGGAGCACCACGTCGGCGAGATAGGCGGTCTCGGTGAGGAAGATGTCCTGCACCACGAGGTGATCGAGCGTGGCGAGCGCCTCCCGGGCGTGCTCCACGTCGGGGTCGGACATCGCGGGGTTCTCGCCCATGATGTACATGCCGCGGATCTCCTGCTTCTTCGCGGCCTGGATGATCTCGACGACGGTGAGCCCCGGCTGCGGATCGAGGGCCACCCCCCAGAGCTTCTCGAAGCGCTCCCGCACGGTCCGCGACGCCACCCCCTGGTAGTCGGGATAGAACATCGGGATGAGCCCCGAGTCGGAGGCGCCCTGCACGTTGTTCTGGCCTCGCAGCGGGTGGAGGCCGGTGCCCGGCCTCCCGATCTGCCCGGTCGCGAGCGCGAGCGCGATCAGGCAGCGCGCGTTGTCGGTCCCGTGCACGTGCTGCGAGATTCCCATGCCCCACATGATCATCGAGGCCTTCGAGGTCGCGTACAGCCGCGCGACATCGCGGATGGTGTTCGGGTCGACGCCGCAGATCGCGGCCATCACCTCGGGCGAGAACTTCTTCACGTTGTCGACGAGCGCGTCGTAGCCGGACGTGCGGTCGCGGATGAAGGCCTCGTCGACCAGGCCCTCCTCGACGATGACGTGGAGCATCGCGTTCAGGAGCGCGACGTCGGTGTCGGCCTTGAACTGCAGGTTGTACGTCGCGTAGCGCGCGAGGTCGCCGCGGCGGGGGTCGGCCACGATGAGCTTCACCCCCGCCTTGGCCGCGTTCTTCATCCACGTCGCCGCGACGGGATGGTTCACCGTCGGGTTGGATCCGATGAGGAAGATCACCTCCGCCTTCATCACGTCGCGTACCTGGTTCGAGACCGCCCCCGAGTTGATGCCCTCCATGAGCGCGGCGACGCTGGAGGCGTGGCACAGCCGGGTGCAGTGATCGACGTTGTTGGAGCCGAAGCCGGTGCGCACCAGCTTCTGGAAGAGATAGGCCTCCTCGTTGGTCCCCTTGGCCGACCCGAAGCCGGCGAGCGCCTTCTTGCCGTGGATGCTCCGGATGTCGCGCAGGCCTCCCGCCGCGAGGTCGAGCGCCTCGTCCCAGGTCGCCTCGCGGAACACCTCGGCCCAGTCGTCCGGATCGACCGCGAAGTCCTTGTGCTTCTTCACGCCCGGCCGGCGGATGAGCGGCTTCGTGAGGCGGTGCCGGTGCTGCACGTAGTCGAAGCCGTAGCGTCCCTTCACGCACAGGCGGTTGCGGTTCGCGGGCCCGCCGCGACCCTCCACGCGGAGAATCTTGTTGTCCTTGACGTGGTAGGTCAGCAGGCACCCGACGCCGCAGTAGGGGCAGACCGAGTCCACCGTCCGGTCGGCCCGGACCATGCCGACCTCTCGCGCCGGCATGAGGGCCCCGGTGGGGCAGGCCTGGACGCACTCGCCGCAGGCGACGCAGGTGGACTCGCCCATGGGATCGGCGAGGTCGAAGACGATCCGGGAATGCTCCCCGCGAAACGCGTAGCCGATCACGTCGTTGACTTGCTCCTCGCGGCAGGCGCGCACGCAGCGCGTGCACTGGATGCACGCGGCGAGGTTGACCGCGATCGCGGAGTGGGAGAGGTCCGCCGTCGGCTGGAGCCGCGGCTCGAAGCGCGGCTTGCCGACCCCCAGCGCCTGGGCCCAGTGCGCGAGCTCGGAGTCGAGGGTGTAGGATCGCTCGGGGACGTCGGAGAGCAGGAGCTCGAGGACCATCTTCTGGCTCGTGCGCGCGCGCGCGCTGTCGGTGGTCACTTCCATCCCGGGGGTCGGATGGCGGCAGCAGGAGGGCGCGAGCACGCGCTCGCCCTTGACCTCGACCACGCAGGCGCGGCAGTTGCCGTCGGGACGCAGGCCCTCCTGGTAGCAGAGGTGCGGAATCTCGATGCCGTACCGCCTGGCGGTCTGGATGATGGACTCGCCGGGGCTGCCGACGACGGCCCGGCCGTCGAGCGTGAAGTCGATCGGCGTCACGCGATCTCGCTCGCGAAGTACCTGATCACCGAGAGCACCGGGTTGGGGGCGGCCTGGCCGAGCCCGCAGATGGAGGCGTCCATCATGGCCTGGGACAGCTCCTTCAGCAGATCCTGGTCCCATCTCGGCTTCTCTACGAGCTTGAGCGCCTTGGCGGTGCCCACCCGGCAGGGCGTGCACTGGCCGCAGGATTCCTCGGAGAAGAAGCCGATCAGGTTCCTCGCCGCGGTGGTGGCCCGATCCTGGTCGGAGAGGATCACGATCGCGGCCGACCCGATGAAGCAGCCGTACTGGGTCAGGGTGTCGAAGTCGAGCGGGATGTCCGCCATGGTGGCGGGCAGGATGCCGCCGGACGCTCCGCCGGGCAGATAGGCGTAGAAGCGATGACCGTCCTGCATCCCGCCCGCGTACTCGTCGATCAGCTCCCGCGCGGTGATTCCGGCGGGGGCGAGGTGCAATCCCCGCTTCTTGACCCGGCCGCTCACCGAGAACGACCGGAGCCCCTTGCGTCCGTGGCGACCGTGCGACGCGAACCAGGCCGCTCCGTTCTCGAGGATCTCGCGCACCCAGTGCAGCGTCTCCATGTTGTGCTCGAGGGTGGGCCGGCCGAACAAGCCGACCTGGGCCACGTAGGGCGGCCGCAGGCGCGGCATGCCGCGCTTGCCCTCGATCGATTCGATCATCGCGGACTCCTCGCCGCAGATGTAGGCGCCCGCTCCGCGCCGCAGGTGGATGGGGGGGATGGGGCACGGCGGGTTCGCCCGGAGCGCGGCCAGCTCCCGCTCCAGGATGGCGCGGCAGCCGTGGTACTCGTCGCGGAGATAGACGTAGATCTCGTCGATCCCGACCGCCCACGCGGCGATGAGCGCGCCCTCGAGAAAGCGATGCGGATCGCGCTCGAGATACCAGCGATCCTTGAACGTGCCCGGCTCGCCCTCGTCGATGTTGACCGCCATCAGCCGGGGCGCAGGCTCCGCCGCGACCGCCTTCCACTTGCGTCCCGCCGGAAAGCCCGCCCCGCCCAGGCCGCGCAGGCCGGAATTCTCCATCACCGCGATCACGTCCTCGCGCGGCTTCGTGCCGGCCCGGCACGACGCGGCGAGAGCATAGCCGCCGCCGGCCCGGTAGGCCGCGTAGTCGACGTAGGAAGGGCTCACGACGTCGAGGTGCGGGTGCCTGGCCCCCGAGCCGGGCGCGGGGTGAGTCACCGCCTTCGCGGTCACCAGATCGGCGACCTTGCCGACCGTCGCGTGCGGCAGGGGGTTCTGGCCGACGGCCGCGCTGGGAGCCGTCTCGCAGCGCCCGATGCAGGGGGCGTGGAGCACACGCACGTCTCGTCCGAGCATGCCGGGCAGGCTCGCCAGCAGGTCGTTCGCGCCGGCCATCTCGCAGGCGATCGAGTTACAGACGCGCACCGTGATCGCGGGCGGCACCGCGTCCCCTTCCTTGACCACGTCGAAGTGGTGGTAGAAGGTCGCGACCTCGTAGACCTCGGCCATCGGGAGCTTCATCTCCTCGGCCAGCGCCACCAGATGCGCGGCGGAGAGATGACCGTAGCGGTCCTGCACGCGATGGAGGTACTCGATCAGGAGGTCGCGCCGACGCGGCGCGTCTTCCAGCAGGGCCCGCACGTCCTCACGGGCCTGGGGCTCGACTTGACGTCCCTTGAGCGTGGCCCGGACGCCGGTGCGTCTTGCGCGCGGCCGCGGCCCCGGTTGCGGCGAAGACCCCCGGTCGTTCATGGGCCCATTCTAGCGCCCGGCTCGCGGCAACCACTCGACCCGAATCGGGGGGCGTGGCCTCTTCGCCTGGCGCGGCGCGTTAGCGAAGACCAAGCGTTCTCTTACACCTCGGCACCGGGCGTGAGGCTGGCCGAGGCCGGCGGCCTTGGGGTAGATTCGGTTCAGATGAAGCCCAAGCTGCGGGTATGGGTCACGTTCGGCGAGGACCTCAAGTTCGGGGACGGGCGGGCCCGCCTCCTCGAGCTGATCGACGAGCGCGGGTCGCTCAAGAAGGCGGCCCAGGAGCTCGAGATGTCCTACCGGAACGCGTGGGGCTACCTGCGCGATCTGGAGACCGCGGCCGGCTTCAAGTTCGTCGAGCGGGTGCCGGGGGGCGGGCCCGAGAGTGGCATGAGGCTCACCAAGGCCGGCAAGCGGTTCCTCGAGCGGTACCGAAAGTTCCGGAGCGGCCTCGACGAGGCGGCCCGGCGGCAGTTCGACCGCGCCTTCGGGGCGTGAGCCCGTCGCCGAAGTACCTGTACCTCACGACCACCGGTCGGCTGAGCGGGCGACCGCGCCGCATCGAGATCTGGTCCACCTGCCACGAGGGCCGCTACTACCTGGTCGCCGAGCACGGGCGGCGGGCGCAGTGGGTGCAGAACCTCCTCGCGAATCCGGCCGTCCGAGCGCGCGTCGGCACCCGGAGCTTCCGCGCCCGCGCCCGCGTGGTGGAGCGCGGCGCGGAGCGAGACCTGGTCGGGGCGGTACGTCGTCACTCGGAGGCCAAGTACGGCTGGGGCGACGGGCTCGTGGTCGAGCTGAGCCCCGCGCGGCGCGACGCGGCGCTCAGCCCTTCGCCGCGACCTCGATCAGCGCGCCGTCGGCGCGCGACGCCGCGACCACCCCGATGACCGCCGCAGCCGGGTCCCCGGCCGCGCGCAGCGCCCGCAGCAGGGCCTCCCCGCGCTCGGCGGGAATGCCGAGCAGCAGCCCGCCCGACGTCTGCGGATCGA
Organism: Methylomirabilia bacterium; assembly: GCA_041497895.1. Lineage (GTDB taxonomy): Bacteria > Methylomirabilota > Methylomirabilia > Rokubacteriales > CSP1-6 > CAMLFJ01. Next base: position 22,468 of record JBGQHJ010000002.1, read on the forward strand.
AGAGCAGGTCGAGGGCGGGGCGGCGCGCCACCGCTTCGCCCACCCACATCGCGCGCCGGGCCTTGGCGTTCTCGGGATGGGCGGTGCTGCGGACGCCGCGGCCGAGCAGCGAGAGCGCGCCGGGCAGCGCGGGCAGCGCGTCGAGGTCGAGCACGGCTGAGACCTTGCTCGCGCGCAGCATCGATCCGAGGTGGCCGGCCAGGCCGAAGCCGGTCACGTCGGTGGCCGCCGAGGGGCGCAGGGGCCCGGCCGCCCGCGCGGCGGGGCCGTTGGAGCGGAGCATCGAGGCGCAGGCGGCCTCGATCCACTCGCCGCGCGCCATGCCGCGCATGTCGGCCTGCAGGAGCACGCCGGTGCCGAGCGGCTTGGTGAGCACGAGCTGGTCGCCCGGAGCGAGCCCGCCGAGGCGGATCAGCGCGTCCGGGGAGCCGACGAGCCCCCAGACCGCGAAGCCCACCACCAGCTCGGGCCCGGTCGTGGTGTGGCCGCCCACCAGGGTGACCGCGTCCGCATCCAGGCCGGCGCGAGCGCCGGCCATGACCTGGTACAGAGTCTCCTCGGCCCTCGCCGGCTCGTCGTCGGGCACGGTGACCTGGGCCAGGGCAAAGCGCGGCGCCACGCCCTTGGCCCAGAGATCGCTGATCGCGTTGACCGCGGCCACGCGCCCGACCAGGTAGGGGTCGTCGGCGAAGGCGCGGAAGCTGTCGACGGTGGCGACCACGATCTCGCCGCGATCCGTCTCGACCGCAGCCGCGTCGTCGGGCTGGGCCAGGCCCAGGATCACCGCCGGATGGCTCGTGGGCCCGAGGCGCTCGAGCGCGCGGGTCAGCGCGGACTCGCCCACCTTGGCCGCGCAGCCGCCGCACAGCATGTCGCCTCCGGGCATCGGGGACGCGGCGAAGTCGGGGGCCACCGCGTCATCGGGCCCGAGAACCTGGAAGCGGCGGACGAATCTCCGGTCGATCCAATCTTTGAGAGAAAAGAGTGCGGCTCCTTCGGCCGCCACGCCCCACTTGGTGCCGATGGCGCGCCCGTCGCCCAGGTTGAGCAGCGAGAGGAAATCGCGCTGCGGGCGATACGCCGAGAGCCGCCCGCCGCGCGCGCGGGCCATCAGGTTGCGGGCGAGCACCGGGCCCTGGCGAACCGCGTAGACCCCGGCCTTGGCGAGGGCCGGCCCGGCCGTCCACGCCGCGCAGTCGCCCACCGCGAAGACGTCGTCGCGGTCCCGGCACTGGAGCGTGGGGCGGATCCGGGCGAATCCCCACGCGTCGGTCTCGAGGCCCGATCCGACGAAGAGCGGCAGCGCCGCGGCGCCCGCCACCCACACGGTGGCGTCGGCCGCGATGCGCTCGCCCCCCGCGAGATGCACCGCGTGGGCCTCGACGCGGGCGACGGTGGCGTCACAGCGGATCGTCACCGCGCGCGCGGCGGCCGCGGTCTCGACCCGGCGGGCCGCGCTCGCCGCGTAACCCGGCAGGACGCGCGGGCCCGACTCCAGCAGGAGCACGTCGACGCGCCGGCCGGGCTCGGACCCGAGCCGCGCCGCGAGCGCGAACGCGACCTCCACGCCGCCCGCGCCCGCGCCGACCACCACCACCCGGAAGGCCTCCCGTCCCCGCGCGGCGGCCAGCACCTCGTCCACCCGGCGGACGAACTCGCCGATGGGGCGGGTGGGCATCGCGTGCTCGCGCGCACCGGGGATCTCGAGGCCCGCGACGGTCGAGCCCACGTCGAAGGACACGGTGTCGTAGGTGATCGGTGGACGGTCGGCGAGCAGGAGCCGGCGCGCGTCCGGGTCGACGCCGGTCGCCGCCGCGACGATGCAGCGCGCTCCGGCGCGCAGGGCCAGCGGCCGCACGTCGATCTCGAGGCCTTCCCGCGAATACTGCCCGGCCACGAAGCCCGGCACCATGCCGGAGTAGACCGCGATCGGCCGATCCACCACGAGGGTGAGGCGCGCGCCGGGCACCGGGGCCATGGCCCAGCGCTTGAGCACCTGGATGTGGGCGTGGCCGCCGCCCACCAGGACCACGTCGTGCCGGATGCCAGGAGCGGACGGCGAGCGCATGCCCGTCCGCTGTCGCGGCTCAGCGCTTGCCGTTGACGAAGGCCAGCGCGATGCGCTCCGGGCTCATGGGCAGCTCGGTCAGGCGCGCCCCGGTCGCGTTCTGGATGGCGTTGGCGATCGCGGCGGGCGCCGGGATGATCGGCGGCTCGCCCACCCCGCGCGCGCCGAAGGGACCGGCCGGCGCGGGCACCTCGACGATGATGGTCTCGAGGTTCGGCAGGTCCGCCGCGGTCAGCTTGCGATAGTCGAGCAGGCTCGGGTTGGTGAGCCGGCCGCCGTCGTCGAACATGAGCCCCTCGGTGAGCGCCATCCCGAGGCTCTGCACCGCGCCGCCCTGCATCTGGCCTTCCACCCCGAGCGGGTTGATGGCCTTGCCCACGTCCTGGACGATCACGAAGTCCTGTAGAGTCACCTCGCCGGTGTCCGGATCCACCTCGATCCGCGCGAGCTGGGCCGCGAAGCCGGGCGCCTGCTGGGTGAACGCCGGGTTGGCCTTGCCGAGCACCGGCGGCGTCTTGGACATGTAGAGGTTGCCCTTCTTGCCGATGGTGGCCAGCGTGATGCCCTTGTCCGGCATGCCGCGCACCGTGACCTTGCCGTCCACCAGCTCGAGGTCGTGCACCGAGGCCTCCAGCTCCGCGGCCGCGATCTCGAACGTCTGCCGCCGGGCGTCTTCCGCCGCCTGTAGCACCGCCGCCCCGACGGTGTAGATGGTCTTGCTGCCCGCGCTGAGCCCGGTCATCGGCGCGACGTCGGTGTCGCCGGTGGTGATGCGCACCAGGTCGGTGTCCACGCCGTAGGCGGAGGCCGCGATCTGGGCCAGCGCGATGTTGGTCCCCGCGATGTCCACCTGCCCGGTGAGCACCGCGAGCGAGCCGTCCGGATTCAGGCGCACCGTCGCCCCGGTGGGCTGGAGCCCGCCGAGCCAGCCGCCGAGCGCCAGGCCCACGCCGCGACGCTTGCCGTTCTTCCCCGCGGCGGCCACCCACTGCTTGCGGCTCTTCCAGTGCGGGTGCTCGGCGATGCGGGCGAGCACCTGCTTGGCCCCGTTCGACTGCCAGGGCTGCCCGTTCACCATCGGATCGCCTTCCTGGATCAGGTGGCGCATCCGGAACTCGACCGAATCGAGATCGAGGTCGCGCGCGATCTGCTCCATGTGCGACTCGATCGCGAAGATGGTCTGCGGGGCCACCGGCGCGCGATACGCGGCCACGCTCGGCTTGTGGGTCAGCACCTCGAAGCCGCGGATGTCGAACGAGGGCCACTTGTACATGCTGCCGAGGAACACTGCGCTCACCGCGAGCACCGCGCCCGAGAACGCGCCGGAGTCGATCACCGTCTCCGCGTCGAGGGCCATCAGCGTCCCGTCGCGCTTCACCCCGGTCTTGAGCTTGATGATGACCTGCGGGGCGGGCATGCCCGCCTGCAGCTCCTCCCGCCGCGTCATGACGTAGCGGACCGGGCGCTTGGTCACCTGCGCCAGCACCGCGGTGATGGGCTCGCAGAGCGCGCGGATCTTGCCCCCGAAGCCGCCGCCGCACTCCACCGGGATCACCCGGATCCGGTTCTCGGGGATGCCGAGCACGTCCGCGACCTCGGAGCGCGTGTTGAACGAGCCCTGGGTGCTGGCCCACAGGGTGAGAAGCCCGTTGCGGTCCCATTCCGCCAGGACCGCGTGCGCCTCGAGATAGCCCTGGTGCACCATCGGCACCCGGTAGGTCTTCTCGAGCACGTGATCGGATTCGGCGAAGCCCTTGGCCGGGTCGCCGCGCTGCAGCCGCGCCTGCTGGGAGATGTTCACCGCCTTGGCGGGCGCCGCGCTCTTGGCGATGGCGACCGCGGAGTGGGCGAGGGCCTCGCTGGTGTCGGCCTCGGTGCCCGCGTCGGCCACCGGCGGCGCCCCGGGCAGCATCGACTTGAGCGGATCGATCGAGGCGGGCAGCACCTGGTACTCGACCTTGATGAGGTCGAGCGCTTCCTCCGCGATCGACAGCTCGTCGGCGGCCACCGCGGCCACCGGCTGGCCCATGAACACCGCGCGATCGATGGCGAGGACCGCGTGCGCGCGGGTGGGGGCCTTCTTCTTCAGATGCGGGATGTCCTTGGCGGTCAGCACCGCGCGGACGCCGGGCAGCGCCTTGGCCGCGCTCACGTCGATCGAGACGATCTTCGCGTGCGCGTGCGGGCTGCGCAGCAGCTTGGCGTGCAGCAGGCCCTTGGGCTGGATGTCAGCCACGTACTGCACGCGGCCGGTGACCTTCTCGGGGCCGTCCGGCCGCGGGATCGAGACTCCCACTCCCTTGACGTCGCGCGTGGTCTTCATCGTGCTCATCGAGCGCTCCTCTGCGAGGCGAGCGTGCCGGCCGCCTCGCTGATCGCGGCCACCATCTTGGTGTAGCCGGTGCAGCGGCAGAGATTGCCCGCGATGCCGTAGCGGATCTCTTCCTCCGAGGGCCGCGGGTTCTCCTCGAGCAGGGCCGCGGCCGCCATCAGCACGCCCGGGATGCAGAACCCGCACTGGGGCACGCCGTGGCGGACGAACGCGTCCTGCAGTGGATGAAGCGTGGAGTCCGCGGCCGCCAGGCCCTCGATGGTGCGGATCTTCCGGCCGCGGGCCTGCATGGCCAGCATCAGGCAGCTCGCGACGACTTTGCCGTCCACGTGGACGGTGCAGGCGCCGCAGTCGCCGGTGCCGCAGCCTTCCTTGGGGCCGGTGAGGCCCATGTCCTCGCGCAGGGCATCGAGGAGGGTGACGTAGGGCTGGACGAGCACCTCGACCGGCTCGCCGTTCACGGTGCAGCTCAGGATCTGCTTGGCCACGGGATGTGCCTCCGGATCAGGCGTTCGCGCGTGCGAGCGCGGTCGTGAGCGTGCGACGCGTGAGGACGCGGACCAGGTGCTTGCGGAACTCGATGGAGCCGCGCTGGTCGTTGATGGGCCTGGCCGCCTCGATCGCCAGGGTGGCCGCGCGTTCGATGGCCTCGGGCGTCACCGGCTGGCCCTCGAGCGACCGCTCGGCCGCGGTGGCGCGCACCGGCGTTGGCGCCACCGAGGCGAGCGCGATGCGCGCCTTGGTGCAGCGGCCGTCGGCCATCGTCAGCTGAGAAGCCACCCCTACCACGGCAATATCGAGCTCGCGCCGGGGCGTGTGCCGCAGGTACTGGCCGCCGCTGTGGGCCCCCGGCGGGGGCACGACCAGCTCGATCAGCATCTCGTTCGGCGCGAGCACCGTCTGCCGGACCCCGGTGAAGAAGTCGGCCATCGGTACGCGCCGCTCGCCCTTCGGCCCCCCGATCACCGCCTGGGCCTCCAGCGCGACCAGCGGCGGCGCCATGTCGGCCGACGGGGCCGCGTTGCAGAGGTTGCCGCCCACGGTGGCGAGGTTGCGCACCTGCAGCGAGCCGACCATGGCCGCGCTCTCCGCGATGGCCAGATACGCCCCGCGGAGCGCCGGGCTCAGCTCGAGCTCTCGGGCGGTGACCGCGGCGCCGATGCGGAGGCCGTTGCCGTTCTGAACCTGGCGGATCCGAGCGATGCCCGAGAGGTCCACGACCACCGCCGGCTTCAGGACGCCGTTCTTCATCTGGGGCAGGAGGTCGGTGCCTCCCGCCACCAGCTTGGCCTGCGCCCCGCGCTCGGCGAGGATCTTGAGGCAATCTTCGAGGGTGTTCGGCAGAACGAGATCGAATCGTCGCATGTTGTCTCCCGGGGGTTTGGCGCGCGCTGGCCATGATACACCGAGTGGCGGCCGAGCGAAGGTGAGTCTGTCGGACATTGACTATGCTCGGCGGAGCCTGTATGCTCCCGGACGCATAATGGCTCGATTCCTCTCGCTCGTCTGGCTGATCGCGCTGTCGCTCGGGACGGGCGGACCCGTCCCGGCCCAGTCCAACGTGGTCATCGTCTCGACCACCACGAGCACCCAGGACTCGGGCCTCCTCGACGTGCTGGTGCCGCTCTTCGAGAAGAAGACCGGGCTCACCGTGAAGACCATCTCGGTCGGCACCGGTCAGGCCCTGGCCCTGGCCGCACGGGGCGAGGCCGACGTGACCCTGGCCCACGCGGCGAGCCTCGAGAAGAAGTACGTCGCCGAGGGCAAGATGACGAACCGCCGCCTGGTCATGTACAACGACTTCGTGATCATCGGGCCGCCCGACGATCCCGCGAAGATCAAGGGCTTGCCGAAGGCGCTCGACGCCCTCAGGCGCATCGCGGAGAGCCAGTCGCGCTTCGTCTCGCGGGGCGACAAGTCGGGCACCCACGTGCTCGAGCTGGCCCTGTGGAAGCAGGCGGGCATCGAGCCCAAGGGCGCCTGGTACATCGAGTCCGGTCAGGGGATGGGCCAGACGCTCGGCATCGCCAACGACCGCCGCGCCTATACCCTGACCGATCGCGCGACCTACCTCGCGTTCGGCAAGCGGGTGGATCTCCCCATCCTGGTCGAGAAGGACCGTCCGCTGCTGAACATCTACTCGGTGATGGAGGTGAACCCGGCCAACGGCCCGCGCGTGAACGCGGCGGGAGGGAAGGCCTTCGCCGAGTTCATGCTGGCGCCCGAGACCCAGGCGGTCATCAAGGAGTTCGGGATGGACAAGTACGGCCAGGCCCTCTTCGTGCCGGTGGCCGGCAAGAAGGACGAGGACCTCTAGGCCGGAGATCGCGCGCCGTGGGCCTGTTCGGGGAGGGCATCGTCGAGGCGTTCCGGCTCCTCGTCACCGGAGACCCGGAGGTCTGGCAGATCACCTGGCTCTCCATCCAGGTCTCCGCCACCGCCACCCTGCTCTCGCTCCTCGTCGGCATCCCGGTGGGCGCGCTGCTGGCGCTCTCCCGCTTCCGGGGCCGTGCCTTCGTGGTGAGCCTGGTGAACACCGGCATGGGCCTGCCCCCGGTGGTGGTCGGCCTCTTCGTCACGATCCTGCTCTGGCGCAACGGCGCGCTCGGTTTCCTCGAGCTGCTCTACACGCCCACCGCGATGGTGACGGGTCAGCTCGTGATCGCGGCCCCGATCGTGACCGGGCTCACGCTGGCCGCGGTGCAGCAGGTACCCGAGGCCTTCCGCCTCCAGATGCTGGGGCTCGGCGCCTCCCGGGGGCAGATGATCTGGGTGCTCCTGAAGGAGGCGCGGCTGCCGATGCTGGCCGCGGTGATGGCCGGATTCGGCGGGGTGATCTCCGAGGTGGGTGCGTCCATGATGCTGGGCGGAAACATCAAGGGGTCCACCCGCGTGCTCACCACCGCCACCGTGCTCGAGACCGGCAAGGGCAACTTCGACGTGGCCATCGCACTCTCGGTGATCCTGCTGCTGATCACCTTCCTCGTGAACTGGGGGCTGAGCGTGATCCAGCAGCGCCGGCGGGGCTGAGTCTCCGCGGCCCGGGCCACGGGCCGGCGGTACGATGGGGATCGGGAGATGACCATGCGCGCGATCGGTCGTAGCCTTTGCGTCCTCGTGCTCGTGCTCCTCGCCACGGCGGGCCGCGCCGCGCCGCAGCCGATCACGGTGTCTGCCGCCATCAGCACGAAGGACGCGGTGAGCGAGCTGGGCCGCGGCTTCGCGGCGAGCCATCCCGGCGTGACCCTGCTCTACAACTGGGGCTCGTCCGGCGATCTGCAGAAGCAGATCGAGGCGGGCGCGCCGATCGACCTCTTCATCTCGGCGGCGGCGCTCCAGATGGACGAGCTGGAGAAGCGCAGGCTGATCGTGCCCGGCACGCGGAAGGTCTTCGCGCGAAACCTGCTCACCGTGATCAAGCCCGCCGACTCCCGGGTCGACATCGTCAAGCCGGGTGATCTCGTCGAGACCCGCGTCGGACGCATCGTGGTGGGAAATCCCCGGACGGTTCCGGCCGGCCAGTACGCGGAGGAAAGCCTGCGCGCGCTCGGCCTCTGGGACCGGCTGCAGCCCAAGCTGGTCTTCGCGGAGAACGTCCGCCAGGCGCTCGAGTACGTGGCCCGTGGCGAGGTGGACGCGGGTTTCGTCTACACGACCGACGCGGCGACCCGCGGGCGGGCGGTCAAGGAAGCGTTCCGGCCGGCCGAGGACACGTACCGCCCCGTGGTGTATCCGGTCGCGGTGGTGGCGGATGCCCGGCAGCCCGCACTCGCTGCCGCCTTCATCGATCTGCTCCTGAGTCGCGAGGGCCAGGCCGTGCTCTCCCGCCACGGCTTTCAGCCTCCCCCGGTCGGCACCCGATAGACCGTCTCCCGGTTCCGGGTCCAGTGGCGTCTCGGCGTGGCATACTACCCGGGCACCCAGGACATCCATCGTGAGCCCGGACAGCATCTCCGCCCTCCGGCTGTCGCTCCAGGTGGCGGTGGCGGCCACGGCGCTCAACGCGCTCGTCGGCATTCCCATCGCCTACGCGCTGGCGCGCCGCCGCTTCTGGGGCCGGAGCCTCGTCGACCTGCTCGTGACCCTGCCGCTCATCCTGCCGCCCACCGTGGTCGGCTATTACCTGATCGTGCTGCTGGGCCGGCGCGGCGTGCTGGGCGCTCCGCTCTATCAGCTGACCGGCTGGACGGTGGCCTTCACCTGGTATGCGGCGGTGATCGCGGCCACCGTGATGGCGCTGCCACTCCTGGTCCGCACGGTGCGCGCGGCCATCGAGTCGGTGGATCGCGACCTCGAGCGCGCGGCCTACACCCTCGGCCGCTCGGAGCTGCGCACCGCCCTCGAGGTGACGCTCCCGCTCGCCCGCAACGGCATCCTGGCCGGGCTGGTGCTGGCCTTCGCGCGGGCGCTCGGCGAGTTCGGCGCCACCCTGATGCTGGCCGGCAACATCCCCGGGCGCACCGCCACCGTGCCGCTCTCGATCTACACCGCGGTGCAGACCGGCGAGAGCGCCGAGGCCCTCGGCCTGGTGGCGGTGCTCACCGCGCTCTCCTGCCTCGTGCTGATCGCGGCCAATCGCCTGGGGGCTCGGGCGGCATGACGAGCCGGCTCGAGGTCGCGATCCGCAAGTCGCTGCCCGGCTTCACCCTCGACGTCGAGTGGAGCGCGGGCGCCGGCGTCGCCGCGCTCTTCGGGCCGTCGGGCGCGGGCAAGACCCTCACGCTCCAGTGCCTGTCCGGGCTGGTGCGCCCCGACGCCGGACGGATCGTGGTCGACGGCCACGTGCTCTTCGACGCGGTGGCCGGGATCGACGTGCCGCCCCAGCGGCGGCGCGTCGGCTACGTGTTCCAGGGCTACGCGCTCTTCCCGCACCTCACGGTGCGTGGCAACGTGGGCTTCGGCCTCCGCGACCGGGGCCGGGCCGAGCGCCGGCGCCGGGAAGACGAGGTGATGGCGCGCCTCGGGCTCGAGGCCTTCGCGGAGCGCTACCCGCGCGAGCTATCGGGCGGCCAGCGCCAGCGGGTGGCCCTCGGCCGGGCGCTCGCCACCGATCCGGCCCTGCTCCTGCTCGACGAGCCCCTCTCCGCGCTCGACCTGCCGCTGCGCCAGGCGCTGCGCGACGAGCTGCGCGGGATCCTCACCGGCTGGGGCACCGCGGCGGTGCTGGTCACCCACGACCTCGCCGAGGCCTACCGGCTGGGCGATCGCATCGTGGTCTATGAAGAGGGGCGCGTGATCCAGGCCGCGTCGCGCGCCGAGCTGCCCTGGCAGCCGTCGTCCCGGAGCGTGGCGCGCATCATGGGCATCCGGAACCTCGTGCAGGGGGTCACGCTCAAGGCCACCGCCGACCGCATCCAGTTCCGCTGGCGCGGTCAGGTGCTCGAGGCGGTCAACTCGCCGACGCGCTCCTATCTGCCCGCGCCGGACACCCCGCTCGCCTTCTTCATCCGGCCCGAGTACGTGCGCCTCATCCGCAAGGACCGCAGCCACGTGGACGGCGCGCACCACATGAACCTCATGTCGGGCACCGTGGTACGTGAGGTGGACCTGGGCGCGTCCTGGACGCTCTTCCTCCGCCTGGACGAGCCGGGACCCCCCGCGCAGGGCGACTACGACCTCGAGCTCGAGGTGCCCCGGCTCGTCTACGAGATCCTCGAGATCGACCGGGATCGGCACTGGCAGTTCTCCCTCCACCGCGGCGCGATCCACGTGCTGCCCTCGTCTTGATGGCACCGCCGCCGGTCGTCGCGCTGCACGGCATCCGGGTCGTCCACGGCGGGCGGGCCGTGCTCGAGATCCCGGAGCTGACGGTGGATACGGGTGAGGTCCTGGCGGTGATCGGCCCCAACGGGGCGGGCAAGTCGACGTTGCTCCGCGTGATGGGGCTGCTCGAGGCGCCGACCGCGGGGAGCGTGCGCTTCCAGGGCGAGCGCGTCAGCCCGGCCGGCCGCCTCGCGATTCGCCGGCGCATGGCGAGCGTCTTCCAGGACCCGCTGCTCACCGACGCCACCGTCCGGGACAACGTGGCGCTCGGCCTCCGCTTCCGCGGCGTGGGCACCGAGCGTGGCGCGCCCCGCGTGACCGAGTGGCTCGAGCAGCTCGGCATCGCCGACCTCGCCGGACGCCAGGCCCGCACCCTCTCGGGTGGGGAGGCGCAGCGCACCGCGCTGGCGCGCGCGCTGGTGCTCGAGCCCGAGCTGCTCCTGCTGGACGAGCCTTTCTCCGCTCTGGACCAGCCGACGCGGGAGGCGCTTCTCGACGACCTGGCCCGCATCCTCCGCCGGGAACGGATGACCACGGTGCTGGTCACCCACGATCGCGCCGAGGCCATGGCACTCGGGGACCGCGTGGGCGTCCTCATGGAGGGCCGGCTCGAGCAGCTCGACGAGGCTGCCGTGGTCTTCCGGGCTCCCGCGTCGGAGGACGTGGCCCGCTTCGTCGGGGTGGAGACCATCCTGGAGGGACGGGTGGTGGAGTGGGCCCGGGACCTGGCCATGATCGAGGTGGGAGACCAAATGGTCGAGGTGGCCCAGCGGGCCGAGCCGGGCGAGCTGGTGCGCCTGTGCGTGCGTCCGGAGGATGTCACGGTATTTCCCGGAGCTCCGAAGCCGGGCGGCACCCGGGATTTCAACCGGCTCGGCGGCCGGGTGCAGCGGCTGGTTCCGAGCGGCCCGCATGTGCGCGTCGTCATTGACTGCGGGTTCCCTCTCGTCGCGCTCGTGACGCAGCGCACCGTGGAGGAGCTTCGCTTCGCCCCGGGCAGTCCGGTGACGGCGCACTTCAAGGCCACCGCGCCTCATCTGCTGCGCCATGCCAAGCCTTGACATGCCGAAGAGCCGGGGAGTATAACGCGGGTACCGCCACTGGTTGTAGGGGCAGGGTCCTGACAGACGCTTCGCAAGGAGGTCCGCATGCCCGACACGGAAGCGTTCATCGAACGCCTCACCGCCGAAAACCATGATTTCCGCAAGCTCCGCGAAGAACACCGCCAGCACGAGCTCGAGTTGGCCGACCTGAACGGCCGCGGCTTCCTCTCCCCCGACCAACAGTGGCGTGTGAGCGAGCTCAAGAAGCTCAAGCTCATCGCGAAAGACCGGATGGAGAGTCTCCTCCGGCACGCGCGCGCCGCGACCCACGTCTGACTCGGGTCCAGTACCCGACCGATGTCCCCGCCGCGGGATATGCCCGGGTTCCGCGGCCTCTCGCACCTGACCCCCGCGGGTGAGGCGCGGATGGTGGACGTCTCCGCCAAGGTGGAGACCGTCCGGGAAGCCGCGGCCCGCGTCACCCTGAAGATGAAGGCGGCCACGCTCGCCGCGGTCCGCGCGGGCCAGCTCGCCAAGGGCGACGTGCTCGGGGTGGCGCGCACCGCGGGCATCATGGCGGCCAAGCGCACGCCGGACCTGATCCCCCTCTGCCATCCGCTGCGCATCACCGGGGTGGACGTCGAGTTCGTGCTCGACTCGCGCCGCTCGACGATCACGGTGCACGCGCGCGTCCGCACGGTGGACAAGACCGGGGTCGAGATGGAGGCGCTCACCGCGGCGGCGGTGGCCGGCCTCACCGTCTACGACATGGTGAAGGCGGTGGACAAGGGCATCGTGCTGACCGACCTCTGCCTCGTCGAGAAGACGGGTGGCAAGTCCGGCGCCTGGAAGCGGGGCAGTGGATTGGCGAGGCGCAGCCGCAGGCGAGCCGAGCGGATATGACACTCACCACCGCGCTCATCTACTCGGACGAGTGGCGCCACTTCGACTACGGGAGCGAGCATCCGCTCCGCATGGAGCGGCTCGGGCTCACGTGGCGTCTCATGGAGGCCTACGGCCTCACCGCGCTGCCGGGCGCCAAGGTGCTCGCGCCGGAGCCCGCTTCGATCGAGGAGATCGCCCGCTTCCACACCCGCGACTACATCGAGATCTTGCGCGCGGTGAGCGCGGGCGACTGGGTGCCCCACGCCGGACGTTACGGGCTCGGGCCCGGCGACAACCCGATCTTCCCCGGCCTGTGGGAAGCGGCCCAGCTCGGGGCGGGGGGCTCGCTGGCCGCCGCGCAGCTGGTGGCCGCCGGCGAGGTCGACCGCGCGTTCCACTTCGCGGGCGGCCTGCACCACGCCATGCCCGGGCGTGCCTCCGGCTTCTGCTACGTCAACGACGCGGTGCTCGCGGTCATGCGGCTGCGCGCGCGCGGCTTCCGGGTCGCCTACGTCGACATCGACGCCCACCACGGCGACGGCGTGCAGTTCGCGTTCTACGACGATCCCCAGGTGCTCACCGTCTCGACCCACGAGCGCGGCGACCGGCTCTTCCCCGGCACCGGCTTCGTGGTGGAGATGGGCGAGGGCGACGGCCTCGGCTACGCGGTGAACCTGCCGCTGCAGCCGCTCACCGACGACGCGGTCTACGAGGCGGCGTTCGAGGCGGTGGTGCCGCCGCTGGTGACCGCGTTCCGGCCCGACGCGCTCGTGATCCAGCTCGGCATCGACTCGCACCGCACCGATCCGCTCACCCACCTGAGCCTCACCGTGCAGGGCTTCACGCGGGCGGTCCGGCGGCTCCTGCCGCTCGCCCCCCGAGTCGTGGCCCTGGGCGGCGGCGGCTACGACCTCGCCAACGTGGCGCGGGCGTGGACGGCGGCGTGGGCGGCCATGAACGATGTCGAGCTGCCCGACGCGCTGCCGCCCGAGAGCCACGCGGACATGCAGCGCCTGGGCCTCGCGCGACCCACGCTCAGCGATCCGGCCGAGAAGCTGCCCGACGACACGCGCCGGTGGGCCGAGGAGTACGCGCGACGCCAGGTGGGGGAGATCCAGGACAAGATCTTTCCCCTCCATGGGCTGTAGGGCCGGGTGAGCGTGGAGGCCTCCGCGAGCGGCTCGACCGTCCCGACGGCGTCGGAGCCGGTCGTGCCGGCGCCGCCCGAGCACGCGGCGATCCGCGTGCCGCTCAAGATCAAGCTGAGCTTGCTGATCACCGCGCTCGTGGTGCTCACGGTGGCGCTGGTCGGGCTCTTCCTCCTCCGCCAGCAGCAGCAGAGCCTCACCGCCGAGATGACCAAGCGCGGGCTCACCATGGCCGAGAACTTCGCGGCCGGGGCCAAGACCCCGCTGCTCACCAGCGACGACCTGACGCTCGGCGTGCTCGTGACCGACGCCATGAAGGACCCCGACGTCTCTTACGTCATCGTCGCGGATCACGACGGGCGGGTCCTCGCCCACTCCGATCCTCGGGCCGCGGTGAAGAGCGCGGTGGAGCGCCCCAAGGGACTCGATCCGCTGAAAGATCGGCTGCTGGTCCAGACCTACAAGACCCCGCAGGGCCGGATCATCGACTTCGCGGTGCCGCTGGTCTACAGCGGGGTGCCGGTGGGCGCGCTCTACCTGGGCTTCAGCGAGGAGGCGATCACCGCGGCCCTCGCCAGCGCGCGCAACCAGGCGCTGCTGATCACCCTGCTCATGGTCCTGGCCGGGCTCGGCGGGGCGGTCGGGCTCGCCGCGCTCCTCTCGCGGCCGATCTTCCGCCTCGTGCAGGCCACCGGGGCCATCGCGGCCGGCAACTTCAACATCACGCTGCCGGTGGCCTCGCGCGACGAGCTGGGCGTGCTGACCGACTCCTTCAACCGCATGGCCCGCAGCCTGCGCGAGAAGGAGATGATCAAGCGCGCGTTCACCCGCTACGTGGCGCGGGAGGTGGTCGAGGAGATCCTGAAGAATCCGGAGAACATGACGCTCACCGGTGAGCGGCGGGAAGTCACCGTGCTCTTCTGCGACGTGCGCGGCTTCACCCCGCTCTCCGAGCGCCTGAGCCCGGAGGAGGTCGTGCTCCTGCTCAACGACTTCTACAACCTGATGATCGAGACCACGTTCAAGCACGACGGCACCCTCGACAAGTTCCTGGGTGACGCGGTGATGGCGGTGTTCGGCGCCCCCCTGGCCCATCCCGATCACTCGGCGCGGGCCATCCGCACCGCGCTCGCCATGCAGGAGGGCATCGTCGGGCTGAACGAGCGTCGCGCCCGCGACGGCAAGGAGCCGATCGCGGTCGGCATCGGGGTGAGCGCGGGCGAGGCGGTCGCGGGCACGGTGGGCACCGAGGACCGCATGGAGTACACCGTCATCGGCGACAGCGTGAACCTGGCCGCGCGCCTCGAGTCCAACGCCAAGCCGGGCCAGATCCTGATCAGCCACCGCACCTACGAGCGCGTGCGCGACCTGGTGGAGGCGCGCCCGCTCGGGCGCATCCGCGTGAAGGGTAAGGAAGAGGAGGTCGAGGTCTACGAGGTGCTCCGGCTGGCCCCCGTAGTTTGATTCGGTTCTCCGCCCGGTCGCGTAGGATATGGGGATGATGACTCGACGCGCGCGAGGACGGGCCCTCGTGGTGGGCGGGCTGGCGCTGCTGCTCGGCGCCTGCGCCACCGCTGCGCCTGCGCCCACGCCGGCTCCCGGCGCGGCCCGGCCCCCGGCCCGACCCGGCCCCCGCCCCGCCGCCTACGAGTCCGAGGACTTCGTCGTCACCTTCGCGCAGCCCGGCGACACGCCCGAGACGCTCGCCGCGCGCTACCTGGGCGGTCCCGAGCGGGCGTGGATGATCGAGGACTACTCCGGGCAGCAGGCGTTCTCCCCCGGCCAGGAGGTGGTCATCCCCCGCCGGCCGTGGAACCCCGCCGGCGTCACCCCGGGCGGCTACCAGATCGTGCCGATCCTCACCTACCACAACCTGGGCGAGCAGGCGAAGGGGCGCCTCGTGCTGGCCGCCGCCTCCTTCCGCGAGCAGATGCAGTACCTCAAGACCAACGGCTACCGGGTGGTGAGCCTCGGCGACTTCGTCGAGTTCACCCGGCTCGGCCGGCAGCTGCCGCAGAAGGCGGTGGTGCTCACCTTCGACGACGGCTATCGCTCGTTCAAGGACTTCGCCTACCCGGTCCTCAAGGACCTCGGCTTCCCCGCCACGCTCTTCATCTACACCGACTGGGTCGGCGCCGGCCGCGGGGCGCTCTCCTGGAGCGACCTGCGGGAGCTGACCGCCGCCGGCTTCGACATCGAGGCCCACACCAAGACGCACGCGGACCTGCGCCGGGCCCACGGCGAGACCGAGGCCCAGTACGCGCGCCGCATGCACGTCGAGCTCGAGCTGCCCCAGGAGCTGTTCAACAAGAACCTCGGCCGGCGCAGCCAGATCCTCGCCTATCCCTACGGGCGCTGGGAGGAGGGCCTCCTGCCCAAGGTGAAGGAGTACGGTTACATCGCCGCGTTCTCGGTGCGCCGCCAGGGCAATGCCTCGTTCGTGCGGCCGCTCGCCGCGCACCGCAGCCAGATCTACTCCGAGATGACGCTCGACGACTTCGTCAAGAACCTGAACGTCTTCCAGGAGGAGAACCTCCGGTGAAGTCGCCCCGCCGGCGCCTGCTCGTCGCGGCGACGCTGGGCCTGGCGCTGGGCGGCTGTGCGGGAATGGCCGCGGACCCCTCCGGCGAGACCAAGGGGACGGGCCCCGCCGCGCTCGCGCGCGATCCGCTCGCGGCGCGCCACCGCCAGCAGGCCGAGGCGCTCGAGCGCGACGGCCAGCTCCGCCGCGCCGCGGAGGAGTGGAAGATCGTCCTCACGATCACGCCGACCGACGCCCGGGCGCGCGAGTCGCTGCGCGCGCTGCAGGCGCGGATCGACCAGCTCGCGGCGGAGCGCATCGACGAGGGGCGCAAGGCGCTCGCGCGCGGGGTGCAGGTCGAGGCCCGGCGCAAGTTCCTGGCCGCTCTGGCCCTCGACCCGTCGAGCCGGGCCGCCTTCGAGGCCCTGCAGAGCGACACCCGCGAGGTCGAGTTCATCAGCCACACCGTGCGGTCGGGGGATACCCTGTCGAGCCTGGCCCAGCGCTACTACGGCGACCGCTCCCGGTCGGAGGTGATCTGGGAGACCAACCAGCTGCCGCCCAATCCGCGCCTGGCTCCCGGCACCACGCTCAAGATCCCGGAGATCCCGGGCGTTCCGTTCGTCCATCCCGAGGCGCGCCGGCCCCCGCCGGCGGTGGCGGCGATCCCCACGCCGGACGTGCCGCGCCCGGGTCCGGCGCCCGCGCCGGGTGCGTCCCCGGCCTCTCCCGCGCCGAAGGAGGAGTACACCCCCGAGGTCAATCCGCTGCTGGCCGAGGCCCGCGAGGCCCTCGAGCGCAGCGACTACACGGACGCGCTCGGTACGGTGGACAAGTACCTCACGAGCAAGCCGGGTGACCGCGAGGGGCTGACCCTCAAGAAGCAGGCGCTCTACGGGCAGGCCAAGAGCCAGATGGAGGCCAAGCAGTATCCGGAGTCGATCCAGAGCCTGACCCTGCTCACGCGTCTGCAGCCCAACTACGAGGACGCCTCCGCCCTCCTCAAGCAGGCGCGCACCCGCCTGGTCGAGCAGCACTACACCCAGGGGGTCCGGTTCTACCGCGAGGAGAAGCTGAAGGAAGCCATCTCGGAGTGGCGGGTGGTGCTCGAGATGGATCCGGGCCACGCCAACGCGCGCCGCAACATCGATCAGGCCGAACGACTCCTGCGCGGCCTCGAGCAGCGCATGAAGAAGTAGCGACCACCAAGGAGGACATCCGATGACGATCAGACACATCCGATCGGCGGCCACGGTGCTGCCGATCATCGCGCTCACCCTGTTGCTCGCCGGCTGTCCCAAGCGTCCCGCGATGACCGCGGCCACCGCGCCGCCGCCGGTCCCGCCGGCCGCGGTGGCGCCGCCCACTCCGGCGACCCCCGCGCCCGCTCCCGCGCCGGTCGCCCCGACGCCGGTGGTGCCGCCCACCGCAGCGCCCGCGCCGCCCGCCCCTCCCAACGAGTACCGGGCCAACGACGCGCTCAAGCCGATCCACTTCGCCTTCGACAAGTCCGACATCCGGCCCGCCGATGCCGCGGTGCTGGACGGCACCGCCGCGTATCTCAAGGCCAACCCCGGTCAGCTCGTGCTGATCGAGGGCCACTGCGACGAGCGGGGGACCTCGGAGTACAACCTGGCGCTCGGCGAGCGGCGGGCGAAGGCGGCGATGAACTACCTGGTCTCCAACGGGGTCGAGGCCGCCCGCATCACCACGATCTCCTATGGCAAGGAGCGCCCGATCTGCTCCGAGCACAACGAGGCGTGCTGGTCCAGGAACCGCAACGACACGTTCCTGACCAAGGAGAAGTGATCGACGACTGACCGTCCTCTCACGGCCCTCACCCTCACCCGGAGGCGCGCATGCCCGCTCAAGACCTGATCGTGGACCTGGCGATCCGCTACGGATTCCAGGTCCTCGGCGCGATCGTGATCCTGTTCGTCGGGCTCCTGGCCGCGTGGTGGGTGGGCAACACGGTCGAGCGGCCGCTCACGCGCATGGCGCTCGAGCCGCCGATGCGGCGGCTGATGGTGCGGGTCGTGAGAGTGGTGGTGCTGCTGTTCGCCCTGGTGATCGCGCTCGACAAGTTCGGCTTCCAGATCGCTCCCCTCGTGGCCGGCATCGGGGTGGCCGGGCTCGGCATCGGCATCGCGCTCCAGGGCGTGCTCGGCAACGTGATCGCCGGGCTCACCATCATCTTCACCAAGCCGTTCCGGGTGGGCGAGCACATCGAGATCGTGGGCATGAAGGGCGACGTCCACACCATCGAGCTGTTCTCGACCACGCTGGTGCATCCCGACCAGTCCCGGATCATCATCCCGAACCGGAAGATCGTGGGGGAGATCCTGCACAACTTCGGGACGATGAGGCAGATTCACCTGTCGGTGGCGGTTCCGCACGGCTCCGACCTGGCAGCGGTGCTGGCCCTGACCCGCGAGGTCGTGGCCGCCAACCCGCGCGTGCTGCCCCAGCCCGCCGCGGTGATCGGGGTCGCGCAGATCGAGGCTACCGGGGTGCGGATAGGGGTCAGTCCCTGGGTGAAGGTGCCGGACGTGGTCGTCGCCGAGGCCGAGATCTACCGGGCGCTGGTCGAGCGGTTCGGCGCGGCCGGGATCGCCGTGCCGCTCCCGCGGCAGGAAGTTCAGCTCGTCAATTCAGGGCGTTAACGCCACCGGCCGCGTGCCGTCAATGAGTTCTTGACATAGCCGGTCGGAATAGTACTATTCCGACCGTGCATCAGGTTCTGACGAGAGAGCCCTTCGCATCCCCCGCCATCCGCTGCCAGGTCTGCGCGACCAAGATCGTCGTGCCCGGCGTGGCGGACGTGGTCGTCAAGAACGCCATCCTGCGCGTGGATCGGGCCTCCGGGCACGTGGCCGCCAAGTGTCCCCGCTGTAAAACCTGGGTGGACGTACCCCTCCGGTACGTCGGGTGAGGCACACCTAGGCAAGGCACAAGTCGCAGCATCGAGACGGAAAGCCGAGCGGGGGCCGCAGCTGGAAGCGGCCCTCCTCGGCTTTCGCGTTCTCGGGAGGACACGACGTGAGCATAGCGGTGACGGAGACGAAGGCGCAGCGGGTGGAGCGACTCAAGCGGGAGCTGAACCCGTGGGGCGCGTACGCGGAGATCGAGCGGTTCGCGCGCGACGGGGTGGGCTCGATCCCGCCCGAGTGGCTGGCCACCTACTTCCGCTGGTGGGGCATCTACACCCAGGGCGACGGGGTGGGAGCGATCGGCGGCAAGGGCGGGGAGGGGCGCGCGGTGCCGTACTTCATGCTGCGCATCCGCATTCCCAACGGCTTCCTCACCGCCGCCCAGCTGCGGACGGTGGCCGACCTGGCCGAGCGCCACGTGCGCGGCATCGCCGATCTCACGATGCGCCAGAACATCCAGCTCCACTGGGTGGCGATCGAGGCCCTGCCCGCGATCTTCTTGGCCCTGGCCGCCTGCGGCCTCTCGAGCCTCGGCACCTGTGGCGACGTGACCCGCAACATCACCGGCTGCCCGCTCGCCGGCCTCGAGGGCGACGAGCTCCTCGACGCCTCGCCGCTCGTGCAGGCCGCGACCGCGATGGTCAACGGCAGCCCCGAGTTCTACAACCTGCCCCGCAAGTACAAGGTCACGATCACCGGCTGCCGCGTGTGGTGCTCGTATCCCGAGATCAACGACGTGGGCCTCACCGCGGTGCGCGACCCGTACTCGGGACGGGTCGGCTTCTCGCTCCGGGTGGGCGGCGGGCTCTCGACCCGGCCGCACCTCGCCCCGCGTCTCGACGCCTTCGTGCGCCCCGAGCAGGCGCTGGCGGTGGTCAAGGGTGTCTCGGAGATCTTTCGCGACAGCGACGTGCTGCGCCAGAACCGCGAGAAGGCCCGGCTCAAGTTCCTCTTCCTGGATCACGGCTTCACCGTCGAGCGCTTCCAGGCCGCGCTCGAGGAGCGGCTCGGGTTTCGCCTCGATCCGGGCGTGCCCGAGGACCTGCCCGACGAGGCCTATCGCGACCACGTCGGCATTCATCCGCAGAAGCAGGCGGGACTGGTGTACGCCGGTCTGCCGATCCTGCGAGGGCGGCTCACACCGGACGAGATGCGGGCGATCGCGGACCTGGCCAGCCGCCACGGCTCGGGCGAGCTCCGCGCCACCAGCATGCAGAATCTCGTCGTCGTGAACGTGCCGGCGGCCCGCGCGGCCCGGCTCGGGCGCGACGTGACCGCGGCCGGGCTGCGCCTCGACGGCTCGCCCTTCCGCCGGGGCACCGTGGCCTGCACCGGCAGCGAGTTCTGCAAGCTCGCGCTGACCGAGACCAAGCGCTTCGCCGGCTGGCTCGTGCAGGACCTGGAGGCCCGGCTGCCTGGCTTCCAGGAGCACGTGCGCATCAACGTCACCGGCTGCCCCAATAGCTGTGGCCAGCACTGGATCGCCGACATCGGCATCGAGGGCAAGAAGGTGAAGGTGGACGGCCGCCTCGTCGACGCCTACTACTTCTGCGTGGGCGGCGCGGTGGGCCGGCACCAGACGGTGGCGCGGCCGATCGGGTACCGCGTGCCCGCGGCCCACGTGCCCGACGCGGTGGAGCGGTTGCTGCGCGCCTATCTCGCCGGGCGGCGCGACGGGCAGACCTTCCGCGCGTTCTGCGCGGTCCACACCGACGACGAGCTCCGCACCTTCCTGGCCGGGGCCGAGGTCGTCGCGGTGGCGCGGGACAGTCCCGCGGGTACGATTCCCCACGGAATCGACGGCTGAGAACCGAACCGACCCGATCGAAAGGAGAGACGACCATGACGCTACGACTCGGTGACACCGCTCCCGACTTCCAGGCCGAGACCACCGCCGGCCCGATCCACTTCCACGAGTGGCTGGGCGACGCCTGGGGCCTGCTCTTCTCCCACCCGCGCGACTTCACGCCGGTGTGCACCACCGAGCTCGGCTACGTGGCGCGGCTGCGCCCCGAGTTCGAGCGGCGCGGGGTGAAGGCGATCGGACTCTCGATCGACCCGGTGGACTCGCACCGGGGCTGGGCCGCCGACATCCAGGAGACGCAAGGGCACGCGGTGAACTTCCCGATCATCGCGGACCCGGACCGGAAGGTGGCCGACCTCTACGGCATGATCCATCCCGCCCACGACGAGGTCTACACTGTACGCACCGTGTTCGTGATCGATCCCAAGAAGAAGATCCGGCTCTTCATCACGTATCCCCAGACCACCGGGCGGAACTTCGACGAGATCCTGCGGGTGATCGATTCGCTCCAGCTCACCGACCGCCACCGCGTGGCCACTCCGGTGAACTGGAAGCCGGGCGAGGACGTGATCATCGTGCCGGCGGTCTCCGACGAGGAGGCGCGCGCCAAGTTCCCGGCCGGTTGGCGGGCGTTGAAGCCCTACCTGCGCCTGACGCCCACGCCGGGACGCGAGGCGGTCGAGACCGCCAAGCGGTGAGCGCGCGCGAGTACTACCCGCTCTTCCTCGACCTGGCCGATCACCCCTGCCTGGTGGTCGGGGGCGGTCCGGTAGCCGAGGGGAAGGTGGCGGGGCTCCTGGCCGCGGGCGCGCGCGTCACGGTGGTGAGTCCCACCGTGACCGCGCGGCTCGCGGGCTGGGCCGCCGAGGGGCGGCTGATCTACCTGGCGCGCGAGTACCGCGCCGGCGACGTCGACGGCCAGCGGCTCGCGCTCGTGGCCACCCACGACGCGGAGGTGACCCGGGCGGTCGTCGCGGACGGCCGCGCCCGCTCGGTGCTGGTCAACGCCGCCGACGAGCCCGCGCGCTGCGACTTCATCCTGCCCGCGGTGATCCGGCGCGGCCGCCTCGTGGTGGCGGTGTCGACGGGCGGCGCGAGCCCGGCGGCGGCGCGGGCCATCCGCGAGGAGCTGGAGGGCTACCTGACCGAGGCGCACGCGGCGCTGGTGGAGCTGGCCGCGGAGGCGCGAGAGGATCTGCGGCGGCGCGGCGTGTCGCCGGGTCCCGCCCGCTGGCGCGGCGCGCTCGACGATCGCCTGCGACGGCTCATCGCGGACCGCCGCTACCGCCAGGCCCGCGCGCGCTTGGCGGGAAGCCTCGAGTCGGCATGATCGAGCCCGGTCGCGTCTACCTGGTCGGTGCCGGACCGGGCGATCCCGGGCTCATGACGGTGCGTGGCCTCGAGGTGCTGCGCCGCGCCCGCGTGGTCGTCTACGACCGTCTCGTCGACCCGGCCCTGCTCGACGAGGCGCCGCGGGGCGCCCTCCGTGTCTTCGCGGGCAAGCGCGCGGGCGCCCACTGCCTGCCCCAGGCGCAGATCAATGCGCTGCTGGTCGAGCAGGCGCGGCGAGGCCGCGTCGTGGTGCGCCTCAAGGGCGGCGATCCGTTCGTGTTCGGCCGCGGCGGCGAGGAGGCGCTGGCCCTCGCGGCGGCCGGGATCCCCTTCGAGATCGTGCCCGGCGTCAGTGCCGCGGTCGCGGTGGCCGCCTACGCCGGGATCCCGGTGACCCATCGGGGGCTCGCCTCGTCGTTCGCGGTGGTGACCGGACACGAGGACCCGGGAAAGGGCGCCGCGAAAGTAGACTGGGCGGGGCTGGCCACGGCGGTCGATACCCTCGTGGTGCTGATGGGAACGAAGAGCCTGCCGCGCATCGCGGCCACGCTGATGGCGCACGGTCGGCCGCCGGACACCCCGGTGGCGCTGATCCGCTGGGGGACGACCGAGGCGCAGGAGACGGTGGTCGGCACCCTCGGCGACATCGTCGCGCGCGCCGCGTCGGCCGGGCTGGTCCCGCCGGTGCTGGCGGTGATCGGAGCGGTGGTGAGCCTGCGGGAACGGCTCGGATGGTTCGGGCCGCGCGACGAGGTACTGGTTGGCGGTGCACCGGGAGATGCCGGCCAAGCTGATCATCCCGGCCACCGGGACCCGGGTGGTGTTCGGCGCCTAGCCCGCGGCGCGCAGCGCGTCCTGAAAGTTTGACAGTCCGCCCCGCCGGCGCCTACGCTCTAGGCGGGAGGGAGCCATGAAGACGCCGCTGCTCGTCCTGTCGATCCTCCTCGTGGGCGCCGGGATCGCGTCCGCCCAGGCGCCCAAGTCGGGCTCGATCGATCTCGACTACAAGCAGCGCGCCCCCGCGCTCCAGAAGGTGCCGCCCCGCAAGATCGAGGAAGACACCGCGCAGGCGCTGAGCGAGCTCGACCGCCAGCGCACCGAGAGGATGCTGCGAGAGAGCCAGCCCAGCCCGATGCGGCGCCCCGATCTCGACCGGGACGTGACGCAGGGCATCCAGTCGCGCGGCCTCGGCCGCTAGCGCCGCTTCCGCGTCCCGGCCCGCTGCGCGCGGCCCCGGGTCTCTTCTCCCACCGGCACTCCGTCGCGGTAGCTCACGCGGTGGCCGAGCACGGCCGGCACCCGCGGTCCCGGCGTCACGATGCCGACCAGGTTGAGCGGGTCACAGGCCGATACCGAGACGATCTGCCCGGCGGGCTGCTCCCGACGGATGGCGCGCAGCGCCTCGAGCGCTTCCGGCGCCGCGAACTGCTCGCCCACGAAGCCGCCCACGATGCGCCCGCCGCGGAGATCGCCCCGCATCTCGAGCCGGCGGTAGACGCGTAGCAGATCACGCCAGGCCGGGACGCCCGGCTCGCGCTGGAGCAGGTCGCGGAAGACCACCCCGTAGCGGCGGACGTACTGGCGAGCACGCGCCTCGACCAGGTCGTCGGCGGACGGCGCGACGGGCGGGACCAGTCGGGCCCAGCGACCGGTGCCGGGCGACGGACGCGCGGGAGCCGGCCGCCCCGGCCGCGGCCGCCGGCGCTTCTCGGAGTGGAGCAGGCTGCGCAGACCGGCGAAGCCGTCGCCGGTGACGAGGCCAGCGGTCACCAGCTCGCAGAGCCCTTCCTCGACCTCGATGCGGAGCCGGCGAACGCCCGCCGCGATGTCCTCGACGAACGAGGCGCCGGCGCGCTCGAGGTGGGCCAGCACGTCGAGCGCCGGGCCCGAGGGCTTGCTCGCCAGCGCGGCGGGCTCCGGCCGCGGATCGAGCAGCCACGCGAGATCGCGCCGCAGCAGCAGCGCCAGCGGCACCGCGGCAGACAGACGCCGGCCCGCGTGGCGCGCACTCTCGTGCAGGCCGAGCCGGCCCCAGGTCACCTCGCCGGAAAGGCAGAGCTCGTCGAGCCAGCCCGGCTGGTAGCCGGCCACCCGCGCCGTCAGGAGCTCGCGCTCCCAGGCTCCCGCCGCGGCCTCGAAGCCCTGCAGCCGCTCGATCACCCGCAGCAGCCCGTCGCGCCCGTGCTGCTGGCTCCCCGCCGCCACGTGCTGCCAGGAGAAGAGGAACCGCAGCAGCGCCGCGGGCGAGACCGGCTCGATCAGGCGGCGCAGCCCCTCGAGCGTCCGCCGGTGGATGCGCGCAAGCAGGCGCCGGTCGCACCACTCCAACGTCTCGCCGGATGCCGCCCCCGGGGTGAAGCGCCCGCGCAGCACGCCGCCCTCGGCCTCGACCGCGGCGAGCGCCACGTCCACCTCGCCCGGCGTGACGCCGAGATCCTGGGCGAGGGCGGGCGCGGTGGTGGGGCCGACGAGGCCGAGCCGCGCGCGGATCACCTCCACCAGCGCGCCCTCGCGATCCGACCAGGCCGGTGCCCGCCGCGCGGGCGGCTCGGTCACGTCGGGCTCGAAGCGGCCGTGCGGCCACACGGTGGCGGCCAGCGAGCGGCGCTCGGTGGCGACCCAGAGCACGCGGCCGTCCACGCGCAGGCGCGCGGCGCGGCCGGCCGCGATGAGCTCGTCGAGGTAGCCGGACCAATGATCAGTCCGGGGATCGGTCCGGGTGTCGGTCAGGTCCTGTGGCAGGGCGCCCAGGTCGAGCAGCAGGTCGTGCAGCTCGTCGGCCGAGCGCAGGTCGGGCCAGGCCTCCTCGACCACCGCGGCGATGGCCTCGGGATCCAGGCGGCCGATGTCGTCCGCGACCGCCGCGGGCAGTCCGCGCCGCAGCGTGACCGCGCGGGCGCGCCGCTCCTCGAGGGGCGCATCGTCGAGATACGCGTAAGGGTTCGCGTTCAGGATCTCGTGGGCGAACACGGACGGCTCCGGCGTCTCACGGGTCACCCGCTTGATCTGGCCTCCGTGGATCGCGGTGAGACAGGCGCGCAACCCGTCGATGTCCATCGCCTCGGTCAGGCAGTCGCGCAGGGTCTCGCGGACCAGCGGGTGGTCGGGCACCTCGATGGGGCCCGCCTCCATGTTGTCCTGGCAGGCGAGCTGGGCCGGGAAGACCGCGACCAGGAGGTCCTCCGCGCGCATGCGCTGCAGATACGGCGGCACGCGGCGGCCGTTCTGCCAGCGCAGCAAGGCGAGCGCCCGGTTGGCGTTCCAGCGCCAGCGGGTGTTGAACATCGGCGCCTGGAGCGCGGCCTGGGTCAGGAGCTCCTCGAGCCCGCTCGGGTGCACCATCTCGAAGACCGCCTCGAGCGGGAAGCTGTGCTGCGGGCCCAGCGACAGGAGCACGCCGTCGTCGGTGGCGGCGGCCTGCAGCTCGAAGTTGAAGCTGTGGCAGAGCCGCTTGCGAAGCGCCATGCCCCACGCGCGGTTGATGCGGCCGCCGAAGGGCGCGTGGACCACCAGCTGCATGCCGCCCGCCTCGTCGAAGAAGCGCTCCACCACCACCGTGTCGCGCGTCGGCACCGCCCCGAGCGCGGCCCGGCCCGCCGCGATGTAGTCGCGTGCGAGCAGGGCCCCGTTCCGGTCGAGACCGGTCTCGCGCTCGAGCCACTCGACGGCCGCGTCCGGATCGTGGAGGCGGTCCGCCACCCCCTGCCGCACCGCGGCCAGCTCGGTCGACAGCTCGAGGGTGCGCGCGGGTCCCTCGCCGAGCCAGAACGGGATGGTGGACGGGGCGCCGCCCGCGTCCTCCACCCGGACCCGTCCGCTCTCGATGCGGCGGATGCGCCAGGAGGTGTTGCCGAGCAGGATGACGTCGCCCGCCATCGATTCGATGGCGAAGTCCTCGTCGAGGGAGCCGATGGTGGTCTCGTCCGGCTCGAGCACCACCTCGTAGTTGGCGTTGTCGGGGATCGCCCCGCCCGAGGTGATCGCGGCCAGCCGTGAGCCCCGGCGGGCCTTGAGCCGCCGGCCGACCGCGTCGCGGTGCAGCCGCGCCGCGTAGCGGCCGCGCCGGGTCGCGATGCCCTCGGCCAGCATGTCCACCACCTGGTCGAAGTCCTGCCGGTCGAGCGCCGCGTAGGGCGCGGCGCGCCGGCAGAGGGCGAAGAGCCGGTCCTCGTCCTGCTCCTCGCTCGCGCAGATGGCCACCACCTGCTGGGCCAGGACGTCGAGCGGCGCGTCCCGCATCGCGAGCCGGTCGATCTCGCCCCGGCGCGCCGCGCGCGCGAGCGCCGCGCACTCCACGAGCTGGTCGCGGGTGAGCGGGAAGAGGCGGCCCTTGGGCGTGGCGAGCAGGGCGTGCCCCGAGCGGCCGACCCGCTGCAGCGCGGTGGCGATGGAGCGCGGCGAGCCCAGCAGGCAGGTGAGGTCCACGGTGCCCACGTCGATGCCCAGCTCGAGCGAGGCGGTGGCCACCACCAGGGACAGCTCGCCCGACTTGAGCCGCTGCTCGGCGTCGAAGCGCCGCTGGCGGCTCAGGCTGCTGTGGTGCGCGGCCACCCGCTCGGCCCCCAGGCGATCGGCGAGGTGGCGGGTCACCCGCTCGACCAGACGCCGGGTGTTGACGAACACCAGCGTGGAGCGGTGCTCCCGCGCCAGCGCGGCCACCCGGTCGTAGATCTCCTCCCACTGCTCGTTGGTGCACACCGCGCCCAGCTCGTCGCCCAGCACCTCGATGGCGAGGTCCATGTCGCGCCGCTGGCCCACGTTCACCACCTCGGGCATCGGCCGCGTCGACCCCACGAGCAGCCGCGCCGCGGTCTCGATGGGTCGCACGGTGGCGGAGAGCCCGACCCGCTGCAGGCGCGTGCCGCCGCGCGAGACCACCAGCTCCTCGAGCCGCTCGAGGGAGAGCGCCAGGTGCGCTCCGCGCTTGTCGCCGGCCACCGCGTGGATCTCGTCCACGATCACGGTGCGCACCTGCGAGAGCCAGCCACGGCTCGACTCCGCGGTGAGCAGGATGAAGAGCGACTCGGGCGTGGTGACCAGCACGTGGGGCGGGCGGCGGCCCGCCTGCCGCCGCTCGTGAGCCGGCGTGTCCCCGGTGCGCACCGCGGTACGGATGCCCGGGGCGGGCAGGCCCGCCGCCATCGCGGCGGCCGCGAGCTCGCCGAGCGGCTCCTCCAGGTTGCGGCGCACGTCGTTGGACAGAGCCTTGAGCGGGGAGACGTAGAGGATCGCGGTGCGACCTTCCAGGCGACCCTCCACGCCCTCGCGGAAGAGGCGGTCGAGGCAGGCCAGGAAGGCGGCCAGGGTCTTGCCGGAGCCGGTGGGCGCGGTCATCAGCACGTCCTGGCCGGCCGCGATCAGCGGCCAGGCCTGGGCCTGCACGGGGGTCGGCTCGCGGAAGCGGGAGCGGAACCAGGCGTCGACGACGGGGTGGAACATCGACTCAGTATAGTCGGATTGCCTCTGCACCGCTGGCGGGCGCGCGCGCGGCCGCGATCAGCCCATGCGGCCAGGGAAGTGATTGACAGGTCGTTCACGCCCCACCTACCGCAGGCGCCGACCCGGAGCCGAGCTGCCGCAGCGATGGCGCGCACGAGGGACCAGATGGACTCTACCTTCCCATTCGCATACCGGATCACGAGGGACCGGACGTCCCCAAGGCCGGTGCCTTCATGGCCTACGGGGAAAGCTTTGAGGACCACATGCGGCGCCAGGCCATCCACGTGGACAAGCCTCAAGACCGCCAAGGCGCTCCGCCTGACGATCCCGCCGCCGCTCCTACTGCGGGCCGATCAGGTCATCGAGGAGCCCCCCTTTGGAGTTACTATCCCCTTGCGGACAGGGGATGCTCTCGGCGTGCTCGATGAGTTGCGGCTATCGCCTGATGAACCGAGGTCACTCATGACCCTCCATGGCCACGATCCCCGTGAAAGCATGGACCGGCTCCAGGTGGTGCTGATGCTGCTGCTGTTCCTCGTGGTTGGTGCCATCCTCGGTGCGGTCGTACTCTTCCTGACCGACATCTTCTTGGGAAGACTCGAGGACGGAGTGAGGCTGGTGGAGACTCATCTACCCCGAGCACCTGCCGCCCAAGGACTCACCATCTACGGACCGACATTCCCGCGTCCGAGCGGTGGGTCCCACGTGCCGAGGTCCTCGGCGGTGCGCGAACGTGATGACGGACGCCACGCTGCTGCCTTGCCTTCCTCCAAGAGCATCACCGCTGCTGGGACCTGGATGCCGGTGTCGAGCCCGCCCTCGCGTGGATGACCTGCGAGTGCGGTGCGAAGCTGGTGCGGGACCTCACAGACCGAAAGCCGCCTCAGGGACGGAGACGGATTGACTAGCCCCGTGCGCCTCCGTAGCCTTGTCGCACCATGGAGGAGCGGCACGAGACGGTGATCGTGGGCGGTGGCCACGCGAGGCTCGCGATGAGCCACCAGCTGAGCCGGCGCGGGCGCGCACACGTCGTGCTCGAGCGCGGGCGGGTGGCCGAGCGGTGGCGGAGCGAGCGCTGGGACTCGCTCCACTTCCAGTTCTCCAACTGGAGCCTCACCCTGCCCGGCCCGCCCTACGACGGCCCGCACCCGGACGGTTTCTCCTCCCGCGCCGACGGCGACCATCTGGCGGAGCACATCGCGTCGCGGGCGGACGCCCCGGCGCTCGGCCCAACGCTCAGCCCAACGCTCAGCCCAACGCTCAGGAGGACATGATGACGGTCGAGCTCATCGGCATGATCGGCGTGAGGCCCGAAGGGGCGGACGGCGCCGCGGTGCACGTGATCGGCGGTGCGATCGACCTCGGCTGGGTCCGCGACTTCTCGCGCGCCCACGAGGTGGCCGGCTTCGACAAGGTGCTGGTCGGTTACACCGCGACCTCGGCGGACGGCTTCCTCGTCTCGAGCTACGCGGCCTCGCACACCGAGCGGCTCGGCTACCTGATCGCGCACCGCCCCGGCTTCGTCGCGCCCACGCTCGCCGCGCGCAAGGCGGCCACCCTCGACCAGCTCTCGAACGGCCGCGTCTCCCTGCACATCATCACCGGAGGCAGCGATGCCGACCAGGCGCGCGACGGCGATTACGCCGATCACGACACGCGCTACCGGCGGACCGACGAGTACCTCGGGCTCATGCGCCGGATGTGGACCGAGGAGCGGCTGTTCGATCACGAAGGGGAGTTCTACCGGGTGACGAAGGCCGGCTCGGACGTCAAGCCGGTCCAGAAGCCGCACATCCCGCTCTACTTCGGCGGTGCCTCCGAGGCCGCGCACCGGATCGGGGCGCGACACTGCGACGTCTACATGCTCTGGGGCGAGCCGCTCGCCGCGATGCGCGACCGGATCGCGGAGGTGCGCGCCGCCGCCGCGCGCGTCGGACGGGACCCGCGCGAGCTGCGGTTCAGCGTCTCGCTGCGGCCGATCATCGCCCCCACGGAGGCCGCCGCCTGGGCCAAGGCGCGCGGGATCCTCGAGCGCGTCCAGGCCAAGCAGGGTGACCGCACGCTGCCGCTGCCGGAGGCGGTGGGCGCCCGGCGCCTGGTGGACTTCGCCCAGCAGGCCGAGGTGCACGACAAGCGGCTGTGGACGCCGATCGCGGCCGCGGTCGGCGGCGCCGGTAACACCACCGCGCTGGTGGGCACGCCGGAGCAGGTGGCCGAGTCGCTCCTCGACTACTACGACCTGGGCGTCTCCACCCTGCTGATCCGCGGGTTCGATCCGCTCGCCGACGCGGCCGAGTACGGTCGCGAGCTGATCCCGCTCGTTCGCGCCGGGGCGGCCCGGCGCGATCGGGACCGGCCGGCGGCCTGAGCCGATGCCCCGCCTGCTCGCGGTGGTCGGGGCGGTGACCCCGCCGGGAAGGCTCGACGCGGCGGTGCGCTTCGCGGCCGACTGCGCGGGCGCGCTGCCCGATGTCTCGGCCACCGTGCTGAGCCTGGGAGCCCACCGCATCTCCTTCGCCGACGGGCGCCCGCTCGAGGGCTACGCCGACGACACCGCGCGGATCGTGAGCGCGGTCGCGGCGGCGGACGCGGTGCTGCTCGCGAGCCCGGTCTACCGCGCGTCGTTCACCGGCGCGCTGAAGAATCTGCTCGACCTCACCCCGCTGCCCGCGCTCCGCGGCAAGCCGGTGGGGATCGTGGCCATGGGAGCGACCTCGCACCACTACCTGGGAGTGGACTGGCAGCTGCGGGCCGTGCTCGCCTGGTTCGGGGCGCTGGTGGTGCCCACCAGCGTCTATCTGGAGTCCGGGCACTTCCAGGACGGGCGGCTCGCCGATGCCGGCGCGGCCGCCGCGCTGACCGACCTGGTTCGGGCCCTCGTCGCGATGACGGGCCACGCCCGGGAGCAGGCGGGGCCGCCGCCATTGGCGGCCGGGCGCTAGCCGGCCGCGCGGCCGGCTGAGACAGGGGTTAGCGCGGGGGTGCGGTGACGAAGGCGCGCAGCATGTCCCGCGCGGCCGGACCGCTCCAGTCCTTGGCCCCGACGATGCGGCCGACGAGCCGGCCCTCGCGATCCACGAGGTACGCGGTGGGCGGACCCCACACCCCGTACTGGCGCCCGGTGACGTCGCCGCTGGCGTCCAGAAGCACGGTCGCCACGTAGCCGCGCTCGCTGACGGTGCGCTTCACCAGGTCGGCGCTCTCACGGAAACTGATCAGCACGACCGCGAGCCCCTGCTCCTTCATCTCCTGGTATAGCCGATTGACGGAAGGTAACTCCTCCCGGCAATCCGGTCACCAGGTGGCCCAGAAGAAGACCAGGAGCGCCTTGCCCCGGTAATCCTCCAGCCGCACGGTGCGGCCGTCGAGCGCGGGCAGCGCGAAGGCGGGGGCGGGCTTGGGCGACTCGTAGACCTGCACTCCCATCTTCTCCCAGGCCGCCGGCGCGGCGGCGGGCTGCGCCGCCGCGACCGTGGCCCAGAGCGCCGCCGCGATCGTGCTGCCCGCGGCGATTCGCGCGATCATCAGACGCCGGACTCCTTCAGCGCCTTGAGCACCTCCGCGGGATCCAGCAGGTCGAGCGGGTTGGCCTCGACCTTGATCCAGCGGACGACGCCGTTCTTGTCGATCACGTAGTACGCGCGCTTGGCGTAGCGGTAGATCGGGCTCTTGTCGTCGGTGACCAGCGCGTCATAGGCCGGAAGCATCGATCGGCGGAAATCGGAGAGGAGGAGGTAGTGGATGCTGTTCTGCTTGCCCCAGGCTTCCAGTGTTGCGATATGGTCGGCACTCACGCCCACGACCTGGGCGCCCGCAGCCTCGAACTGGGGCATGGCCCCCTCGAAGCTGAGCAGTTCCTTGGTTCAGGTGCCGGTGAACGCCTGGATGAAGGTGAAGATCACGACGGGGCCCTTGGCGGTCAGGTCGGACAGCTTGACCTGCTTGCCGCCGGGAGCCGCCAGGGTGAAGTCGGGCGCTTTCTGGCCGACTTCCAGGGCGGCGACCGGGGAGGCCAGGGCCAGACTGGTCAGCAGCAGCGCTGTGACCAGCGGCAGGGTAACTCGGCGCATGGCAATCTCCTTTCCGGAGTGTGGGGTGACGCTGTCAGAACCCCCGGCAGGCTCCCGAAGTTTCCGGGCCGCGCGCATAATGCGCCCATGCGCACCGTGCCGGGGCCCGAGGCCTTCGCCGCCGCCGGGGTCGCCTGGAGAATACACCGGGAGCGGGTGCTTCTCGCCGGATGGGGTCGGGCCATCCTGCTCCAGCTCGCCCACCCTCTGGTCGCGCGGGGCGTGGCCGAGCACAGCGTCTTCACCACCGAGCCCTGGGGCTGGGCGCGGCGTCTCCACCGCACGCTCGGGGCCATGCTCGCGCTGACCTTCGGGCCCGACGAGGCCGCGGCGGCGGCGGCCGCCCGGATCAACGCGATCCACGATCGCGTCCACGGCCGCCTCGACCGGGCCGCGGGCGGCGAGCCCGCCGGCGCCCCGTACAGCGCCCACGATCCGGAGCTGCTCGCGTGGGTGCACGCCACGCTGCTGGACTCCTTCCTGGGGGCCTACCGGCTCTTCGTCGGGCCGCTCGCCATCGCCGACGCGGACCACTACTGCGCCGAGGCGAGCGCGATCGAGGCCCGACTGCGCATCCCGGCCGGCCGCCTCCCGCGCACGGAGGCCGCGCTGCGCGACTACGTGGAGGCCATGCTGGCCGGCGACACCCTCGAGGTGACCGACACCGCGCGCGCGCTCGCGCGCGAGGTGCTCGCGCCCCCGGTTCCGTATCTGCTGCGGCCGGCCCTGCGGCTCGCCGCGCTGCCCGCGGTCGGGCTGTTGCCCCCGGCCATCCGGGCCGGCTACGGCCTGCCGTGGGACGCCCGCCACGCGCGGGCGCTGGCGGTCGTGGCCGCGGTCAGCCGCCGGGGCCTGCCCCTCGTGCCCCCGTCGCTCCGCTTCTGGGCGGCGGCGCGCCGCGCGATCCGCCCGCGGTGCCCTCGATGAGCGTCGCGATCACGCTGGTGATCGAGTCGCCCCGCCAGCCCGAGGTGGCGCGGCTGCTCGAGGCCCTCGACGCCTACCAGAGCGCGCTCTACCCGCCCGAGAGCAACCACTTCCTCGACGTGGAGGCGCTGGCCGCGCCGAACGTGCGCTTCATCGTCGCCCGTCGCGGGGCGGTGGCGGTCGGCTGCGGCGCGCTGCGGATCGACGTGGGCTATGGCGAGCTGAAGCGGATGTACGTGGTGCCGGAGGCGCGCGGCCATCGGCTCGGGCGACTCATCCTGGACCGCATCGAAGCGGAGGCGCGCCGGGAGGGCCTGCGCTGTCTGCGCCTCGAGACCGGCATCCGCCAGCCGGAGGCGCTCGCGGTCTACCGGGCGGCGGGCTACGCGGAGCGGGAGGCCTTCGGGGAGTACGCGCCGGACCCGCTCAGCGTCTTCATGGAGAAGATCCTCTGACGGCCCCACCACATGCCGAGCACCGCGGCGGTGCCGCCGAGCCCCACCGCGCCCATCACGGCACCGCGGCGCAACGTCTCCCAGCCGCGGCCGACCTTGACCATGACGTGGGCCGGGATGGCATCGATGTCGGCGCGCACCCGCCACTTGGCGAACGCCAGCGGATCCGCGGGATGCCAGTACGCGCCCTCGTCGTCGACGACGCAGAGGTGCAGGTCGCACGTCTCGGGAGCGGCGCAGCGCTCGGCTTTCCAGCCGATGCCGCGGCCGCGCATTCCCAGGCCCTGAAGGGTCACGCGAGCAGCCATATCGCACCCAGTCCCACCAGCACTGCCGTCCTGATCAATCCTGCCAGGCCCATGGTCACGCACCTCCCGTCCTCGTGTCGGATCGCCGCGCTACTCTCTATATCGGTCGAGATCCAACCGGGCTTGAAGCTCTCTCCTGCTCATGTGACGCGTCCAGCACGCTCGGCGTTTCGCGACATCTGCGTAACGCTGGACCCGAGAGCGGAGGCGGGCTCACCCCTCGCGCAGAACCGGTGTGTGGCGAGGGGTCCGTGGTTCAACCCGCGCTCCGCCTCGGGCAATCCAGAATCAGAGCAAGAGACGGGCCACGAGGGAAACAAGGTAAATCTCCGGGTCCGGTACGGGTTCGCTGCTCTGCGTTAGGAAAGGCGGTTGCAGTACTGTGGAACGAATTTCCCTGAGGTGGCCAGCGCCGTGGCGACGACCCTCCCAATCGGTGTTAGAGTACGCGCATGCGCGGGGCGCTGATCACCGTCGAGGGCGTGGAAGGCTCCGGTAAATCCACCCAGTGCGCGCGATTGGCGCAGTACCTGACGAGCCGCGGCATCGAGGTGGTCCAGACCAGCGAGCCCGACGGCACCCCCCTTGGGCTCCGGATCCGGGCCCTGTTCGAGACCGACGGGCCGACCCCGACCCCCCTCACCCAGACCTTCCTCTTCATGGCAGCCCGGCAGGAGCACGTCACCCGGGTGATCGCACCAGCCTTGACGCGAGGCGCCGTGGTCATCTCCGATCGCTACGCGGATGCGACGGTTGCCTACCAGGGCCACGGGCAGGGGGTGGACGTCCAGACGATCGGCGAGCTGAACATGCTCGCGACGGGCGGGGTGCTGCCGGACCTCACCCTCGTGCTCGACCTGGACCCGGTGGCGGGCATGCAGCGCATCCGGGGCCGCGCACTCGACGCCTTCGAGAAGATGGACCTGGCCTTCCACCGGCGCGTGCGCGAGGGCTATCTCGAGATCGCCCGCAGCGACAAGAGCCGGGTGACGGTGCTCGACGCGGGCCGCGACCCGGACGTCTTGCACGCCGAGGTGACCCGCGCGGTGGACGAGTGCCTGGCGCGGCGGGGAGGCGGCCGTGGCGCTTGACGGCATCCGCGACCAGCCCGAGGCGGTGACGCTGCTGCGTCGGGCCCTCGATACCGGGCGCGTGGCCCACGCCTATGCCTTCGTGGGACCCGAGGGCTCGGGCCGGAAGGCGACCGCCCTGGCCTTCGCCGCCGCGCTGGTGGCGCCGGACGGCGGGCCCGCGGCCGAGCGGGCCGCCCGGGGTCGCCATCCCGACGTGCACCTGCTGGGGCCGACGCCGCCCGCCGGCAATCCCAAGGGAGCCCAGGCCCTGCGCGTCGAGACGATCCGGGAGCTGGAGCGGCTGGCCGCGCTCAAGCCGATGGAAGCGCGCGTGAAGGTATTCGTCGTGGACGAGGCGGAGAAGATGACCCTGGCCACGCCCCAGGCCTTCCTCAAGACCCTGGAGGAGCCGCCGGCGCAGACGGTGATCGTGCTGATCCTCACCCAGCTGCGGGCGCTGCCGCCGACGGTGCTCTCGCGCTGCCAGGTGGTGCGCTTCCGCCCCCGCCTCACCGAGGGCGTGCCGGCGCTCCTGCCCGACGTGCAGACCGAGGCCCACGCCCAGAGCCTGCGCCAGCTCGCCCTCGCCCGGACGCAGGGTGCGGAGGCCATTGTCAAGCTGGGCGACCAGGTGGGTCGCGACCGGCAGGCGGCGGAGACCTTCGTCCAGGCGTGCTGGCTGTGGCACCGCGACCTGCTGTGCGCGCTGGCCGGCGGCCCCGCGCGGCTCGCCGTCTTCGGCGAGGCGGCGATGGCGGCGGGGCGGGAGCGCTCGCTCGACTCGGTGCTGCGCGCGCTGCGCGATTGTCGCGAGGCCTGGCTGGCAATTCAGGGAAACGTCTCCCCGCGTCTCAGCGTGGAGGTGCTGCTCGGGCGCCTCGTGGAGGTGGCGTGAGGCCATGAGCGAGCCGACCGAGCCGGCGATCCCCGAGGCGCTCGAGGTCCCCGTCGACGACACGCCCCGCTACCTGATCGGGGTGCGCCTGCGCGAGCCGCTCCTGACCGAGGACTACCAGACCACCGATCCTGACCTGCACGTCGGCGACTTCGTGCTGGTGGAGACCGGCGGGGGATCCGTGCCGGGCGAGGTGCGCCGACCCAAGCGGCCGGTGCCGTCGTTCAAGCTCGACCGCGTGTACCGCCGGGTCGTGCGCCGGGCGACCGCGCGCGAGGTGGCCGACTGGCGCGAGCGCCGGGGCCTCGAGGTGAAGGGGGTCGAGACCTGCGCGCGCACCGCGCGGGCGCGCGGCCTCGCCATGAAGATCGTGGACGTGGAGATGGACGCCTCCCGCCGCCGCGTCACCGTGTTCTTCAACTCCGAGGAGCGCGTGGACTTCCGCGACCTGGTCCGCGACCTGGCCCGCGAGTTCCACGCTCGCATCGAGATGCGGCAGATCGGGGCCCGCGACACCACCAAGCTGCTCGACGGCATCGGCCCGTGTGGCCGGCAGCTCTGCTGCTCGTCGCACCTGCGCAAGTTCGACCCGATCTCGGTGAAGATGGCCAAGGCGCAGGACATGCCGCTCACCGACAGCCGGCTCCTCGGCAACTGCGGGCGGCTCAAGTGCTGCCTGCTCTACGAGTTCTCGACCTACGAGGCGCTGCGCTCGCGGCTGCCGCGGGTGAACACCCCCTGCTCGGCCTCCTGCGGGGGCGGTGGCTGCATGACCGGCAAGGTCCGTTCGCTGCGGGTGCTCAAGCAGTCGGTGGTGGTCGGCTTCCCCGACGGCACCGAGGCGGAGGTGCCGCTCGACCAGCTCACCTGGGAGGGGCGCGACCACATCAAGCCGGCCTGACGGGCCGGCCCACCCGACCCATGAGCACCTTCTACCTCACCACCCCGATCTATTACGTCAACGCCCGGCCGCATCTCGGGCACGCCTGCACCACGATCATGGCCGACGCGATGTGCCGCTACCGGCGCCTGCGGGGCGACCGCGTCTACTTCCTGACCGGGACCGACGAGCACGGCGAGCGGATCGCCCAGGTGGCGGCCCAGGCCGGGAAAACCCCGCAGGCCTACGCGGACGAGATCTCGGCGTCGTTCCGGGAGACGTGGCGCCGCTTGGGCATCACCAACGACGACTTTATCCGCACCACCGAGCCGAGGCACCAGAAGGTGGTTCGGGAGATCCTGCAGCGTCTGTACGATGCGGGTGAGATCTACTTCGGCGAGTACGGCGGCTGGTACTGCTACGGCTGCGAGCGCTTCTACACCGAGAAGGAGATCGTGGACGGCAAGTGTCCCGATCACCAGACCGCGCTGACCTTCATCAAGGAGAAGAACTACTTCTTCAAGATGTCGAAGTACCAGGCGTGGCTGATCAAGTATCTCGAGGAGAACCCGGGCTTCATCCAGCCCGAGCGGTATCGCAACGAGGTCCTGGGCTTCCTGCGCGAGCCGCTCCAAGATCTCTCGATCAGCCGGCCCAATTCGCGTGTTCAGTGGGGCATCCCACTGCCCTTCGACGACCAGTACGTGACCTACGTGTGGTTCGATGCGCTCATCAACTACTACTCGGCGGTCTCGGACGGCAGCGAGAAGACGCGCGGGTTGTGGGAGCACGTCGAGCACCTGACTGGCAAGGACATCCTGAAGCCCCACGGGGTGTACTGGCCCACCATGCTGAAGGCGGCCGGCATCCCGCTCTACCGCCGGCTCAACGTCCATGGGTACTGGTCGCTCGGCGGCAGCAAGATGTCCAAGTCCGTCGGCAACGTGGTGGAGGCGTTCCAGCTCACCGACAAGTACGGGCACGACGCGTTCCGCTACTTCTTGCTGCGGGAGATGAACTTCGGTCTCGACGCCAACTTCAGCGAGGAGGCCCTGGTCGACCGGCTCAACGCCGACCTCGCCAACGACCTGGGCAATCTGGCGAGCCGAGCCACCACTCTGATCGCGGCGGGCGGCCCCGTGGCGCAGGTGACCGCGCCGGTCGAGGCCGCGGACCGGGAGATCGGGATCTCCGCGGCGGAGACCAAGAGTGCGGTCGAGCACGAGATGCAAGAGTTCGCGTTCCAGAAGGCGCTGGCCGCGATCTGGAGCTTCATCGGCGCGGTGAACCGCTATGTCGATGCGAATGCGCCCTGGGCCCTGGCGAAGGATCCGGCAAAGCGGCCCCGCCTCGAGCGCGTGCTGTGCACGCTCACCGACTCGCTCGGTTTCCTCGGGATCATGCTGGAGCCCTTCCTGCCCGACGCGGCCCGGAAGATCCGTGAGGCGATCGGCGCGAGGGGTCCGCTCACCCTCGAGGCGGCGGTGGTGGGACGGCTCACGTCGGTGCCGCGGGTGAGCAAGATCTCCGGCCTCTTCCCGCGCGTGGATACCAGGGCGCCTGCCGGCGCGCAGGCCCCTCACCCCGGCCCTCTCGCCTCCGGGGAGAGGGAGGCGGGAGGGGGCAAGATCGCGATCGGCGACTTCCAGAAGGTGGAGCTGCGGGTCGCGGAGGTGCTGGCCGCCGAGCGCGTGCCGAAGTCCAAGAAGCTGCTGAAGCTCTCGATCCGGGTGGGCGAGGAGACCCGCACGCTGGTGGCGGGCGTGGCCGAGCACTACGAGCCGGCCGCCCTGGTCGGGCGCAAGGTGGTGATCGTGGCCAACCTCGAGCCGGCCACGCTGATGGGGGTGGAGTCCAACGGCATGGTGCTGGCGGCGTCGCACGAGGGCACGGTGTCGCTGCTCACCCTGGACAAGGACGTGCCCTCGGGCTCCAAGGTCAAGTAGTGCGTGCCGTGCTCGGGGAGACGTTCCGGCTCCTCGGCCACCACCTGCACCTGTTCACGCTGCTGTCGCTCACGGTGTGGCTGCCGACGCACATCCTGCTCAACTACCTCGAGTTCTTCGAGCCCGGGGAGGACGCGGCCGGACGCGCCCTGCGAATCGTGCTCACCGCCCAGGTGGTGCTCGACCCCTTCGTGGTGAGCGCCATGCTCTCCGCGCTGCTGCGCATCAAGCGGGGGGCGCCCGTCGGCTACTGGCAGGTCCTCGCCGAGGGCTTCAACGCGTGGCCCCGCCTGATGCTGGTGCGCTTCATGGTGATCTGGGTGCTCCTGATGCCCTCGCTCGGCTGGCTCGCGGTGTACACCGCGGGGCCGGCGGTGCAGCTGGTGGGCGGCGCGGCGCTGGTCGGGCTCTCGCTCCTCATCCTCGTCCTCCTGGTCCGGTTCGCCCTCGTCGACTCGGTGGTGGTGCTCGACGGGGCGTCGCCGCTCACCGCGTGGCGCCGGGCCGCGGCGGTCACCGCCGGCCAGCGCTGGAGCATCCTCGGAACCGCCACCGTGCTCTTCGTGCTGATCTTCGGGCTCGCGGTGGCGGGCGGCCAGGCCTTCCGTGCGGTGCCGGAGGCCAATCACTTCGTGGTCCGGGTCCTCTTCGACTGCGTGCTCGCGGTCAGCCAGTCCCTCTTCACGATCTCGCTCTTTCTCTTCTACTGGCGCAAGCAGGGGATCCCGGCCCCGGCGGTTCCCGCGGCCACGTGACCGAGCCGCCGGCTCCGTCCGCGGCCCGCCTGCCGATCGTCGGCTGGCTCGGCGGCTGGCCGATCTCGATCGTCTCGCTGGCCCTGGGGCTGGTCGCCCTCCTCGTGTTCCGGCGGGGCCTGCCGCACGTGGGCTGGATCGTCGGCTACCTGCTGCTGCTGTGGCTGCTCTTCGTGCTGATCACCGAGCTGCGGGCGCCGCTCCTCGAGCGCGGCCAGCGGCTCGTGCTGACCGCGGCCGACTACACGATCCAGACGCTCTACCATAACCTGCTGCTCTTCGTGCTCCCCGCCTACTACGCGGCGGCCACCCTCGACTCGCCCAACGTGGTCTTCCCGGTGGCGGTGGCCGCGGGCGCGCTGGTGACCGCGATCGACCCGCTCTATCGGCGGCTGGTGCACCCGCGCCCCTGGCTGAACCACGGCCTCCTGGGCTTCTCGATCTTCGCCGCGCTCAACGTCGCGCTGCCGCTGGTCGGGGTGCGGCCCATCCTCGCCCTCGAGGGTGGCGCGGTGCTCTCCGCCCTCGCGCTGGCCCCCGCGTTCCGCCGGGGCGGCGCCGCGGGATGGGCACGCGCCCACGCCCGCGCGCTGGGCGCGGCGGTGCTCGCGATCGGTCTGGTGTGGGCCGGGCGCATCCTCGTCCCGCCCGCGCCCCTCTTCCTGGCCCGCGCGGTGGTGGCGCGTGCCGTCACCGAGATGCAGCCGGTGGAGCCGGTGGAAGACGGCGTGCTCACCGCCGCGACGGTGATGGAGTGGGGTGAGCTGGCGGCCTACACTGCCGTCTATGCACCGGCCGGCGTCCGGCAGGCCATCGGGCACGTCTGGTGGCGCGACCACGAGCGGGTGGCCTACGTGGCCCTGCCCACCCCGGTGCAGGGCGGCCGCCGGCGCGGCTTCCGCACCTACTCGCGCTACACCGATCTCCAGCCCCCGATCGCGGGCCACTATCGCGTCGACGTCATCACCGCCTCCGGCCAGCTCATCGGCCGACTGCGGTTCACCGTGATTCCCTGAGGACCGGGCGATGGACAGCATCTGGGTGGAGGTCTTGCTCATCGGCGTGTCGATCCTGGCCAACGCGTTCTTCGCCGGCTCCGAGATCGCGCTGGTTTCCGCGCGCCCGTCGCGGCTCGGCCAGCTCCGCGCCGAGGGCGTGCCGGGGGCGGAGACGGCGGAGGCCCTCAAGAAGAACCCCGACGCGCTCCTCGCCGCCATCCAGATCGCGATCACCCTGGCCGGCACGCTCGCCTCCGCGGTGGGCGGTGCCGCCGGGGCGGAAGCCCTCACTCCCTGGCTCCAGGACGCGGGGTTGCCCGGCGCGTGGGGCCGGTCGGTCGCGCTGGCGATCGTGGTCCTCTCGGTCGCCTTCGTGTCGCTGGTGGTCGGCGAGCTCACGCCCAAGGCGCTGGCCCTGCGCGACCCGGAGCGGCTGGCCGCCCGGGTGGCGCGGCCCGTCGCGTGGCTGATGCGCCTGCTCGCGGGGCCGGGGCGCGTCCTCACGTGGGCGTCCCGGCTCATCCTCACCCTGATCGGCCAGGCGGACGCGCCGGCCGTCCCGCTGGTCTCCGAGGAGGAGGTGAAGTACCTCGTCCGCGAGGGCACCGCGCAGGGCATCTTCGAGGCCGGGGAGCGGGACCTGGTCAACCGCGTGTTCCAGTTCACCGACACCCCGGTGCGCCTGGTGATGGTGCCGCGCCCGAACATCCTCGGGCTCGACATCGAGATGCCCCCCGCCGAGGTGCTCCGGCACGCGGCCCGGCTCGGTCACACCCGCCTGCCGGTCTACCGGGGGTCGATCGAGAACGCGCTCGGGGTCGTGGTGATCAAGGACCTGTTCCGCTGCGCGGCCCTGGAGCAGCCGGTGAGCCTCGAGCGGCTCATGCACCCGCCGCTGTTCGTGCCGGAGAGCGCGCCGGTCAGCGCGGTGCTGCGCCAGTTCCAGTCGAGCCGCTTGCACCTCGCCCTGGTGGTGGACGAGTACGGCCAGGTCGCGGGGCTCGTCACCACCGAGGATCTCCTGGAGGAGATCGTGGGCGAGATCCGGGACGAGCGGGAGAGCTCGCGGCTGCAGTCGGTGTCCCGCCTCGCCGACGGTTCCTATATGATCGACGGGACCGCGACCATCCGCGACCTGCGGGAGCAGGTCGGGCTGCCGCTCCCCGAGTCGCCGGACTACCAGACGGTCGCGGGGTTCCTGCTGCACCGCCTGGGCGCGGTCCCGCGGCCGGGCACCACGACGGCCGCGGATGGCTACCGCTGGACCATCGTGGAGATGGACGGTCCGCGGATCATGAAGGTGAGGGCAGAGCCGGAGAGACCCAGCACGCGATGACGCCACCGCCGCTCTTCGATACCCACGCCCACCTGCACTTCCCCGATCTCGTCGAGGACCTGGACGGCGTGCTCGAGCGGGCCCGCGCGGCCGGCGTCACCGGCATGGTGACGATCGGGACCGATCGGGAGACCAACCCCGCCGCGGTGGCGCTCGCCGAGCGTCTCGACGCGGTGTACGCCACCGTGGGCATCCATCCCCACGACGCGGCGGAGGCCACCCCAGCCGACTTCGAGGCGATGGAGCGCCTCGCGCGCGGCTCCGCGAAGGTGGTGGCGCTCGGCGAGATGGGGCTCGACTTCTTCCGCAATCTCTCGCCGCCCGACGTCCAGGCCGCGGTGTTCCGCCGCCAGCTCGACATGGCGCGGCGGCTCGGCCGCCCGGTGGTGATCCACTGCCGCGACGCGCACCCGGAGGCGCTCGCGATCCTGGCCGACGAGCGCGTCGGCCTAGTCGGCGGGGTCATGCACTGCTTCTCGGCCGACGTGGAGGTGGCCAAGCACTGCCTCGATCTGGGGCTCTTCATCTCCCTGGCCGGTCCGGTGACCTACAAGAACGCGCGCGCCCTGCCCGAGGTCGCCCGCTTCGTGCCCGACGACCGCCTCGTGCTGGAGACCGACTGCCCGTTCCTGCCCCCGCACCCGCACCGCGGCCAGCGCAACGAGCCCGCGTGGGTCGCCATCACCGCGGCCCACGTGGCCGCCCTGCGCGGGGTGACGCTCGAGACGCTCGGCCCGATGGTCACCGAGAACGCGCGCCGCCTGTTCCGCATCCACGACCGCTAACCCGTCGACGAAGGAGTCGCCCCATGGCCTACACGGACATCCTCTTCGAGGTGAAGAACCAGATCGCGTGGCTCACCATCAACCGGCCCGACAAGGGCAACACCTTCCGGCGCCAGACCGTGCTCGAGATGACCCAGGCGCTCAACGAGGCGCGCAACGACGCGGGGGTGCGGGTGGTGGTGATCACCGGGGCGGGCGACCGCTTCTTCTGCATCGGGGGCGAGAAGGAGCCCAACGACGGCCAGCTGCACTACCACAACGTGCCGCCGGTGGTGGACCTCTACACCCTGATCGACATGATGCCGGTGCCGGTCATCGCGATGGTCAACGGGTTCGCGGTGGGTGGCGGCAACGTGCTCGCCAACATGTGCGACCTCACGGTGGCGAGCGAGCAGGCCACGTTCCGGCAGGTGGGCCCGGCCATGGGCTCCTACGACGCAGGGTTCGGGACGTGGTATCTCGAGGACTCGGTGGGGCGCAAGCGGGCCAAGGAGATCTGGTACCTCAACCGAAAGTACACCGCCAAGGAAGCGCAGGCGATGGGCCTCGCCAACGAGGTGGCGCCCCACGCCGAGCTGCGCGCGCGCACCGAGGCGGTGTGCGAGGAGCTGAAGAAGCGCGGGCCCCAGGCTCTGGCCGCGCTCAAGGCCGCCTTCCACGCGCGGCACAACGGGGTCACCGGCATGTCCCGGCTCACCATCGACCACCTGGTCGCGAACTACTACCACACCGACGAGGCCAA
Organism: Methylomirabilia bacterium; assembly: GCA_041497895.1. Lineage (GTDB taxonomy): Bacteria > Methylomirabilota > Methylomirabilia > Rokubacteriales > CSP1-6 > CAMLFJ01. The sequence continues at coordinate 64,903 of JBGQHJ010000002.1, forward strand.
GGAGATGGGCCGCGCCTTCAACAGCAAGCAGGACCCCGACCCCGACAAGTTCTATAGGTAGTTCCCACCCTATCCCCCTCTCCCCTCAGGGGAGAGGGCAGGGTGAGGGGTGGTAAGGGTGAGGGGTGGTGGAAGGTGAGGGGCGGTGAGAGGCCCTAAGCCCGTCGCGCCAGCACCGCGCGCGCCCGCGGCAGGTCCGCCGCGGCCACCAGGAGCAGCACCTCGCCCTGGTCGCCCACGCTGAAGGGGTACACCGACTGGGCGAGACGGCTCTGGAGCACCACGCGGATCCCCTCGCTCTCGAGGAGCCCGCGCACCACCAGGGCTTCCGACTGATCGCGGCAGCGGCGCGCTTCTACCAGACTACCCGCGGGCAGACTCGCCGCGGGCAGGCTACCCGCGGGGAGACTCGAGGCGGGGCCACCGCTCCGGGGCTCGGGGCGGGTGGGGAAGCGGATGATCTTGCCACGGCGCTCGGCCATGGCGCTCATGCTAGCACGTCCGGCGCCCGCCTCGACCGGAGCCCCTGGAAGCACGCGAGCGCGGCGACGCCCGCCAGCGCGATCGCGGTGGCCATCGGCCGCGCGGTGCCGTCGAAGAAGTGCCCGACCGCCATGCTGTAGAGCGCGGAGCCGGTCAGCTGGAGGAAGCCCGCCACCGCGGCGGCGAGCCCGGCCATGCGCGGGAAGGGGCCGATCGCGCCCGCCATGCCGTTGGGCAGGGTGAGCCCGAGCCCCACCGCGAAGACGTACATCGGCGCGATCACCGCGGCCACCGTGAGGATGCCGCTCCACGCGAGCGCGGCCAGCGCGAGGCCCGCGGCCGCCCCCAGCGCCGTCCCGACCAGGATGGTCCGGTCGAGCCCGATCCGCCCCCCGAACCGGCCGGAGAGGAACGTGCCGGTCATGATGCCGAAGGCCACCCCGCCGAAGCAGAGGCCGAAGCCGCTCGGCGAGATGCCCAGCACGCCGATCAGCACGAAGGACGAGCCCGAGATGAACGCGAACTGACCGCCGAACATCAGGGCGTTGACCAGCACGTAGCCGAGGTAGCTCCGGTCGCCGAGCAGCACCGCGAGGTTGCGGCCCATCTGCCCCGGGTGCAGCGCGGCGGGATCGCGCCGCACGTTGGTCTCGCGCACGCCCACCGCCATCAGCACCACGAACAGCGCGCCGAGGGTGGCCAGGATCCAGAAGATCGCGCGCCATCCGAAGGCCTCGTGCACGTAACCGCCCAGGATGGGGGCCAGCATCGGGTTGAGCGACTGGGCCATGCTCATGTAGGAGAAGACGCGCGCGGCGCGCTCGCGGTCGTAGAGGTCGCGGACCACCGCCCGTGCCACCACCGGTCCGGTGCCGCCCCCCAGGGCCTGCAGCACCCGCGCGCCGATGAGCACGCCCATGCCGGGGGCCATCGCGCAGGCGAGGCCGGCCACCGCGTAGAGGGCGAGCCCCGCGAGCAGCACCCCGCGCCGGCCGTAGCGATCGGAGAGCGGGCCGTAGACGAGCTGGGAGAGCGCGAAGGCCATGAGGAAGAGGGTCACGGTGAGCTGCACGGTGGCGGGAGGCGCCGCGAAGGCGGTCGCGATCGCGGGCAGCGACGGCAGGAACATGTCGATGGAGAGCGCGCCCAGCCCCACCACCGCGGTCAGCAGGAACTCGACACGCACCCCGCTCATATATCCCACTTGGGGGTCGAAGGGGTAGACTGTCCCGGGCCCAGGCCCGGAAAGGAGCTGCACCCATGCGCGTTCCTGCAATCCTGAAGGGGGCGTTCCTGATGGGGGCCATCTCGCTGGTCGTGGGCGCGGGGCCCGCCCCCGCCGCGGCCCAGGCGCCGATCAAGATCGGGTTCCTCTCCCCGCTCTCCGGCGCCATCGCCCAGGCCGGCAAGGACATGTACAGCGGCTGCGAGCTGTACTGGCAGGAGCACGGCATGCAGATCGCGGGCCGCAAGCTCGAGGTCATCCTGGAGGACACCGAGGGCCAGCCCGCCACCGCGGTGGCGAAGCTCCGGAAGCTGATCGACAGCGATCACGTCAACCTGCTCGCCGGGGTCATCCTCTCCAACGTGGCCTACGCGCTGGTGCCGCCGATCGAGGCGGCCGGCATCCCCACCATCTACCCGATCAACTCGGCGGACGATCTGACCCAGCGGAAGCGGCCGAAGTGGCTGATCCGCACCGGCTTCTCGGCGGGCGGCAACATGCACCCATTCGGGGAGTACGCGGCGAAGACCCTCAAGTACAAGAAGGTGGTCACGATCGGGCTCGACTACGCGTTCGGGTGGGAGACGGTCGGCGGCTTTCACAAGGCCTTCGAGGACAACGGCGGCCAGATCATCCAGAAGATCTGGGTGCCGCTCAACATCCAGGACTACGCGCCGTACCTGGCCCAGGTGAAGCGGGACGCGGACGCGGTGTTCGTGGTGGCCCTCGGCCGCTGGAGCGTGCTCTTCTCCAAGCAGTACGCGGAGAGCGGCCTCAAGGAGCGGATTCCGCTGATCGCGGGCGGGACCTACAACGACGAGCACGTGCTCTCGCAGCTCGGCGACGACGCGATCGGGGTGATCAGCGCCCATCACTACTCGGCCGCGCTCGACACGCCGGCCAACCGGACCTTCCGCGCCGCCTTCGAGAAGGCCTACTCGCGCCCGCCGTCCTTCTACTCGGAGAACTGCTACACCGGCGCGCGGGTGATCGAGGAGGCGGTGAAGGCGGTGGGCGGCCGCGTGGAGGATCGGGCCGCCCTGATGGCGGCGCTGCGCCGGGTCGAGATCAAGGATGCGCCGCGCGGGCCGATCAAGATCGATGCCTACGGCAACCCGACCCAGAACATCTACATCCGGAAGGTGGAGAAGGTCGGCGGCGCGCTCCAGAACACGGTGATCCACACGTATCCGGCCGTGAGCCAGTTCTGGACCTACGATCCCCAGAAATTCCTCGAGCAGCCGGTGTACTCGCGGGAGTTCCCGCCCTGCCGGCACTGCTAGCCGGGCCGCCCCGGTGACCGCGGCCCGCGCGGACTTCGACCTGGTCCAGACGGGCCGCGGGCCCGACCTGCTGCTGCTGCACTCCCTCCTGACCGACCGCACCGTGTTCGACTCGATCGTACCGCGCCTGGCGCGCGCGCGGCGGGTCACCGCGCTCAACCTGCCCGGGTTCGGGGCCTCGAGCCCGGCCGGCCCGCGCATCGCGGACTACGCCGACCGGGTGGCTGAGCTCTTCGCGGCGCTCCCCCTGGCCTCCGGCACGGACGTGGTCGGCATGTCCTTCGGCGGCTTCGTGGCCACCGCGCTGGCCGCGCGTCACGGCGCCCGCATCCGCCGGCTCGCCCTCGTGGACACCGCGGCCGCCTTCCCCGAGGAGGCCAAGGCGCCGCTCCGCGGGATGGCCGAGCGCGCGCTCGCGACCGGGATGGACGCGGTGGTCGATACCGCGGTGCGTCGCATGTTCACCGACGCGTTCATCGCGGCACGACCGGACGTGATCGAGCGGCAGGCCTCCGTCCTGCGCCGCGCCCGGCCCGAGGCCTTCGCGACCGCCTGCCGCGCGCTCGCCGACCTCGATCTCCGGCCCGCGCTCGCGGCCATCGCCAACCCCACGCTGGTCGTGGTCGGCACCCTCGACGTGACCACCCCGCCCGCGCTGGCCCGGGAGCTCGCGGCCGGGATCCGCGGCGCCACGCTGGTCGAGATCCCGGCGTGCGCACACTGCCCGCCCATCGAGAAGCCGGCCGAGTTGCTGGCCGCGCTGGAGCCCTTTCTCGAGGCCCCCGTCCCACGATAGAATGCGGCTGGCCGCCCGAGCATGGACAAGTTCGAGTACTTCAGCGGCATCCCGGAGGTCGGCATCGTGCCGCGCGCCCCCCACGCGGGCCCGCTGCTCCGCCACGTGTGCGAGCAGGAGCACGGCCGTGGCGGTTTCGCGGGCAAGGTCACCCACACCTACCATCTATACCCGCCGAACAACTGGCTCCCCGGCGAGACCCGCGTGCTGGACGGGTTCGCGCCGCTCTGGGAGTCGCCGCTGCGCCCCGTGGGGGGCGTCCATCATGCGCTCGGTATCGCGCGGTTCACCGAGGCACGTGACGTGTACGGTGGCATGACGCGTCTCGTGGCCAACGCCACCGTGACCATGAGCGTGACCGCGCCCGCCGCGCCGATGGACTACTTCTTCGAGCACCACTCGGCCACCCTGGTGTTCTTCGTCCACCAGGGGAGCGGCGTGCTCGAGACGCTCTTCGGTCCCATCGCCTACGGTCGCGGCGACTTCCTGGTGGTGCCCAAGGGCATCCCCCACCGCTTCGAGGCCGCGCCGGGGCCGCAGTACTACTGGGTCTACGAGAGCTTCGCGGGCGATCCCGAGAAGTCGGAGGCGGCCACCACCGGCCAGTTCATCACCCACAGCCGGAGCGACTACCGCTTCCCGCGCACGCTCGACACCCGGAACGAGGCCGGGCGCTTCGAGATCGTGTCGAAGGTGGGCTCGGTCTACACCCGGCGCGTGCACCCGACCCATCCCTTCGACGTGGTGGGCTGGCGCGGGGAGTATCTCCCGTACCGCTTCGCGGTCGAGGACGTGCGCCCGCTCACCGCGGACCGCTCGCACGTGCCGCCCTCGGGGCACACCGTCTTCCGCCTCCCCGGCTGCTACCTCTGCGTGTTCACGGTGCGATCGGTCGAGAAGGAAGGCATGTGGCTGCCGTTCTTCCACAAGAACCTCGACTACTGCGAGACCATCGGCTACCACTGGGGCGACTTCTTCAGCCGGGGCGGGGTGATCCGCGAGGGGATGGTGACGGTGCACCCGGTCGGGCTGCCGCACGGCCCGCAGCCGTCCGCGCTGAAGGCGTTCATGGACGGGCACCGGCCCCCGATCCACAACGAGGTCGGGATCATGGCCGACTTCGCGAACCCGGCCCAGATCTCCGATCACGCGCTCGGCCTCTCCGAGCCCGGCTACATGGCGAGCTGGGACGGCTACACCACCGACCCGCGCTTCATCCACCGCCCGGACCGGCTCGCCGAGGTGCGGGCCGCGGCGGATCGCCTGGCCGACGCGCGCGACGAGCTGAGGCCGCGGCCGTGAACCCGGGCCTTGCCACCCGCGACGCCCAGCTCCCCGCCGCCTACTCGGTGCGCCTCGACGCGCTCGCGGTGGCGCCGCTCTGGACGGTGCTCCACTCGCTCCTGCCGCACGAGCGGACCACCCGCGTGCTCCCGCATCACTGGCGGTGGCGCGAGCTGCGCGAGCCCCTGCTCGAGGCGGCGCGGCTCGTGCCGATCGAGCAGGCCGAGCGCCGGGTGCTGATGCTGTGCAACCCCGGCCTCCCCGGCAACGCCTCCGCCACCGCGACGCTCTACGCGGGCTTCCAGATCATCCTGCCGGGCGAGGCGGCCCCGAGCCATCACCACACCGCGGCCGCGCTGCGGTTGATCGTGGAGGGCGAGGGCGCCTACACCACGGTGGACGGAGTGAAGTGCGTGATGGAGCGGGGCGACCTGATCATCACCCCGCCGATGCGCTGGCACGACCACGGCCACGAGGGACGCGACCCGGTGATCTGGCTCGACGGCCTCGACATCCCGCTCGTGCGCAGCGTGGAGGCGAACTGGGCCTCGGCCATGAAGCCGGCCTCGACGCCCGCGAGCGATGTCGACTCCTCGCAGGACGAGTTCACCGCCGCGGGCCTGGTGCCGCGGCAGTCGCGCTACGAGGAGACCGGCTACCCGCAGGTGCGCTGGCCGTGGCGCTCGGTGCGCGCGGCCCTCGCCGCGCTCGCCGCGACCGCGCCCCGGCGCACCCCGGTGGTGCTGCGGCACGTGAACCCGCGCACCGGCGAGTACCCGCTCCGGACGATGGGCTCCGAGGCACGCTGGCTGCGCCCCGGCGAGGACGTGCCCGCGGAGCGCCGCACCGGGAGCGAGGTCGTCTACGTGGTCGAGGGGCAGGGCGAGAGCCGGATCGGCGATCGGGTGATCGCGTGGGAGCCGGGCGACGTGCTCGCGGTGCCGCCGTGGCACCGGGTCGAGCATCGTAACCGATCCGGCGCCGCCCCGGCCTGTCTCTTCCACCTCAACGACGAGCCCGCGCTGCGCGCCCTCGGGCTCTGGCACGAGGAAGCCGACGCCTAGCGTCGTCGCTCCGGAGAGCCGCATGGAATCCCGCTACGAGGCGCTGATGGACGTGGTCCGCGGCCGCATGACCAACCGGGCGTTCGCCCCGGCCGAGATCCCGCGCGCCCACGTGGAGATGATCCTGGAGGCGGCCCGACACGCACCCTCCGGGGCCAACGCTCAGCCCTGGCACTACGTCGTGGTCACCGACCCGGTGGTGAAGCGGGCCATCGGCCAGTGCTTCGTCGACGAGCAGCAGCGCCGTGCCCGGCTCCGCATGGGATTTCCCACCCCGAACTACCACGGGGTCAAGACCGCGCCGGGCCTCGTGGTCGTGGTCGCCGACTTCCGCTTCGTCCGGGCGTTCCCGGTGCTCAACGACGGCTCCGAGACCGACCGGCGCTACCGCCAGAACGCGGAGCGCATCCTGCTCCAGTCGGTCGCCGCCTCCACCATGTCCGCGCACCTGGCCGCGGCCGCGCTGGGCTACGCGGTATGGTGGATCACCGCGATCGGCCAGGACGATCTCCAGCGGACGATCCGGCCCCTGGTGGGCGTCCCGGACTTCCTGTCCATCATCGACGTGATGTGCTTCGGGCCGCCGCTCAAGCCCTCCTACAAGCGGTGGAAGAAACGCCTCGACCAGATCGTGAGCTGGGATCGCATGGACCCCGACGACGTGATGACCGACGAGCAGGTCGACGAGTGGGTGAGGACCACCCGCCACAAGGTCATGTACCGGGACGAAGCGAGGGTAGACTGATGGCATCGCTCCGCGAGGTGGATCGCGTCTCGGTCACCACCGTGGTGGACAATTACATCGACGTCCTCCGCCAGGACGAGAAGGTCGCCCGCCGCTTCAGCGCGTTCGTGGCCCGCCAGATGCCCGACCTCCACGCCGCGCACGGGCTCGCCCACTACGTCGAGATCGTGCGCGGGAGCGAGACGGTGCGGGTCGCCTTCGACTTCGGGCCGTCCGAGGTCGCCATCACCCACAACTTCCGGGTGCTCGGTCTCGCCCCGGGTTCCATCGATGCGCTCGCCCTGAGCCACGGGCACTGGGACCACTGGGGCGGGCTCGCCGGCCTCCTCCGGACCTACCGGCGCACCATGAAGAAGCACCTCACCTTCTACGCGGGCGAGGACCATTTCCTCCCCCGCTTCAACCAACGCGGGGCTGACCGGGTCAGCATGGGCCGCCTGCACCGCGACGAGATCGAGCGCTACGACATCGGAATCGAGTCCGTGCGCGCCCCGCTCCTGATCGCCGACGGGGTGCTGCTGAGCGGCGAGATGCACGAGCAGGAGCCCTTCGAGCCCATCCCCGACAACCTGAAGGTGGAGCGCGACGGCGCGATCGTGCCCGACACGTTCCTCGGCGAGCAGACCCTCATCGCCAATCTGAAGGGCCGCGGCCTCGTGGTCGTGACGTCGTGCTCGCATCGGGGCATCGTGGGCATCTGCCGCCACGCCGCCCGCATCACCGGGGTGCCCAAGGTCCACGCGGTCGTCGGCGGCTTCCACCTGAGCGGGCTCAAGGAGGAGCGGGTGACCCGAGTGGTGGACGCCTTCCGTGACCTCGAGGTGGACTGGATCGTGCCGCAGCACTGCACCGGGCTCGAGGCGATGGCCTCCATGATGCACCGACTCCCGCAGGAGATGGTGCCGAGCTCGGTCGGCTCGGTCTTCACCTTCGGGACCTGACGCGAGTCCGCGATCGGTGTCGACGGGTCCCGTCGGCGCCCCCGGGCGGGTCGGGGCTAGTCGACGACGACCGGTGCTTCCGCGCTCGCCCCGAGCCGGCCCAACGAGTCCCCGCCCGCTCCGCCGATCTCCCACTTCAGCACGTACGTTCCCGGCCGGTCCGGGGCCCGGACCGCGGCGCTGACGAGAACCCGCTCCCCCGGCCCCACGTCACAGGGGATGGACGTTCGTATCGCGGCGAATGGAAGGGGGTGGCCGAGCGCGTCGTGCCACTCGTACGTGACGAACGGCGCGTCCGGCGTGCCGGCGTGCCAGGGGAGCGGTGAGCGATTGCGGAAGGTGAGGCTGTAGCCCGCGGTCACCGCGCGGCGCATCGAAGGCGGGTGGTGGACGTCGATCCACTCCGCAGCTTCCCCCTCCGGGGACGACCCGCCCGGGGGATCGCGCTGATAGATCACGTAGTCGGTGTCGGCACGAAACGGGAGACGGGCCTTCGGCCTGTAGTGCAGCGCGAACGCGCACTCCCGGAAGATCGCCCGGGCCACCGGCCACGTGCCGGTGCCGTTCTCGATGGAGAAGACGTAGGCGGGGCGGTCGCGGATCGCCCAGGTGAGATCGCCGTCCTGGAGGTGCCGTCGGGCGTCCGGATCGGTGAGACCGAGAAGGTCGACGGTTCTCAATCCGGTCCGGTACGCGAGCATGCCGACTTCGAAGGCCACGACCGTGTCGCCCGGGGCGGCGTGCTCTCGTAGCCATCCGGCGGCCATCGCGAGAGTCCGTTCTCGAGCTCGGGGTCCTTCCCCGGACCGGAGTGTCCCGGCGACCATTCCGCCGAGCATGAGCGCCGCGATCGTCCACACCGCCAGCCGGCCCACCGGCCCTCCACGCGGGTGGACCGCGTTCGCGCCCAGCCTGACGAGGGCGTGAAGAGCCATCCACAGGAACAGGGCGAGAACGATCGCGGGCGGACCGTAGTACCAGCCGAACTCGGGAAGTCGAAGCCACTCGTAACCGGCCAGGTAGAGCGCCAGCCACAAGGTGAGCGCCGCGATCGGCAACCGCGGTCTCACGAGAGCCAGACAGATCAGGGGTGTCGACAGCAGGAGGATGGAGAGAGCCGTCGCGCGTCTCGGATGATCCCAGAATATGGGGTCCGGGACGAGCAGGGTGGTCGGCAGCGCCTGATGAATCAGGGCGAGAGAGAGCACGCTGAATCGACCGGATATCCCGGCCGCGTGGTGCATCTTGGCGAGCCCGCTGGTGGGCACCGGACTTCCGAAGAGCAGCGCGGCCGTCACCAGCCACGAGAGCATGAGCACCGTTCCCGGCAGGAACGTGCGCCACGACCATGCTCGACGTACCGCGACCAGGAAGCCGACCGCGACGAGGACCGCGAGGCCGTCGAGGCGCGTGATGGTGGCGAGGGCGGCCAGGGCGAGGCCGAGTGCCTCCCGGCCGCGCAGGGTCGTCCAGATGGCGCCGAGGATGAGGGCCAGGTAGAGCGACGTCTCCATGCCCTCCCACTTCCAGTAGAGCTGGGCGACGCTCGCGAGGAGAGCCGCGACGAGACCGGCGGAGAGAAAGCCGACCTCCCACGCGATGGCAACGAGGAGGCTCAGAGCGATCGAGGTGGCCAGGATTCCCACCGAGATGCTGAAGAGGGGGATGTCCATGCCGAGGCGGCCACCGAGCGCGAGAAGCCCGGCGTAGAGTGGGGTCGAGGTGCCGAGGCTGGGTCGGTCCCCGGCATTGAAGACGAACCCACGGCCGTGCGCGAGGTTGGTGGCGTACTGGTAGGTGATGTAGGCGTCGTCGAGGCCTCTTCGCGTCCGGTCCGCGTGAGAAGCCAGCAGGGCCAACGAGCCGGCAAAGACCAGGACGATTGCCACCCGAAGGGTGGTGACGCGAGTCGTATCCGGAGACGGTTCGAGGGCCATATCGGGATCTCCCTCCTCCGCCCCGAGGCCGGCCCCGCGAGGCGTTTTACGCGAGATCGCGCGCGGCGGGTAGCCCGGCCACCGCCGTCGCCGCGCGCACGCCGCGCACGATCGCGCGGGCCACCAGGTCGGCGAGCGCGCGGCCGAGCGCCTCCACCGGGGCGCGCGCGCTGCCCACCGAGAGGCAGAAGAGCGTGTCGCCGTCGGTGGCGAGGTGCGGCGGCGACAGCGCGCGGGTGAAGCCCTCCATGGCCAGGCGGGCGACCCGCGCCGCGTCCGCCTTGTCGAGCGCGGCGGTGGTGGCCACGAGGCCGATGGTGGTGTTGACCGGCCGGAACGCGGGCGCGGGCGCGCCGGCGGCGAGGGCCGCCGCGGTGTCGATCAGTCGCCGGCCGTCGGCCGCGTCGCGCGCGCCTGCGATGAGCCGCCCGGTCTCGGGATCACGCACGTCGCCGACCGCGTTCACCGCCATGATCGCGCCCAGGTGCACGCCGTCGTGCTCCGCCACCGCGCAGCCGAGGCCGCCCTTCATGGCACGCGCCACGCCGCCCAGCTTGCCCACGGTCGCGCCGGTGCCCGCGCCCACGTTGCCTTCCTCCACCGCTCCGGGCTGCGCGGTGGTGGCGGCGCGATAGCCCATGGCGCGATCGGGGCGCGCCCGGGAATCGCCCACGCCCAGGTCGTAGAGGATGGCGCCGGCCACGTGCGGCACCACCGTCTGGCTCGTGCGGAAGCCGACCCCGCGCTCTTCCAGGTATTGCATGACACCCCAGATCGCTTCGAGGCCGAAGGCGCTCCCGCCGGCCAGGACCACGCCGTCGAGGGTGGGCACGAGGTGGCGCGGGTCGAGGAACTCGAGCCCGTGCACCCCGGCCGCCCAGCCGCGGATCTCCACCCCGCCGACCGCGGGCGCGTCGCTCAGGATCACGGTGCAGCCGGTGAGCCGCGCCGTGTCCGTCACGTGGCCGACCCGCAGCCCGGGAATCACGAGCGCGCGCGGCGCGCGGGGGCGCGGGTGACCTCGGCGAGACGGGCGCGCCCGACGGCGACCTCCGCGGCCATCTCGAGCCCGCGCGCGGCCAGCGCGCGCACGAACGGGATGGCAGCGGCCGCGCGATCGGCGTCGGCGAGCGCGGCCGCGGTCTGCCGCGCGAGGATGGCCGTCTCGTCGCGCCCGGTCATGGCGAAGATGTCGGTCATCTCGCGCAGCCGGCCCGCCCAGCGCAGGCGGGCGGCGGCCGGGAAGTGCGCCTCGATCACCCCGTCGAGGATGGCCGCCTCTCGCTCCGCTTTGATCTGATCCGACACCACGAGCCGGCTCTCCCGCGCCTGCAGGAGGGCGAGCGCCTCGGTCGCCACCCGCGCCGGATCGAGGAACCACCCCCCCAGCTCCGGCATCTCGAGCAGAGAGGCCGACTGCTCGAGCACGGCAGCATCCACCGCAGACACAAACGACTGACCGCCGGACGGTTGTCCGCCGCTGGGGGAGTGCGGGGGCCATTTCCGGGCCCCCGCAGATGAAGGGTCTGAAAAGCTTGAAACGGTTGAGAGGCTTGAAACGGTCGAACTGGAGAAGGCTTTCCGCCAGCGCGCGAACTCGGGCGGCGGCACCGTGCCGAGCCGCTCGTGCAGCGCCAGGGCCTGGGCGACGAGCGCGCAGGCACGCCCGCCGTCGACCTCCACCCACGGAAGCTTCTGGCTCTCGCGGAGCCCGCGCAGCTCGGCCTCGAGTCGCTTGCGAGCGATGGGCCCCCCCGCCGCGTCCATGATGCCGGCCTCGTCGTTGAGGATGAGCGAGCAGAGCCGGAGCCCCCCGCCGAGCCCACCCTCGAAGAGGATCCACGCCGCGCGCGAGCCGCTGCCGTCGATGCCGGACAGCCAGGCGCGCACCGGGTGCTCGGCCTCGCGCGCGACCACCGGGCGGACGGGGGACGCGGCGGCCGCGCGGGCCGGCCGCTGGCCCGACTGCTCGAGCCGGTAGAGCGCGCGCCGCGCCGCGCGCCGCTCCTCCTTGCCGGGCCCCGAGCCGGCCAGCCGCTCGAGCAATGGCACCGCGGCGGCGCCGTGCCGCCGGGTCAGGGCGCGCAGCGCCTCGTCGAGATCGACCGCGCGGGCCGGCGGCAGCGCGGGCAGCGTGGCGGCGCCGATGGCGGCTTCGAGAACGGCCAGGCAGGCGGCCGCCGCGTCGGAGGGAGCGGACGCGGTCATTCGGCGAGCAGCGCGCGGAAGAGCGGATCGGCGGGCCACGAGGCGGCGGGCACCGCGTCCGCGCGGAAGTAGACCTTCCGGGTGTAGGTGAGCGCGCCGGCGAACATCTCGAAGCGCTCGGCGAGACGGCGGTAGAGGGAGGCGTCGACCTCGGCCCGCGCGCGCGCCAGCTCGGCCACGAAGCGGTAGGCGCGACGGCCCTCGTGCTCGTAGTAGCCGGTGACCGCGAGGCGGTCCACGTAGTCCCGGAAGATCCCGGTCATGAAGAGGGTGTAGTCGCCGATCTGGCGCCGGAGCGCCCGCTCGGTGCCCGGATTGAAGCCGGGCGCCTGCCAGTCCCACACGTGCTGGATCTCGAGCAGGGAGTCGGTGACCGAGTCGAGGCGCGGGCCGGGCAGCTCGCGGAGCGTGCGCAGGGTCTCGGTGCGGACGAAGCGGATCAGGAGCTCGGTGAGGTAGCGCAGGGCGGGCGCGTCGTCGATCGCCAGATCACCGAAGGCCTGCCGGGTCACGCTCTCGAAGAAGCGCGGGAGCAGTCCCGTCTGCACGGCCTCACTCTATCAGATCGGTCGGCTCAGGGGCGGTCCCGCCGGTCCCCGGAGATCGTCGATCTCCTCGAGGTTGGGGGCGGTCGGGCGATCATAGCGCAAACCTTTGGCCAGGCCGCGCCCCGGGTGGTAGGCTTCCCGGCATGAAGCCGGATGGCGTGGCCCTTCCCGCGATCGGATCGATGGCATCCCGGCTCGCCCGCCGGATCCGCCCGCGCCGGCCGTGGACCCTGATCGCCTCGTGCCTGCTGCTGGTGGTGCTGACCGTGACCCTGTGGGGGAAGTGGGTGGAGAGCCGGGAGCGCGCCGATCGCCTCTCCGCCGAGCTGAAGAAGGTCTACGTGGAGGCCGAGAAGCTCCGGACCGAGGGCACCGCCGCCAGGCAACGTATCACCCAGCTCGAGCGCCAGCTCCGCGGCCGCGGCGCCCGCGCCATCGCCCCGTCACCAACCGGCCCCCCAGACCGCCGCTAGCGAAAGCAGTACACGGTCGTCCGCCAGCTGGGGGAGTGCGGGGGCCATTTCTGGGCCCCCGCAGTTGAAGAGCTTGAAGAAGTAGACGGTCGTCCGCTAAGTCCGCCCGATGACCCCGCCCAGCGTCCGGTCCCAGGCCTCGAGCAGCCGCGCGTTCTGCTCCGCGGTCCCCACCGCGATGCGCAGGTGCCCGGGGAATCCCACGCCCGCGCCGTCGCGCACCAGGATGCCGGCCTGGAACAGGGCGGCCCGTAGCGCGCCCGCCCGATCGCCCACCTTGACCAGGATGAAGTTGGCCTGCGACGGAGGCGAGGGCGCTCCGCGCTCGGCCAGCGCGGCCTGCAGCCGCGGCCGCTGCTCCAGCACGACCGCGCGCGTGCGCTCGAGGTGCTCGGGGTCGCCGAGTGCGGCCACCGCCGCGACCTGGGCCAGGCGGTTGACGTTGTACGGCGCGCGCACCCGGTTGAGCCGCTCGATGTGCTCGGGTCGCGCGACCGCGTAGCCCACCCGCAGCCCGGCCAGGCCCGCGATCTTGGAGAAGGTCCGCAGCGAGAGCAGGGTCGGGTAGCGCCGCTGCAGCACCACCCCGTCGGCGGTGTCGTCGTCGTCGCAGAAGTCCCGGTAGGCCTCGTCGAGGATCACGAGCGGAGGATCCGAGCCGAGCGAGTCCAGGAAGCGCTCGAGCGGCCGGCGCCGCACGATGGTCGCGGCCGGGTTGTGCGGGGTGCAGAGGATCACGCACTTGGTCCGCGGCGTGACGCGGCCGCGCATGTCCTCGAGGTCCTGGTCGTAGCCGCGGAGCGGGCTCGCCACCACCACCGCGCCGGAGAGCGTCGCCTCGGTGCCGTAGGGCTCGAAGGCCGGGTGGGGGATCAGCACCTCGTCGCCGGGGTCGAGCGCGGCCCGCGCCAGCATGGCCAGGAGCTCGTCGGCGCCGTTGCCCACCACGATCGACTCGGGGGAGACGCCGAGCCGGCTCGCCAGGCCCTGCCGCACCTCGGTGCAGCCGCCGTCCGGATAGAGATGGACGCGCGGCGCCTCGCGCCGGATGGCCTCGATCACCCGCGGCGAGGGGCCGAGCGGGTTCTCGTTGGCCGACAAGCGCAGCACCGCGTCCACGCCGAGCTCGCGTGCCACCGTCTCGAGCGATTTGCCCGCGTCGTAAGGCGCCACCTGATCGAGCACGCTCCGCCAGAGCCGTCGCATAGGGCGCCCCATTGTAACTGCGAGAGTTACTGCGATACAAGTTCGCGCCAAGTTTGACTTTCTTCTCGCTCCACGCTACCGTTTCGCCATGTCCGCGGAACTGCTGCGACAGGTCCGCCGGGTCGAGACGCAGGCCGAGAAGGGATTCGACGGCGGCGCGGCCGAGCTGGCGGAGCGTCGGCGCCGCCTGAGGCTCGAGGTGCTGCGGCAGCACCTGGCCTCCAACGTGGACTTCCTGCGCGCCGCGCACCTGGGCGGCGCGTCGGGCCAGCAGTCGGTCCAGGCCTACGCGGCCTTCATGGACGGCTTCCTCGGGACCCTCTATCGCCTCGCGGTGGACGACGCGCGGCGCGAGGGGCTCACCCCGACCCCGCTGGTGCTGGTGGCCCTCGGCGGCTACGGCCGCGGCGAGCTGCACCCGCTCTCCGACCTCGACCTGATGCTGATCTACGACGGCGAGATGGGGCCCTACGTGCAGCGCGCGACGCAGGGGCTGCTCTACGCGCTCTGGGATCTGGGGCTGCAGGTCGGCCACGCGCTGCGCAGCCTGCCCGACTGCCTGGCGATGGCGCGCACCGACTTCCCCAGCCGCACCTCGATGCAGCAGGCACGCTTCCTGGTGGGCGATCGCCGCCTCTTCAATCGCTTCCGCAAGGTGCTCGCCGAGAACGTCTACCAGAAGGACTTCGCCCAGTTTCTCGAGACCACGATGACCGAGCGCGACCAGCGCTACCGCAAGTTCGGGGGGTCGCCCTACATGGGCGAGCCCAACGTGAAGGAGTCGGCGGGCGGGCTGCGCGACATCCACACCGCGATGTGGCTGGCCTCCACCAAGTTCGGCACCCGGACCCTCCGCGAGCTCGCGGACAAGCGGCTCATCACCGCGCGCGAGCAGAAGGCGGCCGACGAGGCGCTCACCTTCCTGTGGCGGGTACGCAACGAGCTGCACTTCCTCTCCGGCCACAAGAACGACGTGCTCTCGCGCGACATCCAGCCCCAGATCGCCAAGAACTTCGGCTACACCGCCGACGAGCTGTCGCTCGGCGTCGAGAAGTTCATGCGCGACTACTATCTGCACGCGCGGGTCATCCACCGGGTGTCCCGGCGGCTGATCGCGCGCTGCCGCGAGACCCTCTCGCGCCGCGCCAGCGTGCAGCGCCGCCTGCGCCAGGAGGCCCTCGCCGACGGGCTCATCGTGATCGACGAGCGGCTGCACCTGGCCCAGCCGGACGGGCGCGCCTTCCGCGAGGATCCGCTGCGGCTCCTGAAGGTGTTCTGGCACAGCCACCAGCTGGGATTCGAGCTGGGCATCGACGTGGAGCGGGCCATCGAGGACTCGCTCGACCTGATCGACGACGCCTTCCGCGCCTCGGCCGAGGCGCGGGATCTCTTCCTCGGCATCTGTCGCACCTGGGGCCGCGCCGCCCAGACCTTCCGCGAGATGCACGAGCTCGGGGTGCTGGGCCGCTACCTGCCGGAGTGGGGCGCGCTCACCTGCCTCGTGCAGTACGACGTCTACCACAAGTTCAGCGCGGACCAGCACTCGCTGATCGCAGTGCAGAACCTGGAGGCGCTCGCGCCGGGGCAGTCGGCGGACTCGGAGGGCAACGCGCAGGTGGTGAGCGAGCTGGAGCGGCCCGGCCTGCTGATGCTGGGCATGCTCCTGCACGACATCGGCAAGGGGCGCGGCCACGGCCACGTGGCCAAGGGCATCCCGCTGATCGAGACGCTCACCGCGCGCATGGGGCTCGAGGCGGAGGACGCCGACAAGGTGATCTTCCTCGTGGCCCACCACCTGACCATGTCGCACATCGCCCAGCGGCGCGACATCGACGATCCCAAGACCGTCGAGTCGCTCGCCCTCGTCTGCCGGACGCCGGAGCGCCTGCGCATGCTCTACCTGCTGACCTGCGCCGACATGCGCGCGGTGGGCCCCGGGGTCATGACCGGCTGGCAGGCCCAGATCCTCTGGGACCTCTACGCGCGCACCCTCGCCCACCTCACCGGCGGCCAGCGGGAGCGGCCCACCCGCGAGGCGGTGGCCCAGCGGGTGATCGAGGCCATGCGCGGCGAGGTGCCGCGCACCACGCTGGCCGCGCACCTCGCGATGCTCTCCGAGCGCTACCTCGCCACCACCTCGCCCCAGCGCATCGCGGCCCATCTGCGGCTGCTGGACCGCCTGGCCGAGGAGGGGGTGCTCGCCACCGAGCTCTTCCACCACCCGGACCTCGGCTCCTCCGAGCTGGTCGTCGCCACCCGCGACGTGCCGGGCCTCTTCTCGCTGATCGCGGGCAGCCTCGCCGCGCAGGGCATCAACATCCTCTCGGCCCAGATCCACACCCGGGCCGACGGCATCGTCATCGACACCTTCCAGGTGAACGATCCGTTCGGGGAGGCGGTCACCGAGGAGGCGCGCTGGCGGAGGACGCTCGAGGCCCTGCGCCGCGTGCTGCGCGGCGAGGTGAGCGTGGAAGAGCTGCTCGCCCGGCGGCGCGCGGTGCACCCGGGTGCCGAGGGCGTGGCCGGGCCGCCCAAGATCTCGCTCGACAACCAGCTCTCCGACAGCCACACCGTGCTGGAGGTCAAGTGCCCGGACCGCGTCGGGCTGCTCTACGTCATCACCCGCACGCTCTCGGCCCACGGCCTCGACATCGCGAGCGCGCGCATCGCCACCGAGATCGACCAGGCCTACGACACGTTCTACCTGACCGACCGGCAGGGCCGGCGGCTCGAGGACGAAGCCGCGATGGCCCGGGTGCGCGAGAGCCTCGAAGACGCCTTGCTGAAGCCGCTCTAGATGCTGAGCCACTACAAGACGCCGCTCGCCCGGCTCGGCGACCCCGTCGCGCGGTTGCTGCTCCAGGCTCATGTGCGCCCGAATCACCTGACCGTGGTGGGACTCGGGGTCAGCATCGTCGCCGCCTGCGCGCTGGCGCAGGGGCGCCTGCGGTCGGGCGCGGTGCTGCTCACCCTCGCGGGGCTCTTCGACTTCTTCGACGGCTCGCTGGCGCGGCTGGCCAACCGGGTGAGTGCTTTCGGGGCCTTCCTCGACTCGGCGGTGGACCGCTACTCGGACCTGGCGGTGCTGCTGGGCGTCGTGCTCTTCTATCACCTCGCCGCCGACACCCCGGGCGTCCTGCTCACCATGCTCACGGTCATCGGCACGGTCATGGTCAGCTACACGAAGGCGCGCGCCCAGTCGATCGGCCTGTCCTGCGAGATCGGCCTCATGGAGCGGCCCGAGCGGCTCATCACGCTGATCGCAGGCGCCACGTTCAACCTGCTCACCCCGGCCATGGTGGCGCTCGCGGTGTTGACCAACCTGACCGCGCTCCAGCGCATCCTCTACATTCGCGGGGCCTCGGCGCGCGAATCGACGCGGGAGATCGACGCGGCGGCGGCGCCCATCGTGGCGCCGGGGCCGGCGCGGGCTCCCGCGGACCACGACGCGACGCGCCTTCGCCCCTCGCCCTAGGCCGGCCAGGGCGCTGTTCCGGGTAGGCGAGGCCCACCCCGGGTGCTTGGTACACTGACCGCCATGAGAGGGTTGACCGCGGCGGTGTGCCTGGTCTCGGTGGTGCTGCTGGGCGCCGCGCCCGCCGGGCTGCCTCCCGACGTGCGGGAGCGATTCTCCCTGGCGGTGGCCGCGCACAAGGCCGGGGACTGGAGCGCGGCGGCCCGGGAGTTCGCCGATCCGGTGTGGTCGGGGACACCGCTCGAGGACTACGCGCTCCTCTACCGGGCGGACAGCATGCTACGCCAGGGCGATACCGCGGCGGCCCGGGCCCTCGCCACGCAGGCGACCGATCGCACCCCCGAGAGTGGCCTCACCCCCTCGGCGCTGATCTGGGCCGCCTCCGTGCAGAGCACCGCGGGCGATCCGAACGCCGCGGTGGGCCTGCTGCAGCGGGTGCTCGCGAGCCATCCCGATCGACCGGACGTGCCGCGGACCCGCTATCTCCTCGGCGCGGCGTTGCTGGCCGCCGGCGACCAGCAGGAGGCGGCGAAGGTCTTCGCGGCGCTCTGGCTGCAGGCACCCGCCTCCTACGGCGACGCGGCCGAGGCGCAGCTCAAGGCGCTGGCCGACGCGGGCGTGACGGTGGCGGGAGCGTCCTCGGCCGAGCGCGCCCTGCGGGCCGAGCGCCTCCTCGCGGGCGGCCTGCTCGAGCGGGCCCGCGGCGAGGCGGAGGCGCTGGTGGCCGAGAACCCGGCGCCCGACGTCCGCGAGCGCGCGCTGCGCGTGGTGATGAACGCCTCGCGCCGGCTCGGGCGCGACGAGGCCGCGCTGGCCGCCGCCGGCGACGGCCTCGCGATCGCGCCCGCGGAGCGGCGCCCGGCGTGGCTCCTCGAGCTGGGGCGGCTCCGCCAGCGGCGAGACCGCGAGGCCGCGCTGGCCACGCTCGACCGGCTGGTGCGCGAGCACCCGAAGAGCCCCGACGCCGCGGAGGCGCTCCTGCTGAAGGCGGACCTGCTCGAGGCCGCCAACCGGCCCGCGGAGGCGGAGAAGACCTACGTCCGGCTGGCCGCCGACTACCCGGACGAGGACGCGGCCGCCGCCGCCCTCTGGCGGCTCGGCTGGGCCGGGTGGTTCCGCGGCAACCTGCTCGAGACCACCGCGCGCTGGACGCGGCTGCAGACCGCGCGCGGAGGACAGAGCCTGCGCGACTCCGCGACCTACTGGCTCGGGCGCACGTGGGAGCGCCGTGGCGACCGCGAGCAGGCCGCGCGTCAGTTCGGCGCCCTCGTGCGCGACGCGCCGCGCACCTACTACGGGCTCCTCGCGGCCAAGCGCGCCCCGGGCTCAGCACCGGGCGGGGCGGCGCCCGCCTTCGCCTTCCCCGCCGATCCCCTCGAGGCCCTGCAGGGCGACGCCCGCTTCGCGCGCGCGGAGGCGCTGCGCGGCGTCGGGCTGCGCGAGTTCGCGGACGAGGAGCTGGACGACCTCACCCGCCGCTCGATGGGCGAGCCGCGCCGCCTGTACGCGCTGTCCGCGGCGTACGTGGCCGACGAGCGCTACCACATGGCGCTGCGCATCCTGCGCCGGAGTTTCCTCGGCGTGGCCCGCAGCGGCACCGGCTCGCCACGCGAGTTCTGGGAGATGTTCTACCCGCTGGGCTGGCGCGACGCGCTCACCGCGGCGGCGGGCCGCGCCGCGGTCGACCCGTTCCTGGTCGCGGCGGTGGTGCGCGAGGAGTCGTCGTTCTACCCGGGGGCGCGCTCCCGCGTGGGCGCCCGCGGGCTCATGCAGCTCATGCCGGACACTGGACGCGCGGTGGCCCAGGCACGGCAGATCCCCTTCCCGGACGTCGACGTGCTCGACCAGCCGGTGACCAACCTCGAGCTCGGCAGCACGTTCTTCGCCGGCCTGCTGCGCGAGTTCGGCGACCCGCGGCTGGCCGCCGCGGCCTACAACGCCGGGCCCACCCGCGTGCGCGAGTGGTGGGCGGGGCGCCGCTCCGACGACCTCGAGGTCTGGGTGGACCAGATCCCCTACAACGAGACGCGCGCCTTCGTGAAGCGGGTGATGCTCTCGTACGAGGAGTACCGGCGCGTTTACGGGGAGAAGCCGGGCGACAAGCCCCGGGGCGGGAGGGAGTCCTGAGCGGAGGACGGCCGCCCGCGCTCTGGCGCATGACGGCCGCCGCGGTCGCCGACGCCCTGGTGGGCGTGATCGCCTGGACCCTGGCCGGGATGTGGCTCTCGATCGCGGTGCTCCTGTTCCGCCGCGAGCCGGACGTGCTCGATGCCGTCTTCCTCGTCCTCGGCGTGCTGCTGCTCGGGGTCGCGCTGCACGTCGCCTACCACACCGTGCTGGTGGGCGGCTGCGGGCAGACCCTGGGCAAGATGCTACTGGGGGTGGTGGTGGTGCGCCGCGACGGCGCGCCCGCCGGCTACGGCCGCGCGCTCCTGCGCTGTGCGGGTGGAGGCCTGTGCCTGCTGACGCTCGGGGTCGGCCAGCTACCGGTGCTCTGGAGCCGCGAGCGGCGCGGGCTCGCGGACCTCGTCGCGGGCACCC
>JBGQHJ010000003.1:0-78670 GCA_041497895.1 Methylomirabilia bacterium
CGCGTCGAGGGCACCGAACGGCTCGACCCAGATCCGACCGCGCGGTGCCATGCGCAGCGCGCCCAACCGCGGCTCGCGCTGCTGCTTCCCGCCCAATGTCTGGCGCGGGAGCTAGCTCGCGCGCACCCTGATCCCCACCAGGCGGAGCAGCTCGACCGCGCGCTCGCGGTAGGCCCGCGGATCGAGCCGCGAGAGCTCGGCGGGCAGCAGGACGTTCGCCTCGATGCTGCGCCACTTCAGCAGCACCGGGGCCTGGAAGACCATGCCGACCGACGCGAGGGGGCGCACCACCGGCCGGCCGTCGACCTCGACCCGGCCCCGGCTCGGCGGCCGCAGCCCCGCGATGATCCGCAGCAGGGTCGACTTGCCGCAGCCCGACGGCCCCACGATGGTCACCAGCTCGCCGCGACCCACCGCGAGGTCGATGTCCCGCAGCGCCTCGACCGGGCCGGACGCGGTGGGGTAGGTCATCCCCACCCCGTCGAGGCGAATGAGATCGGCCACGCCGGTCGGTCAGCGCGCGGACTTGGGCAGCTCTACCTTGGTGAGGAACTCGTTCGTGTAGACCGCCTTGCACTCGACCTTGGTCGGCACGCCCATGTAGGTGTTGACCAGCTCCACCGAGTCGCACATCTTCTTCTCGTCCATCCAGCCGATGCCGTTCCTGGCGTAGCGGTCGGTCTTCATCAGGTCGAGGCCCATCATCATGTTCGGCTCGATGATCGAGAGGTCGATCTCGGGCACCCGCTTCTTGAAGATCTCGAGCGCCGACTTGGGGTCGCTCATCACGTCGCGCCAGCCCAGGTAGGAGGCCTCGAGGAAGGCCCGCAGCATCGGGGCGCGCTCCTTCATCGTCTTCTCGCTCGCGATGATCGACATGCTGTACATGTCGAAGCCGTGGTCGGCCCACGGCAGCATGACCGCGTTGCCCTTGCCCATCGCCTTCTCGTAGAACGGCAGCCCGGTGGTGTAGTCGGCCACCGCGTCCACCCGCTTCTCGGCCAGCGCCGGCACCTTGGCCGCCGGCTCCACGTTCACCCAGGTCACCTTGGTCTGGTCGATGCCGTTCAGGCGCGCGAAGGCGGGGAACATCTGCCGCTGCCCGTCGCCGGGCGGCGCGGCCACCGTCTTGCCCTCGAGGTCCTTCGGCTTCGTGATCGGCGCGTCCTTGCGGCTCCACACGTTGAGCGGGCTCTTGTCGAACACCATCCCGACCACCTTCACCTTGGTGCCGCGGGCCGAGGAGGCGATGACCACCGCGCTGTCGGCCAGCCCGACGTCGGCCCGACCGGTGTCCACCTTGGCGATGGAGTCGCCGGAGCCCTTGGAGTTCTGCATGTCGACGTCGAGGCCCCGCTGGCGGTAGTAGCCCTTCTCGAGCGCCACCCAGTAGGCGGCGTGGTCGCCGACCGGGAACCAGTTGAGCGCGAAGACCACCTTCTGCGGGGTCGACTGCGCCGACGGGGCGCCCGGGCCGAGCGCCATCATCATCGCGGCCACGAGGAGTCCGATCGAGAGCGAGAGGCGTCGCATGGCTTGTTCTCCTTTAGTCCACGGTTTCCGCCCACGGCGCGATGCGCCGCGCGGCGAGTACCACCAGGCCGTACACCGCGAGGCCGACCACCGAGATCCACACCAGCGCCGCGAAGGCCACCGGGGTGTTCATGCTGCCCTGGGTGGTGATGATCACGTAGCCGAGGCCCTGCTGCGAGGCCACGAACTCGCCCACGATGGCGCCCACCACCGCCGCGGTCGCGGTCACCTTGAGCGCGCTCAGGATGTAGGGGTAGGCGTTGGGGATCCGGATCGTGGCGAAGACCTTCCACTTCGGCGCGTTGAAGACGCGCCCGAGGTCGAGCAGCTCCTCGTCCACCTGCGAGAGCCCGACCGCGGTGTTGATCACCACCGGGAAGAAGCCGATCAGCGCGCCGATCAGCATGTTGGGCAGCACCCCGTAGCCGAGCCAGAGGAGGAAGAGCGGGGCCACCGCCACCTTGGGCAGCGTGTTCACGAACACCAGGAAGGGCACCAGCGCCCGCGACAGGACCGGCGACCACGCCACCGCCACCCCCAGGGCCACCCCGACCACCCCGGCGAGCGCGAAGGCGCCCACGATCTCGACCGAGGTGATCCCGAGGTGGCGCAGCCACGGGATCTCGTCGCCCATCATGGCCCGCACCACGCTCATCGGCGCGGGGAGCAGGTACTCGCGCAGCCGGAACACGGTCACCGCGAGCTGCCAGGCGACGATCAACGCCACGAAGAGCGCGGCGGCGGGCAGGTAGCGGTGGAGCGCGCGTCCGGTCCCGGTCATCGGCGAGCACGGTCATAGTACTCGACGCGCGGCGGTCCCCGGCTGGCAATGTGCGGCGGCCGGCCGCCCTACCGCGCGCGATCCGGTGAGCCCCCCTCGAGCGAATCGCCCGCCTCGAGAGAATCGCCCGCCTCGAGAGAATCGAAGGTCCAGCGCTCGAGCGGGATCATCGCCTCGAGATCGGGATCGAAGGCCACCCCGTAGCCGGCGGTGGCCAGCGAGCCCACGCGCAGCCGGCCCCCCTCGATCCGCAGCCACGCCTCGCGCTCGTCGCCGATGTAGAGGTCGGGGTGGTGCCGGAGCGCGGCCGCCCGCTCCCGCCCGGAGCAGTGGGCGAGGCCGCGCACGTAGTGGTGCCCGTTGCGCTCGACGTGGGGGATGCCGAGGGCCCGCACGGTGGCGAGGTCCTGCTGCAGCGGCACCACCGGCACGTTGGTGAGATCCTCCGCGCTCATGAACAGGCGCGCGCGCTCCGGCCGCTCCGCGTTCAGGCCCTCGACGAGCGTGCGGTTCAGGAACGACTTCACGATACCCTTGCAGTTCTTGGTCGACACCCCGCGGTAGCCGAGCGCGATGGCGCGCGGGAAGGCCCCGAGATCGCCGTCGCTCTCGTCGATGATGATCGGCACCTGCCGCCCGAGCGCGTCGAGCCCCTCGGTGGCCGCCGCGTCGAGCGCGATGCCACGGTCGAGCGGCTGCTCGATGAACGCGGTCGAGCGCCAGAGGCGCACCAGGGCCGGCGTCCCGCGGATCGCCTCCACCAGCGCCGCGAAGTCGGCCATCGCCTTGTACTGCTCGTTGCCGTCGAGGGTCACCAGGTACGGGTCGGGAATCAGCCGGTCGAGCGTCTCCGCGATCCGCCTCAGGCGGTCCACGTCGGCGTCGACCTGCCCGCCCACCTTCAGCTTGAAGTGACGCAGCCCGTGCGCCTGCACGCACTCCGCCAGCGTCTGGGGCAGGCCGTCGCGCAGCCAGCCGTCCGCCGGCACGTCGCCCGCGACGATGGGATCGAGCAGCCCCACCGTGTGGCGCACCGCAATCGCGTCGGGAGCAGTCCGGCTCGCCCAGGCCCGCAGGTGGTCCCGGGTGAGCCCGGGATGAACCGCCTCGGGACGGAGCCCGAGCACGTCGTCCCGCAGCATGCCGACGAGGTCCAGCCCGCTCAGACGCCCCGCCGCGTCGGCCAGGGCGCGCTCGAAGAGCGACGAGCCGAAGGCCGCGGTGAGCCCGTTGAGCCCGAGCGCGGGCGCGCGGCGCGCGCACTCCGCGTAGGCGTCCTGCCACACGTCGAACACGGGCCGCGGCGTCCGGGCCGCGTCGACGTAGGCGGCCTGCGCCGCACGGATCGCCCGGAGCTCGTCCTCCACGTTGTCGCGGAAGCTCCTGGCCGGGTCCTTGTCGAACCACTTGGGCGGGAGGTTGTCGGCCGCGAAACCCCGCGCATGGCGGCCGTCGGCCGCCTCCACGTCGACCGCCAGGTGGAGCAGCGGGAAGTGGGTGAGCGTGACCACACCGTAGCGGAACGGCAGCCGCGTGCGCAGGTTGCGGAGGTGGCACGAGGCGGCGGTCACCGCCAGGGCCAGGCTCACGGGCGGGTGCCGAGCGTGATCGAGGTCGCGTGATCCACGCCGTCGCGCAGGTAGACGAGGTGCAGCGTCTCCCCCGGCTGCCGACGGTCGAGCAGCGCGCGGAGGTCCGCGAACACCCGCAGGCCGGTGTCGTCCAGGCGCACCAGCACGTCGCCGGCCCGCAGGCCGGCCTGCTCGGCGGCGCTGCCGGGCACGATCGCCCCGAGCCGCACCCCATCCCATCCCGCACGGATGTCCGCCGCGATGCCGAGGAAGGCGCCGCCCGTGCCGCCCGGGCTCCCGGCTCGCTCCGCCGACCGTCCGCGCGGCGCCGCTTCCGGCACGCGCGCGAACACCGGGCGCGGCCCGTCGGCGATCCGCGTGGCCAGGATCCGCCCCATGTGGGCGATCCTCGCCATGCCCGCCGCGTCGATCCGATCCGCGGTATCGGACGGGCGGTGATAGTCGGCGTGCGAGCCGCTGTGGAAGAAGAGCACCGGCACGCCGGCGGCGTTGAATCGCGTATGGTCCGAGGGCCCGGTGCCGGACGCGCGCGGGTCGACGTCGAGCCCGGCCTCCTTCGCGGCCGTCTCCACGAGCCCGCGGAAGCTTCCGCCCGTGTCTACCCCGCCCACCAGCAGATGGCGCCCGTCCAGCCGGCCCACCATGTCGAAGTTCAGCATCGCCACCATGCGCTCGACCGGGACCACCGATGGATGACGCACCTGATGGTCGGAGCCGAGCAGTCCCAGCTCCTCGCCCGCGAACAGCACGAACACCAGGGTGCGCGGCGGCCGCGACGCGGCCAGCGACTCCGCGAGACCCAGGACCACCGCGGTGCCGGAGGCATTGTCGTCCGCGCCGTGGTAGACCACCTCGCCCTCGCGCCCGAGGTGATCGTAGTGGGCCCCGATCACCACCGCCTCGCCGGCGAGCGCGGGATCCGTGCCCGGCACGACGCCGATCACGTTGGCGGCCCGACGCTCCTCGGGCGCCAGGTCGACGCGCAGGCGGACCCGGACACCGGTCGCCGTCGCGCGAGGCACCGGGCTCACGAGCGCATCGAGGGAGCGCCCGAGCAACGCGGCCGCCGCGGCCCGGGTGATGCTGCCCGAGAGCATCGCCACCGGCGCGGCGGTCGCGGCCACCGCGGGCACGGTCGCGTCGATCAGCAGGAGCGCCCGGGCCCCCGCGCGCCGGGCCGCGACCAGCTGCTCGAGGCGGGACGCGCGCGCCACCCCCGCGGGCGTCGACGCGTCCGCCAGCGCGAGCGCGATACGGCCGCGCGCGTCGACCGCAGCATAGTCGTCGCGGCCCACGAAGACCAGCTCGGCCTCGACCTCGCCGATGGCCGATCCGCCGTGCGGCGCCCACTCGCGCCCGACCTCGAGGACCCGGGGCGCGGAGCCGGTCGCCTCGAGGCGATTGCCCGGTCCGAGCCCCGGGATCACCGCCACCGGGAACTCCTGGAAGAAGGAGCCCCCGTCGCCGCCGGGGCGAAGGCCCGCGCGCTGCAGGATGTCGGCGATGTAGCGGGCCGCGCGATCGCCCCCCGGCGTGCCCGAGCCGCGGCCCTCCATCGCGGGCGCGGTCAGGGCGGCCACGTGGGCCTGGAGATCGGCCGCGCCGAGGCGCGGAGCGGGCGCGGCCGCGGCGGTCGCCAGCAGGAGGAGCAGCAGGAGGGCGGCCAGCGCGGAGGGGAAGCGACGGCACGTCACGCTCGTACTCTACTCCACGGGACAAGACGGGGGTACACTCGGCCCATGTCGACGTCGACCCGCGCTCTCGTCCTGGCCGCCGGCCTCGTGTGCGCGCTCGTGGCCGGCGCCGGGGCGCAGGACCTCTCGGGGCCGTCCTCTCCGCTTCTGCGGCCCGACTGGACCGTCGAGCCCGCCCGGGGCGGCGGCGCCCACGTGGTGGGCTACCTCTACAACCGCAACATCAAGGACGCCGCCAACGTGTGGCTCCGCGTGGACCGGCTCGGCGCCGACGGCGCGGTCGCGGGCACGTACCGGCGCCGCGTGGTGGGCGACGTGCTCGCCGGCAACCGGTCGCTCTTCGACGTGCCGGTGGGTGAGGCCGGCGCGACCTACCGGGTCGCGGTCGAGACGGTCGACTGGGTGAAGGAGTGCCGCTAGCGCGCTCCCGCTAGCCGAGTGCCCGCCTCGTCAGGGCATTCACCCCTCGCTCGAGCGCCATCGCTCCGAGCACCAGCAGCACGATGATCCCGCCCGCTCCCACCACGAACACCGGCAGATCGAGGGACTGCATCCGCGCGCCGAAATAGTGCACGTAGGGCTGATGGACGAGGTAGAGGCCATACGAGGACGCCCCGACCGCAAGCACGGCGGGACTCACCCGCGGAAGGCGACCCATCGCTCGCGCCACGTTGACGAGGATGACGGTGAGACCGGTGCCGACGAGCGCATCGGTGAAGAGATAGGACCAGAGAGCGCCGTAGGAGTAGAAGCCGAGGGCATAGAGCCCGGCGCCGGCCAGGAAGCCCCGCCACGATAGGACCGCGGCGTCGATCACCGCCGGCGACCTCCGCCAGAGCGCCCCCGCGGCCATGCCCACCGCGAACTCCCAGAGCCGGCACGCGAAGAAGCCGCCCTGCACCCACTTGCCGTCCAACGGTACGGCGAACAGGAGGGCCCACCGCGAGCCGAAGGTGACGACCGCCGCGACGACGAGGAAGCGGGCCACGCCCAGGCGCTCGAGCGCGACGAAGAGCAGCGGGTACACGAGGTAGAGCTGCAGGAGCAGGCCGAAGTACCAGAGCGCGGGGTTGAAGTAGTAGAACATCGTGCCGATCGGCACCACGCGATCGCCGAGGACGCTCAGCGCGAAGCGGTAGTCCACCGGATCGAACTGGGCCTGGAACGGGGACACCAGGTAGACGAGGTGGGCGACCCAGTACATCGGCAACAGGCGAATCAGCCGGCTCCGGTACCACCCGGGCCAGGCTACCGCCGGGCGACCGCTCCGGGCGAGCGAATAGGAGAGCCCGAAGCCCGAGAGGACGAGGAAGACGGCGACCCCGTGGAACCCGAAGTCGACCGCCGCGGCTAGCACGGCGGCCGCGAGGCAGAGCGCCCACGCGCCGGGAGACGCCGGCGCCCAGATCCTCTCGTACGCGGCGAAGTAGCCGGGGTCGAGCGGCCAAGGCAGTCGGCCGGCCGCGTACGCGATGAAGAAGTGAAAGCCCACGATCCAGAGGATCGCGATCCCCTTCGTGCCGTCGAGCCAGTCGAGCCGCGCCTCCACGCGGCCCGCCGGTCGCTCGCCCGCGCCGCTCACGAGGCCGACGATAGGGGCTGGGCCGATCGCGTGTCAATCACGCCGGACGCCCCGATCCGACGTATACTGCCGTCCGACGCCCGACATGCCCGACCTCCTGGACGCCATCGAGATCGAGACCGCGCCGAGCCCCACCGCGACCGTCATCTGGATGCACGGCCTGGGCGCGGACGGCCACGACTTCGAGCCCATCGTGCCCGAGCTGCGGCTGCCCGCCTCCCTTCCCGTCCGCTTCGTGTTCCCGCACGCGCCGTTGCGGCCCGTCACCATCAACCAGGGCCACGTCATGCGCGCGTGGTACGACATTCGCGCCCTCGCGGGGGTCCGGCGCGAGGACGAGGCGGGCGTGCGCCAGTCGGCCCGCCAGGTCGAGGCGCTGCTGGAGCGCGAGCGGCAGCGCGGGATCGCGCCCGGCCGCCTCGTGCTCGCCGGCTTCTCCCAGGGCGGCGCGATGGCCCTGCACGTGGGCCTGCGCCACGCGGAGCGCCTGGCCGGCGTCATGGCGCTCTCGTGCTACCTGCCGCTGGGCGACGTCCTGGCCACCGAGGCCGCGGCCGCGAATCGGGACGTGCCGATCTTCTGGGCCCACGGCGTCCACGACCCGATGATCCCGCTGGCCATGGCCGAGCACGGGCGCGCGCAGGTCGCTGCGCTCGGCTACTCGATCGAGTGGCACCAGTACGCGATCCCCCATTCCGTCTCCGCCGAGGAGATCGCCGACGTCGCCCGCTGGCTCGGGCGCGTCCTCGGCTGAACTCAGGCCCAGGAGGAGAGCCCATGCAGACCGACCGTCTGAAGATGCCGATCGGGGAGGCCATGTTCACCCAGCGGTCCGTTCGGAAGCTTCGCACTGATCCCATCCCGGTGGAGGACCTCCACCTCCTGATCGAGGCGGCGGTGAAGGCCCCGAACGGCGGCAACAACCAGGTGGGGCGCTTCCTGATCGTGAACGACCGCGCGAAGATCCGCGAGTTCGGCGCGCTCTACAAGGAAGCGTGGTGGGCCAAGCGCTGGGACGATCACAAGTGGACGAAGCCGGAGGACATCCCGCTCACCGACAAGAACCACCGCTCCGCGATGGGGCTGTCGGAGGACATGAAGGACGTGCCCTGTGTCGTATTCGCGTTCACCGCGCCCGGCGGCGGGGCCAACTCGGTGATCCCCGCCTGCCAGAACCTGATGCTGGCCGCGCACGCCCTCGGCATCGGCTCGCTGCCCACCACGCTGCACGCCAAGGTGATGGACCGCTTCCACGCGATGTTCGACATCCCCAAGGAGATGACGTTTCACTTCTGCATCCCGCTCGGCTACCCCGCGGTGAAGTACGGCCCGAGCAAGCGGCGGCCGACGTCGGAGACCACGTCGCTCAACCGCTGGGGCGGGGCGGTGCCGTGGGCGTGACCCGCAAGCCCGCGGTCAGCCTCGCCGCGGTGCCCGGCCGGCGCAAGGCCACCGTCGAGATGGCCAAGCGCCTCGAGGAGGAGGGCTTCACCGGCATCTACTGCCCGAGCCTGGGCGACGGGCTCGGCCTCTGCGAGGCGATCGCGCTCGCCACCCGCACGATCCCGTTCGGCACCAGCATCGCCAACATCTACACGCGCCACGCCCTCGACTTCGCCCAGACCGCGGCCCTGATCCACGAGCTGTCGGGCGGCCGCTTCCGCTTCGGGGTGGGCATCAGCCACGGGCCCACCCACGATCGCCTCGGCATCAAGCCGGGCAAGCCGCTCGAGGATATGCGCCGCTTCGTGCAGGACCTCCGGGCCGGCGCCAAGCTGGCGGGCGAGCTGCCCCCGATCACGCTGGCGACGCTGCGCAAGAAGATGACCGCGCTCTCGGCCGAGATCGCCCAGGGCGCGGTATGGGCCAACGCGGCGCGCTCGCACATGCCCGAGTCGCTCAAGGCCCTGCCCGACGCCGCGCGCACCGGGGCCGACTTCTTCATCGGCAACATGGTGCCCACGTGCGTCGACGCCGACCGCGCCGCCGGCGCCGCGGTGAACCGCCGCACCCTGACCGGCTACGTCAAGCTGCCGAACTACCAGAACTACTGGATCGAGGCCGGCTTCGAGGAGGAGATGCAGGCGATCCGCCGAGCCCTCGCGGCGGGCCAGGAGGACAAGATTCCCTCGCTCATGTCCGACCGCTGGCTCTCCCAGGTCACCCTCTACGGCAGCGCGTCGGAGGTGCGCGAGGGCGTGGAGGCCTGGTACGCGGCGGGCGTGAAGACGCTCATCATGGTGCCCTCCTCCACCAAGGGCAACCAGATGGTCGCGCTGCAGGAGCTGATCGACCTCTTCCGGTAACCTCGCGCCGCGGTCGCCCCGAGGCCTAGTCCCTCTTCCGCGAATCGCGTCTCATGGATTCGCGGCCAGGAACGCGCGGGCCTGGGTGAGATCGGGCCGCGCGTCGCCGGCGCCCGCCATGTCGACCAGCTTGACGTAGTAGTGCCGGGCCTTCGCCCGGTCGCCGCTCTGCACCGCGGCGCGGGCCGCCCCCGCGTAGCCCCGGAAGCGCCCGGGCTCGCGGAGCTGGGCGGTCTCGAACTCCTTCAGGGCCTCCGCGGGCCGCTTCAGCTCGAGCAGCATGTCGCCGAGCAGCTCGCGGGCGGGCAGGATGCGCCCGGGGGTCACGATGTGCTTCTCGCTGTGGTCCTCCGCGTCCGCCGCGCCCCGCATCAGGGCGAGCGCGTCGTCCGACTTGCCCCGCGCGAGCGCGGCCCACGCGGCCACGCCCAGGCGGCTCACCTCGACCTCGGTGGCCCAGTACTCGTTCTTCGCGGCCTTGAGCGCGTCGCGCAGTCGCGCCAGCTCCTGCACTTCCTTCTCGGCTGCCGTCGCGTCCCCGGTGCGGGCCGCCCCGAGCCCGCGCGCGAAGTGGGTCAGCGCCTCGGTGAACGGAAACGCGCTCGTGGTCGGCTCGAGCTTCGTGGCCGCCGCCCAGTCGCCCCGCTCGACCGCGTAGCGGGCGGGCATGGCGGCCTGCGCGTAGGGTCCGGCGAAGCGGACGAACCGCACGACCTGGCCGCGCTCGTCGATCACCCGGCGCGCGTCCGTATCGCGCGCGAGCTGCAGGTAGGCGTAGATCATGTAGTCCATCGCGTGGGACTGCTCGTCACCGTCGCCGTCGCGGCGGGCCGCCGCGGCGGAGCGGGTGTTGGTCTCGGCGGACTCGGTCCAGAGCCCGACGCGGGTGAAGATGTGCGACGGCATGTGCAGCGCGTGCGGCGCGGCGGGCGCGATGCCCGCGTAGCGGCGCGCCGCCGGCACCCCCTTCGGGGCGATCGGCGGGGCGTCGTAGCTGTGGATCAGGTAGTGGGCGACCCCGGGATGGTCGGGGTGCTTCACGAACTGCTTCTCGAGGATGTCGGCCGCGGTCAGGTAGGCCTTGTAGGTCTGGTCGGACAGCGACTGCGTCCCCGCGAGATACAGCGCGTAGAAGATCTGCGCCTCGTCGTCGCCCGGGTAGCGGGCGGCGAGCGCCTCGAAGGCCCGGGCCCGGTTCTGCTGGCGGGTGCGCTCGGGACGGTTGGCCCAGTCCTCGTAGTACGCCCCGACCGCCTCGATGTAGTCGCGCTCGCGCTGGGTCTTCGCCCCGATCTTCCGTCCCTCGTCGAGCGCGGCCTGCGCGCGCTCCGCCCACTCCTTCGGAGGCCCGATGCTCGCGAGCGGGTTGTTCATCAGGAGCGCCGCGATGCCCCAGGTCGCGATCGCGCACGACGGGTCCTGGGCGAGCACGTCCCGGAAGGAACGCTCGCCCGGGCCATAGTTGAAGGAGTGCAGCATGGCGACCGAGCGCTGGAATGTCTCCTGCACCCCCGGCGCGCAGGAGTTCGAGAAGTCGACGGTGCCGAGCCGCTCCGGGGCCTGCGCCCGGCCCGTGGCCGGCGCGAGCGATGCGAGTAAGAGGCTCAGCATCACGAGCCTTGTCGAGGTCTGCATTTTCATGGTGGTCTCCTGCTTGGATCCTATCCCAGTTCGGCCAGGATCTCCTTGCGATGCTGATCGAGCGACGGCGCCACCGCCCGCGGCGTCCCGCTGCGGAGCGGCGGCAGACCGGGCACCTGCGGCACCGGAACCCGGCCGAGGCCCGGCTGCTCGATCCAGGTCACCGCGCCGATGGCCTTCACGTGCGGATCGTCCAGGAACTCGAGGTAGGTGTTCACCCGCTGGTGCATGAGCCGTGCGCCGCGTAGCCGCGCGGAGAGATCCGCGGTGGTGCGCCGGGCGAACGCGGGCTCGAGCAGCGCGTTGAGGGCGGTCACGTTCGCGAACCGCGAGTCGTTGGTGGCGAAGCGGGGATCGCTCTTGGCCGCGGGGATCTCGAGCGCGTCGCAGAGCACCGGGAAGTCCGCGTCGCGCAGGATCGTCAGGTTGATCCAGCCGTCGCTCGCCTTGAAGGTACCCGACGGGGTGAGGCCCGGTTGCGGCTTGCCGCCCTCCAGATGGTGCTGGATCATCGACACCGCCTGGATCGTCGAGCCGCCACGCAGCAGGCTCGACTCGATGTAGCGGCCGCGCGGCTCGTCGCGCCGGGCATAGAGCGCCACCGCCATCGCCTGGAAGTTGCTCAGCGCGGTGGCCATGTCCATCACGATCACCGGCACGCGGTGGGGGATGCCGTCGAGCCCGCGGTTCACCGACATGAGGCCGGTGAAGGCCTGGAACACGGTGTCGACCGCGGGCCGCTCGGCGTCGGGGCCGGTCTGGCCGAAGCCCGATACCGAGAGATAGATGACGCGCGGGTTGATCGCCTCGACGTCCGGATACCCGATGCCGAGCCGGGTGGCCACGCCCGGCCGGAAGGATTCGAGGAACACGTCGGCGGTGCCCACGAGGCGTCTCAGGATCTGCTGGTCCTCCGCGGTCTTGAGGTCGAGCACGATCGAGCGCTTGCCGAGGTTGGCCGCGATGGCGAACGCGGTCAGGTCGCCGTAGCGCTTGCCGAGCGCGCGCGCCCAGTCGCCCTCCGGCGGCTCCACCTTGACCACGTCGGCGCCGTACTGGGCGAGCAGCATGGCCGAGTAGGGCCCGGCGATGCCCTGGCTCAGGTCCACCACCTTGAGGCCGGCGAAGGGCGCGTCGTAACTCATCGGGTGCGTTCCTCCGGGACTGGGCGATAATGACGCCCGCAGATCATACCGCGAGGGAGGGACGCTATGCTCAAGGTGGAGAAGCCCCAGGATTTGCTCCAGCACGTGGGCGAGGAGCTGGGTCCGTCGGAGTGGCTCACGGTGACCCAGGAGATGATCGACAAGTTCGCGGACGCCACCGGGGACCACCAGTGGATCCACGTGGACGTGGAGCGGGCCAAGAAGGAGATGCCGGGCGGCAAGACCATCGCCCACGGCTACCTCACGCTGTCGCTCCTGCCCCGGCTCGCCCCGACGCTCATGAAGGTCGAGAAGCGCCGGCGCGGGCTCAACTACGGATCGAATCGCGTGCGCTTCACCGCGCCGGTGCCCGCGGGGGCGCGCGTCCGGCTGCGCCAGAAGCTGGTCAAGGTGGAGCCGGTGGAGGACAACGGCTTCCGGGTGACCAGCGAGATGACCATGGAGGTCGAGGGCAACTCGCGCCCCGCCATGGTCGCGGAGACGCTCGGCATCGTCTACGGCTAGCCCCCTTCTCCCTCTCCCCTCCGGGGTGAGGGCAGGGTGAGGGGTCCTACGCGCGCGCGCCGGTCACCTTCGCCCGCACGTCGGCCACCTGCTGGTGGAACGGGGTGCTCGGCCCCGCGGTCATCGGGGTGCTCTCCGCGAGCCCGGTCATGAGCTGCACCAGGATCGGACCGTCCTCGGTGAGGAAGCCGGGCAGACGCTTCTTGAGCTCGTCGAGGCTGCTGAGCGTGTAGGTGTTCCGGTAGCCCGCCGCCTTCGCCATCGCCGCGAAGTCCACCCCCTGCCCGCCCGGCGTCTCCTGCGAACCCGAGGTGTGGTAGACCCCATTCTTGAAGAGCAGGTGCGTGAAGTTGCGCGGCGCCGCGCCCGCGATGGTGGCGAGCGAGCCGAGCTGCATGAGCAGCGAGCCGTCGCCGTCGAAGACGATCACGCGCCGGTCCGGGGCGCCCAGGGCCAGGCCGAGCCCCATCGCGGAGGCGCCGCCCATGAACCCCACGCAGCCCACCGAGAGATCGTCGGGGGCGAGCTTGCGCCAGGCCGGGGCGGTGGTCATGGTGGGCACGCAGATGGCGGTGCCGCGGGCGGCCGCGATCAGCTCGAGGACCTCCTCCGGCTTCATCATCACGCGGTCTCCAGGCCGACGAGCACCGCGGCCGGCCCCTGCCGCTCGCGGCTCTTGCGGTAGTACTCGGGGATCAGCTTCACGTCGTCCGGGCCTTCCATGCGGGCGTGGGGGATGCCGAACACGTCGAGCAGCGGCTCGGCGAAGCGGACCATCGAGTGGCGCGAGTCCTTCGGATCCTTGTCCTTCTCGCGGCTCAGGAGCCCGATCATGTAGAAGATCGGGACCTTGCCGTCCATCGAGATGCCGCGGATCGTGTTCACGCTCGCGTAGAGCCCGGCGTGCTGGATCATCACGATCACCGGCTCGCCGGTCATGTAGAGCCCGGCGGCCACCGCGTTGGCGTCGTCCTCGGTCGAGCACGTCAGCACCCGCAGGCTCCGCTCCTTGTCGAGCGCGGCCAGCACGCTCTTCTGGTGCGTGTCGGGCACGCTGATGATCCAGCCGAGCGGATCCTGGCGCTTCCCGCTGCGGCGCTCCGCCTGGAAGATCTCCTTGAACGCGTCGATGATGAGAGAGGACGGGACCGATTCGGGCATTGGGCTCCTCCTGGGAATGCGCGGCTCCCCCGCGGGACCAGCGGAGAGTCTGCCACAGGACGCGGGCCTCGCGAAAGCGCTACGTGAGACCCCGGGGCCGGCGACGGGCCGCTGGTGCGGCGTGTTACGCTGCGTGTACCGCTCCGATGACCTCCTCACCGCCGCTGCCGGATCTTCTCCTGGAGCAGGACGGGCGTCACCCGTTCTGGCTACGCGTGATCTTCCTGGTCGCGGCGCTCGTGTGCCTCGCGGCCGGGATGGTCGGCTGGCTCATCCCGGTCGTCAGCGGCATCCCGTTCTACGTCGCGGGCCTCGTGTTCCTGGGCCTGGCCAGCGACCGGACGCGCCGCTTCATCAATCGCCTGGAGCGACGACTCGCCGAGAGCACGCGGCGGAAGGTTCGGCGGCTGCTCGCCAAGGTGCCCGGCGCCTGGCTGCGCCGCCTCGTCCACATTCCGGACGAGATCGACTGACCCGGATCATCTAGAATAGCGGCATGCTCCCTCGACTCGGCCGGGCGGCCGCCCTCGCGGGGCTGCTCGTCCTGCCGGTCCCCGCCTGGGCGGCCGATACCCTGGCCACGGAAGAGGGGCAGACCCTCGACGTCCGCCACCTCTCGCCCGAGCAGCGCCGCCGGCTCCTCGCCGGAGACACCATCGCCTACCAGGTGCTCGAGACCAGCGAGACCGAGCTCGGCGCGGGGGTGGCCATGTACCTGGCGGTGCCGCTCGCCCGCGCGTCCGAGGTGCTCACGAGCCCCGACGTCGTCCTGAAGGACCCGAGCATCACCGCATGGGGCCTCATTCCGGCCCGGGCCACCGCGGCGGCCCTCCAGGGCTTCAAGCTCGCGAGCGGCGAGATGAGCGAGGCCCGGGAGGTACTCGAGGCGGAGGCCGGCCTTCGCTTCAACTTCACCCTCGCCGAGAGCGAGGCGTTTCGCGCCGCCAAATCCGCCCCCCGCTGCTGCGACCGCGCGGCTGCGCTCGAGACGGCGGCCGCCCAGTGGCGGATGCTCCTTCTCCAGCGCGCGCAGGCCTTCCAGGCGCGCGGCCTCGACGGCGCCGCGCCCTACGCGCGGCGCGGGGGCGCCAGCGACCCGGCCGCGCTTCTGCGCGTGGCCGCGGGCGACGCGCGCGTCGTGGCTCCCTTCGCGCCGAGCCTCGGCGAGGCGTTACTGCGTTACCCGGCCGATCAGAGCCCCACCTCGATCAGCCAGATCTACTGGGTGAAGCGCCAGGTGCAGGGCCGGCCCACGCCGATCCTGATCCACCACCTGGTCGACGTGACCCCCGCGCTCGCGCTCTACGTGGAGCGGCAGTTCTACGTCGGACACACCTACAACGCGAGCCAGATCCTCTGCGCCGCGGTGCCCTACGAGGACGGCGTGGTGATCCTGTCGAGCAACCGGGTCTCCACCGACCAGGTGGCGGGCTTCGGCGGCGACATGAAGCGCATGATCGGGCGGCGGCAGCTCCGGGCCGAGATCGTCAAGCGCTTCGACCGGATTCGCGCCGCGCTGGCGCGCCCGACGGCACCGCCCGAGCGCGTGGAGAGCCCCTAGCCTAGTCGCCCAGCACGCGCCGGCGCAGCAGACGCAGGTCGAGCGGCACCAGGATCGCCAGCATGAGCGCCGACAGGCCGACCACGCCGGCCAGGTGACCCGCCACCGGCCCGCCGATCAGGATGCCGCGGAAAGCCTGGGCCAGGTGATAGAGCGGGTTGCCCGCGTTCAGCGCGACCAGCACCGGATGCTCGAGCGGGAAGTAGGTCGACGAGAGCAGCCCCATCGGCAGCACGAGCAGGAACACCGGCAGGTTCATGTGGTCGATCGTCGGCACGATGGCGGTGAAGCAGAGACCGAGGGCCGCGAAGGCGCAGCCCGCCACGAACGCGATGGGCCACAGCACCGGGAGCCATCGCAGATCGAGCGAGAGCAGCCCGGTCCACTGGATCACGACCAGCACCGCCGACACGATGACCACGTACATGGTCGCGAGCAGACCCGCCCACAGCACCTCGCCCCACACCACGTGCGTCAGCTCGATCTGGGTCGTGAGCTGGCCCTCCCACGTGCGCTGATAGCGCATCCGGATGAAGGCCCCGAACAGCGACTGGAAGAGCGCGGTCATGAAGGTGGCGTAGGCGAGCAGGCCCGGCGCCACGTAGGTCATGTACTCGATCGGATGGCCCTGCCACGTGAGGGTCGCCACGTAGCCGCCGAGCCCCACCCCGAAGGCCACCAGCATGGTCACCGGCTCCACCGCGGGGGGCAGGAACGCGGTGTACCAGTTCCGCATGTAGACGCGCAGGTGACGCCCCACCACCGCGCGGCTCTGCCACTCGAGGGCCGAGACGAGCCACCTCATGGCGAAAGCGAGAGCTTGAGGAACAGGTCGTCGAGGGTCGGCCCGCGCACCTCGTAGCGCAGCGCGGGGAACGCGCGCGCGAACTCGGCCAGCTCCTCGCCCGAGAGCGGCAGGTGCCAGGACCCGAGCACGCTCGCTGGCTCTCCCCGCCCGCGCGTGGCGAGCCACGCCGCGATCGGGGCACCCTGCGTCGCGTCCACCACCACCACGTGCTCGCCGACCAGGTCGCCCAGCACCGTCTTGGCGGTGCCGCGCGCCACCACGCGGCCGCGGGCCAGCACGGTGAGCGCGTCGCTCAGGCGCTCCGCCTCGTCCATGTAATGCGTGGTGAGGATGATACCGAGGCCCTCGGCGCGCAGGCCGTCGACCAGGTCCCACACCCCCATGCGCGCCTGCGGGTCGAGCCCGGTGGTGGGCTCGTCGAGGAAGAGCAGGCGTGGCCGGTGCACGAGCGCGCGGGCGATCATCAGCCGCCGCCGGTAACCGCCGGAGAGGGTCTCCGGCTTCGCGCGCGCGTAGCCCGCCAGGTCGAAGCGCTCCAGCAGCTCGGCCACACGGCGACCCAGATCGACCGGGCGCGGGCGGAAGTAGCCCGCCGC
This sequence comes from Methylomirabilia bacterium, assembly GCA_041497895.1. GTDB lineage: Bacteria > Methylomirabilota > Methylomirabilia > Rokubacteriales > CSP1-6 > CAMLFJ01. Next base: position 16,926 of record JBGQHJ010000003.1, read on the forward strand.
GATGGTCAGGTTCTGCTCCACCGTGAAGTCACCGTCGAAAGTGTCGTCCTGCGTGCACACGCCGATCGCGCGCTTGGCCCGCACGAGGTCGCGGCCGAGCTCCACCCCGTTGACGTGGATCGCGCCTGCGTCGGGGCGGAGGAAGCCATACAGCATCCGGAGGGTCGTGGTCTTGCCCGCGCCGTTGGGCCCGAGCAGGCCCACGATCTGCGAGGTCTCGCAGGCGAGGTCCACCCCGTCCACCACGCGGCGGCCCCCGAGGTGCTTGACCAGACTGCGCGCGTCGAGGAGCGTTGGCATAGCGTCCTAGTCTACCGGACTTGACAAGCCCCGGCCGCGGGAGTCAGTGTCTCGGCGTCCCAGGCCGCGCCCAGGAGACAGCCCGATGAAGAGCAAGCGCCCGCGGAAGCCGGCCCGCTCCAAGCGCCCCGCGTCGAAGCGACGTCCCGCGCCCGCGCGGAGCCCGCGCGATCCGCTCCTGGCGCCCATGGCCGGCGCCTCTCACCGTGTGGTGGGCGGCGTCACCATCGACATCATGGAGGCGGCCAACGGGCGCGTGAAGCGCGTCTGCTACCCGCCCGGCTTCCGCTGGTCCACCCACATGAAGCCGATCGTGAAGACGGCGCTCTGCATGCACGCCCACGTGGGCTTCCTCGCCCGCGGCCACGTGCGCGGCACCTACGCGGACGGCTGCGCGTTCGACGTGGCCGCGCCGCGCGCGGTCGTGCTCGACCCGGGCCACGACGCGTGGGTCGTCGGCCGGGAGCCCGCGGTGCTCATCGAGTTCGACGCGCTCAACCGCACCGCCGAGCGCTTCGGCCTGCCGCCCACCCACCAGCACGTCTGACCCGATCCGGAGACGACAGAGACCATGGCTTCCGAGCTCGACGACAAGTTCCAGACCCTGCACGAGATCGTCCGCGCCGCCCGCATGAACCTGGCCCCCGGGCCGTGGGACTACATGGTGGGCGGCACCGAGACCGAGACGACGCTCCGGCGCAACCGCCTCGGCATCGACAGCCTGGCCTTCCGGCCGCGCGTGCTCCGCGACGTCTCGCGCATCGACACCGGCGTCACCTTCTTCGGCCGGCGCCTGCGCATCCCGGTGATGATGGCGCCGGTCGGCTCCATCGAGACCTTCACCCCGGGCGGCGGCGCCACCGCGGCCAAGGCCTCGGCCGCGTTCGGCGTGCCCCAGATGCTGAGCTCGGCCTGCAACCCGGGCCTCGAGGCCACCGCGGCCGCCGCCGACAACTTCCGCATCTTCCAGCTCTACGTGCGGGGCGACGACGCCTTCGTCGACGACCACGTCAAGCGCGCGAAGGACCACGGCTACCCGGTCTTCTGCATGACGGTGGACACCGCGATGTACAGCCGCCGGGAGCGCGACCTCGCCCGACGCTTCGTGAAGCCGTGGCGCGTGCGCGCGACCGGGCAGGAGTTCCAGGCCGCGCTCTCGTGGGACAACGTCAAGCGCTTCAAGGACCGTCACGACCTCCCGCTGATCTTGAAGGGCATCGCCACCGGCGAGGACGCGGCCATCGCCTGCGACCTGGGGGTGGACGGCGTCTACGTCTCCAACCACGGCGGCCGGCAGCTCGACCACGGCCGCGGCTCGATCGAGGTGCTGCCGGAGGTGGTGAAGGCGGTGGCCGGTCGCTCCACCGTGATCGTGGACGGCGGCTTCATGCGCGGCACCGACGTGGTGAAGGCCATCGCGCTCGGCGCGCAGGTCGTGGGCCTGGGCCGCCTCACCTGCCTCGGCCTCGCCGCCGCGGGCGAGGCGGGCCTGGTGCGCGCGCTCGAGCTGCTGGAGGACGAGATCCGCATCGCGATGGGCCTGCTCGGCGTGCACAGCCTGGACATGCTGGACGCCTCGTACCTGCACCCGGCCACCCCGGTCACCGTCCCGCACGTCACCAGCGCGTTCCCGCTGCTGGATCTCGACGACCGGCGCTACTAGGCCCGCTCCCGTGCTCGACCTCAAGATCACGGGCGGGCAGCTCATCGACGGCACCGGCGCGCCCGCGCGCCGCGGCGACGTGGGGGTGAGCGGCGACGCCATCACCGCGGTCGGCGATCTCTCCCGCGAGCCGGCCGGGCGCACCATCGACGCGAGCGGGCGCACCGTCACCCCCGGCTTCATCGATATGCACTCGCACTCCGACTGGCGCCTCTGGGACAACCGGCGCGCCGAGTCGAAGATCCGCCAGGGCGTCACCACCGAGGTGGTCGGCAACTGCGGCTTCTCCCCCGCCCCGGTCTCCGATCAGTTCCGCGCCGAGATGAAGGGCTTCGCCCTCTACCTGCCGGCCGGGATGGACTTCTCGTGGAAGTCGGTCCGCGAATTCCTCGCGCGCTACGAGGGTGAGGGCATCGCGCTCAACGTGGCGCAGCTGATCGGCCACGGCACGCTGCGCCTGGCCGCGATGGGCTTCGCGCGCCGGCCGCCCACCGCGGCGGAGCAGGCCACGATGGAGCGGATGATGGACGAGGCGATGGCCGACGGGGCCTACGGCCTCGCCACCGGCCTCATCTACGCGCCCGGCTCCTACGCGGCCACCGAGGAGATCATCGGCATCGCCCGCCGCACCGGCGGCCGCCGCGGCTTCTACGCGAGCCACATCCGCGGCGAGGGCGCGACGCTGCTCGACGCGGTGGCCGAGGCCATCCGCGTCGGTCGCGAGGGCGGGCTGCCCACCCAGGTGAGCCACGTCAAGGCCGCGGGCCGGCCGAACTGGGGCAAGGTGGCGGATGCGCTCGCCCTCATCGACGCGGCGCGCGCCCAGGGCCAGGACGTGACGGGCGACGTCTACCCCTACACCGCCTCCAGCACCACGCTACGCACGCTGCTGCCCGACTGGGTGCTCGAAGGCGGCATCGACGCGATGCTGAAGCGCCTGGCCGAGCCGGGCACGCGCGACCGCATCCGCGCCGAGCTGACCGGCGGCGGCGAGACGCTGCTCCGCGGGCTCGACTGGTCCGACATCATGGTGGCCTACTCGCCGTCGCGCCCGGACGCGCAGGGCCGCCGCATCGCGGAGATCGCGGCCGCGCGCCGGCAGGACCCGCTGGACGCCGCCATCGAGCTGATCGTCGCCGAGCAGGGCAAGGGCTACATGATCCTCTTCCAGCTCGACGAGGCCGATCTGCGGCGGGCGCTCGTGCATCCGCACGTCATGGTGGGCTCAGACGGCTCGTCCCTCGCCGCCGACGGCCCCCTCGCGGTCGGCAAGCCGCACCCGCGCAGTTACGGTACGTTCGCGCGCGTGCTCGGCCGCTACGCGCGCGACGAGCGCGTGCTGTCGCTCGAGACCGCGGTGTGGAAGATGACCGGCCTCCCCGCGCGCCGGCTCGCGCTACCGGACCGCGGAGTGGTGGCGGTCGGCGCCAAGGCCGACCTCGTGGTATTCGACCCCGCGACCGTGGCCGACCGCGCCACCTACGAGGACCCGCACCAGTACGCGGCTGGCATCGGCGACGTCGTCGTGAACGGACGCCTCGTCATCGCGGGCGGCCAGCACACCGGCGCCCTACCCGGCCGCGTCCTTCGGCCCTAAGAGCGAGCCGACCAAATCTGTTCATGATCGACCTACCGCCGGAGACGTGATGAGCGCGCAGGTGAGGTGAACACACTCCGGGCAACGACCCGACGTCGTGTCCTCGCAGCCGCAGTCAATTCCCTTACTTCCTCGTCGAGGACGGGGTCTCGGAGCCGCCGCCCGTCGCGGAGCCCCGTTTGCGCCGGCGGACGGTCCTCACCTTGCCGCTACTTCCTCCTCCGCAGAAGAACAGATCGCCGCCATCGGACTCGAGCCCCGAGAGGCCCACTCCGGGCGGCATCTCGAGCCTCTCCAGAACCTCTCCCGTCCGAGGATCGACTCGCCGCAACTCGCTCTCGTCACCTTCCCAGGTGCCGTGCCACAGCTCTCCGTCGACCCAGGTGACCCCGGTGACGAAGCGGTTGGACTCGATCGTGCGAAGAACCGACCCGGTCTGGGGATCGATTTGATAGATCTTCCGGTCCCGATACTGCCCCACCCAGAGCGTTCCTTCGGCCCACGTGAGCCCCGAGTCACCACCGCCGCCGGGGGCCGGGATCGTGGCGAGCACCCTGCCGGTCTTCGGGTCGATCTTCTGGATGCGATCCTCGGCGAGCTGAAACAGGTGCTGGCCGTCGAAGGCTGTTCCTGCATGCGCGGCGACCTCGATCGAGCGAAGCGTCTTCCCGCTAGCAGGATCGAAGGCGTTCAGCCGGTCTCCAGACGCAAACCAGACGTTCTGACCGTCATACGTGACTCCATGCACGCGGTCGGCACCCGGAAAGGGCCCATACTCACGGACGATCTCGGCGGTTGATCGACCCATGCGTTTATTCTAGTCGGTCGCCAGAGGCGGGGGGAGTAACAAGGTGGTCGTGAATCCCGGCACGGGAGGGGTCACCCAACGACGAGCTCGCCCGCGACCGAACGACTGCACCTTGCCCGCCGCCTCGAGCGAGTCGAGCGCCCGCTGCACCGTGCGCTGGCTCGTCCCCAGCGCCAGAGCAAGGGCCGAGCTCGACCACGATTCCCCGTCGCCGAGAAAGGCGAGCACCCACGCATGCTCCTCCTCGACGGGCGGGGCCAGCACGACCACCTCGCGTGCGCGGCGCGGCCTCAGCGCGAAACCTCGCTTCGTCGCGCTCACGTCCGCCAGCGTCCGAAGCACCGCGCGAAGCCGCCCGACTTCGACCCGCAACCGCGCCCGATACGATTCATCGGCGAGCTTCGATCCGAATGCCCGCGCAACGAGCGCGTCCCTCGGAGCGTCTCCTGGCCACGCTTCGCTCAGCGCGCGTGCGAGCGCGAAGAGCACCGGACGCCTTGCGAGCGAGACCACCGTGCCGGCACGGCGCACGACGCGACGGCACGCGTCCACGACGAATGCCCTCGACCCCAGCACCGCTTCGACCTCCTCGAGCAGGAGGGCTCGCTCCCCGCCCCTCGCAATCAGGCGCGCCGCGGGCGTGCTCAGAACGAGGTATGCGCTCTCCACCTCCGCGGTCAGCGCCGGGATGCGTGCGTGGTGCGCTGCGCGCTTGGCCCGAGCGAGCGCGGCGCGCGCCACCTCCGTTCTGAGGCGTCGAATCGCGATCCCCGCGACCACCAGCTCGTGGGCGGTCCTCGACGCGGGAGGGAGAGGCGCGGGGTCGAGCTCGGCGAGCGCACGCTCGGCTTCGTCGATGCGCCCGATCAGGAGGAGACGCCGGACCTCGAGATACCGTGCGTGCGCGGCGTTTACCCGGTCGCCGTGCGCTTCGAGCGTCGCCCGCGCCGCGTCGAGCGCCTTCGCAGGCCAGCCGAGGTCGCGCGAGACGAGCGCGATCTCGGCCTCGGCGACGACGCACCTCGCGCGGGCCACGGCCTCTTTCGGACCGAAGGCACGCGCAGCACGTCGCAGGAGGGCCTTCGCCCGAGCGAGATCGCCGAGCTGCGCCATCGCAATGCCTCGAAGCGCGAGCGCAGGCGCGTCGTCGCGCAGGGCGACCCGCTTCAATGCGCCGAGGGGATCACCCGCCGCCAGCGCACGCGCCGCCGCCGTGATCAGCGAGTCCATCGGAATCCCGTCACACTTGTAACTCCCACCGTTCGATACCTGGCGCTAAATCTATCTCATGACCAGCAACGAGCGATAGCCGGCCCACGGATGAAGGACACCCGCAGAAGGAGAGACAAGCGATGACGAAGCACAGAACCGGGACACGTCGGGAGTGGCTCGCAGCGCGGCTCGAGCTGCTCGAAACGGAGAAGGAACTCACGCGGCGCAGCGACGAGCTGGCGCGGCGGCGGCAGGAGCTGCCGTGGGTCCGGATCGACCAGGAGTATCGATTCGAGACCGACGAGGGGCGCGCCTCGCTGGCAGACCTCTTCCGGGGGCGCTCGCAGCTCCTCGTCTACCACTTCATGTTCGGGCCCGACTACACGGCGGGGTGCCCGTCCTGCTCGGCGATCGCGGACGGGTTCGACGGCTTCGCCGTCCACCTGGCCAACCACGACGTCACGCTTTCGGCGGTGTCGCGGGCGCCTCTCGCGAAACTGCAGACGTACAAGCGGCGGATGGGATGGACGTTCCCCTGGGCGTCCTCGCTCGGCGGCGACTTCAACATCGACTTCAACGTCCGGTTCACCGAGGAGCAACAGCGCGCGGGGGGCATCGAATACAACTACCGGCGCGAGGCGGCGTGGAGTGTGCGGTTGACCTCGGGCGGGCTGAGCCGGGACGCGGGCGGCGACGGGCCGGTCGCCGAGATGGCGGCCATGACCGGAACCGACGTGGCCACGTACACGCGCGAGAGGCCGGGCATGAGCGCGTTCGTGCTCGAGGACGGCATCGTCTACCACGCCTATTCCACCTATGCGCGCGGGCTGGACGGCCTCTGGGGCATGTACCAGTGGCTCGACCGCGCCCCCAAGGGGCGTAACGAGACGGGCGTCTGGTGGCGCCGCCACGACGAGTACGACAAGCGCTGAGCATGGCTTCCGAGCGATCGTCCCGGCGCTTCTTCTTCGGCGGCGCGGCGCTGCTCTTCGCCGCCAGCGCCGCGCTGACGATCACCTGGTGCGAGTCCATGTCGGCGATGGGCGGGATGCCGATGCCCGGCGGCTGGACCATGTCGATGGCGTGGATGCGGATGCCCGGACAGACGTGGCCCGGCGCCGCGGCGTCGTTCCTCGGTATGTGGGTCGTGATGATGGTGGCGATGATGCTGCCATCCCTGGTCCCCATGCTGTGGCGCTACCGCCAGGCCGTCGGCAGCGCCGGCGAGGCGCGCCGGGCTCGGCCGACCGCGCTCGTGGGGGTCGGGTACTTCTCCGTGTGGGCCGTGTTCGGAATGGCCACGTTCCCGCTCGGCATCGCGTTGGCGGCGGTCGAGATGCGGCAGCCGGCGCTGGCGCGCGCCGTTCCGATCGCGGTCGGCGGGGTCGTCCTGATCGCCGGCGCGCTCCAGTTCACCGAGTGGAAGGCGCGTCACCTTGCCTGCTGCCGGGCGGCACCCGAACCCGGCGGTACGCGGCCGGCCGACGCCGGCACGGCCTGGCGACACGGCCTGCGCCTCGGTCTCCACTGCAGCTACTGCTGCGGCGGTCTGATGGCGATTCTCCTGGTCATCGGGGTCATGGACCTTCGCGCGATGGCGGTCGTGGGGGCCGCCATCACCGTCGAACGTCTCGCCCCGGCTGGTGAGCGCGTCGCGCGAGCCATCGGCGCCGTCGTCGTCGGGGCAGGGTTCTTTCTGATCGCACGAGCAGCCGGGCTCGGCTGACGCATCCGCATCGTAGATATCGGTCGCTACGCGCGCGACGAGGAGTGAAGGCCGCGGGCGCGGCTATCGTAGCTTGTAGCGTTGGATCTTGCCGGTCGCCGTCTTGGGAAGCGCGTCATCGAACTCTATCCACCGCGGATACTGGTAGGGCGCGATGGTGCTCTTGACGTGCGCCTTCAGCTCCTCGGCCAGGCGATCGGCCGCTTGGAAGCCGTCGCGCAACACGACGAAGGCCTTCGGCTTGATGAGTCCGTCGCTATCCTCCTGTCCCACGACGGCGGCCTCCAGCACCGCGGGATGGCTTACCAGTGCCGCCTCGACCTCGGCCGGCGAGACCCAGTGCCCGCTCACCCGCAGGAGATCGTCGGCGCGTCCTATGTACCAGTAGTAGCCGTCGACGTCCTGACGGTACTTGTCTCCGGTGTGGTACCACTCGCCCTGCAGAACCCGTCTCGTGACGTCCTGTCGGTGCCAGTAGCCCGCGAAGACGCTGCCGCCGCTGACGAGCAGATTGCCGATCTCGCCCTCCGGCACGTCGGCGCCACTGTCGTCCACCAAGCGGATCCGGTAGCCGGGCACCGCCCGGCCCGAGCTCCCCGGGCGCGCCTCGCCGGCGCGATTGCTGATGAAGATGTGCAGCGCTTCCGTCGTTCCGATTCCGTCGAGGATCTCGACCCGGAACCGTTCGCGCCAGCGGCGGTAGAGGTCGGCGGCCAGCGGCTCGGCGGCGGCGAAGCACACGCGGACGCTGGAGAGGTCCGCCGGCTCCCCCCGCGATGCCGCCTGGAGCATCTGGGCATACAGGGTCGGCACGCCGACGAAGACGGTGGCGCGGTGCTCGCGGACGAGATGGAACATTCGGGCGGGGGTGCTGCGCTCCGCGTTCAGCACAACGGTCGCACCCGCCTTCAGGGCGAAGTAGGTAGTGAATCCGAGCGGGTAGGCGTGGAAGCACGGACTGCCGCACACGATGACGTCACCAGGGCGCAGCTCGACGAACGGTGCCGCGTAGAGGCGCTCGCTGTGCAGCATATCTCGCTGCAGGTGCACGGCCCACTTTGGTCTTCCCGTGCTGCCCGATGTATGGAGCCAGAAGGCGGCGTCTTCGCTCGTGGTCGGCGCCGCCTCCAGGTCGGCCGGCGCCTCGTGCACGAGCGTGCCGAAGTCGTGCTCCCCGGGCTGCGACGCCCCGCCGCCGACGATGAGCACGTGTCGCAGGAAGGGCCACCGGCCGCGGCGCTCACGAAGTGGCCCCCACAACGCCGCCGTGGTGACGATGGCGCGAGCCCGGCTGTCGGCCAGCAAGAAGGTCTGCTCATCTGGGGTGACCGCGAAGCTCATCGGGGTCGGCACCGCACCGATCTTGATGGCGCCGAAGAACGAGGTCACGAACTCCAGACGGTTGGGCAGCAGGATCGCGACACGGTGCTCGAGCTCGACGCCCAACGCGGCCAGCGCGTTGCCCGCCTGGTTCACCCCCCTCTGCAGCTCGGCATATGTGACCTGTTGGCTCTCGTGGATGTACGCAACCCGATCACCGTGCCCTGCCGCGACGGCTCCATCGACGTACTCGACGGCGACGTTCAACACCTCCGGCACATCGACCTCCGGAAGAGTGGTCGTCGGGTTTCCGCTCATGCGTGTTCCCTCTCCTGTCGATCACCGGCCCCGCCGACCGTCATGGCGTGGACCATACGTCCGGCTGGCTACCGCGCCAGCCACGCGTTCCAGAAGTAGAGGAAGGGCCCCGGCTTGAACCCGCGCAGCTCCTTGCGCGTCGCCTGCAGCGTATAGTAGTCGCCGAGCTTGATGCGTCCCACGTCCTCGTAGAAGATCGCCTGCACCCGCTCGATCAGCGCGCGCCGCTTCTTCGGATCGGTCTCGCGCGTCATCTCGGCCAGCAGCCGGTCCTTCTCCTCGTGGCACCACCAGCCCGGCCAGTTGCACTGCACCGACGAGGACAGCGCCGGGTCCGGGCTCAGGGTGAAGCCGGTGGAGAAGACGTCGAACAGCTCGGGCTTGTTGCGCCGCTGCACCAGGGTGGCCCAGTCCACCACCTGCAGGTCGACGACGAATCCCACCTCCTCCATCTGCTGCTTGGCCACCACCGCGGTGTTGTACATCCACTCGTACTCCTTGGTGGTGATCCATCGCACCGGCTGTCCGGAGTAGCCCGCCTCCTTGAGGAGCGCACGGGCGCGGTCCTTGCTCTTCAGGTTGTATGCGGTGACGCCGGCGGTGGAGTAGAAGGCGGGCTGCTCCGGATAGAAGAGCGCACCCGAGAGCCGGTAGAACTCCTTGTTGCCGATGCCGGCCGCCATGATCGGCTCCATGTCGAGCACCGCCTGGAGTGCCTGGCGGACCTTCTTGTTGGCCATCACGCCCTGCTTGTGATTGGGCACCGCGGTGATCCAGCCGTACGGCTTCACCGCCGCGGCCGAGACGTCGCCGCGGCTCTTGATCCCGTCGTACTTGTCCTGGTTGATGCTGTTGGCGAAGTGGTACTCGCCGGTCTCCACCCCCGCGAGGCGCACCGCCACGTCCGGCACCGGAATGAAGAGGATCTCGTCCGCGTAGGCGGTCCGCCGGCCCCCGTAGCCGTTGGGCGCTTCGCTCCGCGCCGCGTACTCCTTGAAGCGCGCCACCTTGATGTGGCGGTCGGGCCGGTGCTCGACGAAGCGATAGGGGCCGGTGCCGATGAACTCCTTGATCTGCCCATCGCCGGCGGCCGCGATCACTTCCTTGGGATGGATCACGCCGCCGTTGTTGGGGCTGGCCAGCGCGTAGAGGAGCGAGCCCGACGGCTCCTTCAGGTGGATCACCACCGTGTACGGGTCCTTCGCCTCGACCGCCTCGACCGCCCGCCACACCGCCTTGCCGGTGGTGGCCACCTTGCCCCAGCGGTTGAGCGAGGCCGCCACGTCGGCCGAGGTCATCTCCTTGCCGTTGTGGAAGCGGACGCCCTTGCGCAGGACGATGGTGTACCGCCGGCCGTCGTTGGTCATGGTGTACGACTCGGCCAGCATCGGGATCGGCGCGTAGCCCGCGTCGTACGTGAAGAGGCCCTCGTAGATGTGGAAGGTGATCTCCTGCGTGATGACCGCGGTGGTCCAGTGCAGGTCGAGCGTCGGCGGCTCGCCGATCATCGCCGCCTTCAGGACGCCGCCGGCCCGGGGCGTCTCCTGCGCCGACACCGAGATCGCCTGAGCCGTCACCAGCACCGCCGCCGATACCAGGAGCGCGAGCACGCGTCGAGTGATCATGCGGGCACTATCGCCGAACTTGCCCGCCCGGTCCAGGGCCGTGATACTGGCCTCCCATGGTCGACGCGAGTCCAGCGGTCCTGGCGTCGAATGCCCTCACCGCCCGATGGGTCGAGGTGGCGGGCCGGCACCGAGGAGACTTCGCGGTCTCGGGCGCCGCGGTCTGGCCGCTTCTGGCCGCGCTCGCCGGCGGGGCGGCGGGGAAGGCCCGCGCCGAGCTCGAGCACGCGATCGGCATGCCGGTCGACGGCGCGATGGCGGGCGCCGGCGACGTGATCGCCGCGATCGATCGCGCCGCCGGCGCGCGGGGAGCGATCGGTCTTTGGGTGCGCGAGAACTTTCCGCTCCGCGCGGACTGGGCGTCCGCGCTTCCGGCAAGCGCCCGGGGACTGCTCCTCGGCCCGCCCGAGCAAGATCAGGCAATCCTCGATGCCTGGGTGAAGGAGCGGACCCTCGGGATCCTCGATCGTCTGCCGACCCGGATCGACGACGCCACGTTGCTGGTGCTCGCGGGCTGCCTGGCCATCCGCACCCGCTGGGAGACGCCGTTCGAGACCTGCGATTCTCCCGACCCCGTCCCGGCCGGCCCATGGGCGGGGCGCATCCTCCACGCGCTCACCGCCAGCTTCGAGGACCTCGACCGGATCACGGTCCTGGACACTCGGGCGGGAGCGCTGACGATCTTCGATTCACTGGGCGCGGACGACGTCGACGTCCATCTGGTCATCGGCCCGGAGCAAAGCCCCCCCGGCGCGGTCCTCAGCGAGGGCATCGCCGCGCTGGCCGGAGAGCGGCCGTGGCGCGGCGGAGGCGAGCTCCGCCCCGGGGAGACCGCCCCCGGACTCATCGTCGAGGAGGAGCAGCGCGCCAATCCCGATCCTCCCGCCATCGAGATCCAGACCGTCGCGTTCGAGGTGACGGCCGACCACGATCTGAATGACGAGGCAGACCTCTTTGGCTTGAGCGCCGCAGCGGACCTCAGCCAGCGCCCGTTCCCCGGCATCAGCGACCGGCCCCTCGCGGTTCAGCAGGCGAGGCAATCCGTGAAAGCCGCGTTCGGCGCCGTGGACTTCGAGGCGGCCGCCATCACGAGCATCGCCTTGTGGGGCATGGCGCTCGCTCCTCCTCCATCTCGGCACACGGTGCGCGTGATCCGCGTGACGTTCGACCGGCCGTTCGGCTTCGTCGCCGTCGACCGCACGAGCCGGCTCGTGCTCGTGGCGGGCTGGGTCGAGAACCCGATGCGGCACCCGTACGCCGAGGAGCCCGAGAACTGAGGCCGGGCGCGGGCGGGCCGAGTTACACTACCGGCCTCGGCCCCGAGGGCCAGGAGGAGCGATCATGAGCCAGACCGCCAGCCCCACCGCCAATGAGGCCGACCGCGCGCGCGGCCGCGCCGTCGTCGTGCAGCCGGAGGACGGCCCCTCGTACTGGCAGCCCGTCCCCGCCAACGGCCACGCCGATCCGAAGCTCTACCCGGCGCGCACCGGCTTCGCGGGCCACGCCATGGGCTTCCAGACCATCGCCCCCGGCAGCCGCGTGCGCGAGCACTCGCACGGCGACCAGGTCGAGCTGCAGATCTGCTTCCGGGGCCGCGGGCGCGCGGTGGTCGACGGCGTGAGCCACCCGCTCGTGCCCGGCACCTCCTGCTTCCTGGGCTACGACGTCAAGCACGAGCTGATCAACGAGAACCCGGACGAGGACCTGGTGATGCTGTGGGTGATCACCCCACCCGGCCTCGAGGACTTCTTCCAGGCCATCGGCCGCCCGCGGGAGCCCGGCGCGCCCGCTCCCGCGCCGTTCGAGCGGCCGCAGGACGTGATCGCGATCGAGCGTCGCATGGGCATGAACGACACGAAGTAGCGGGCCCGGGCCATGCCGCACGTCTCGATCGGCGACGCCGACATCTACTACGAGGAGCAGGGCCAGGGACCCGCGCTGATGCTGGTCCCCGGGCTGGGCGGCCAGGGCGCGTTCTGGGGTCCGCAGGCGCGCGACTTCGCCCGCGACTTCCGTGTGATCGTCCACGATCACCGCGGGGCCGGCCGCAGCACCCACTCGCGCATCAAGTACTCGGTGGATCAGATGGCGGCCGACACCGTCGCACTCATGGACCGCCTGGGCGTCGAGCGCGCGCACTACGTCGGGCACTCCACCGGCGGGGCCATGGGCCAGACCATCGCGCAGGATCACCCGGGCCGGCTGCGGAGCCTGGTGCTGAGCGCCACCTGGCCCGGCCAGGACGCCTACTTCCGCCGCTGCTTCGAGACGCGCAAGGAGCTCCTGCTCCACCGCGGCTTCGAGAGCTACTGGCGGGCCTCGGTGGTCATGCTGCGCCCGCCGCGGTGGATCAGCGAGAACGACGCCGCGCTGGTCGAGGAGATGAAGCGCCTGGCCGCCGCCCCGCCGCCCGCCGAGGTGCTGGCCAGCCGTATCGACGCCATCGTGGCGTTCGACCGCCGCGCCCGCCTGGGCGAGATCCGCTGTCCCACCCTGGTGGTGGTGGCCGCGGACGACACCCTGACGCCGCCGTTCTACTCCGAGGAGCTGGCCACCCGGATCCGCGGCGCCAAGCTGGCGGTCCTGCCGACCGGCGGCCACTTCGCCCCCACTCTCGTGCCCGAGGAGTACAACCGGGTGGTGGGAGACTTCCTCCGCTCCCACCGCGACCGCGCGTAGCCGGCCGCGCATGGATCCGATCAACCTCGCGGCCAAGCTCGCCACGTTCGCGGACCACTGGCAGCCCCGGACCGTCGCGCGCTTCAACGACTGCGACGTCATGGTCGTCAAGGCCCAGGGCGAGTTCGTCTGGCACGAGCACGACGACACCGACGACTTCTTCCTCGTGCTCGCGGGCCACCTCACCATCGAGCTGCGCGACCGGAGCGTGCGCCTGGGCCCGGGCGAGCTCTTCGTCGTGCCTCGCGGGGTCGAGCACCGGCCGGTCGCCACCGAGGAGGTGCACCTGCTCCTCATCGAGCCGTCCGGCACGCCCAATACCGGCGACGCGGCCACCGCGGCGCCGCGTCGGGTCGTCTAGCCGCGCCGTGCTGCGCGTCGGTGCGGTCCTCGCGCTCGCCGCGGTCATCGGGCTGACCGCGCGTGTCCAGGTCGTGAGCGCCCTCGACTGCGAGCCGGCCGGCCGGGCCCTCGCCGTTCGCGCGAGCATCGCGGGCACGGATCGCCTCACCGTGTCGTACGCGGTCGTCAACCGGACCGGCGCGGGCGTGAGCTGGATCAGCATCGGCTCGGGCGAGCGGGAGCGAACACGGCTGGTGCCGCCGCAGACTCCCGCCGTCCTGGGTGCGCCACCGGGCTGGCGAGGGATGGTGGTGTATCCGGAGGAGTCGTCCTTCGTGCACCTCTGGTGGGAAACCGACGACCCCGCGGCGGCGCTCGCGACCGGCGGAGCGACGAGCGGCTTCGTGGTGAGCGTGGCGGGCCCGGCGGCCGTCGCGCCCGGCCTCCGCGACGCAGAGGGACGCGCGGTCCGGCCGATCGATTTCGGCTCGCTGCCCTTCATCGCGGGCGGAGGGCCCCGGTGCTGGTGGGGTAGAGTCGAGCCTGCGGCCCCGCCCGGCCACCCTGGCACCCAATGACCATGGCTCCCAATCCCGTCTCCGACACCTGGGAAAGCGGCGACCCCTACGAGCAGTACGTCGGCCGGTGGAGCCGGCGAGTGGCGCCCGCATTCCTCTCCTGGCTCGCCATCCCCGCCGGGCGCCGGTGGCTCGACGTCGGGTGCGGTACCGGGGCGCTGTCCGCCGCGATCCTGGATCACTGCGCGCCGTCGTCGCTCACCGCGATCGAGCCCTCGGCGGGATTTCTCGAGACCGCCCGGCGGCACCTCGCATCTCGCGCGGTCCTGCACGAGGCCAGCGCCACCCAGATCCCGCTGGACGCGGGGGCCGTCGACGTGGTCGTCTCGGGGCTCGTCCTCAACTTCGTGCCGGACCAGCCCGCCGCGGTGGCCGAGATGGGGAGGGTGACCGCGCGCGGCGGCACGATCGCGGCCTACGTCTGGGACTACGCGGGAGGCATGGAGCTCATGCGGCTCTTCTGGGACGGGGCGGTCGCGCTCGACCCGGCCGCCGCCAGGATGGACGAGGGACCACGGTTCCCGCTCTGTCGCCCCGACACGCTCGCGCAGCTCCTCGCCGCGGCCGGGCTCGGGGGCGTCGAGGTCACCGCCATCGACGTCCCGACGCCCTTCGCGAGCTTCGAGGACTACTGGCGCCCCTTCCTGGGCGGCCAGGGCCCCGCGCCCGCCTACGCGATGGCCCTCGACGAGGGCGCGAGGACCCGTCTCCGCGACCATCTGCGCGAGCGCGTTCCCGCCGCCGCGGACGGCTCGATCCGGCTGACCGCCCGGGCCTGGGCGGCCCGCGGCACCGTCGCGGCGTAGCGATGGGCTGGCTGCGCCGGCTCTTCGGCGGTCCGCAGAGCATGGAGGCGCATACCCTCGGTGGTGATCGTGGCCACGCCCAACTCGGGCCAGAGCTACACCGTCGCCGCGAACCGGAGCAAGCAGCTGGCCCGCGCCAATCTCGTGATGATGCTGGACCGCAAGGGCGACGCGTTCGCCCACTTCTTCCAGCGCCTCGTCGCGGACATGAAGTCGGGCACGTCGATGCCCCGCGCCTGGGTCAAGCTCGCGCCCCAGGCGCAGCAGGCGCCGCACGTCGATTGTCCCGACACGATCTTCGCGTGCGAGCTCGCGCCGCTCGCCTTCTCCTGATGGCGGGCGCTCCCCCCGACGTATACTGGGCGGCGCACATCATGCTCCACCTCCGACCAGCCGGCCGAGACCGCGATGCGTGACCTGGCGCCGGACATCACGCGCCAGCGCCTGCTGATCGAGGGCCACTTCGCCGCCGCGGTCGACCGCCCCGCGGTGGAGCGCTACCTGCTCGGGCTGGCCGCGCATCTCGACCTCACCACCTACGGCACGCCGGTGATCCACTCGCCGGCCGGAGCCGGAAAGCCCGAGAACCAGGGCTTCGACGCGTTCATCCCCCTGATCGACTCGGGCATCTCCCTCTACGTCTGGAGCGCGCGACGGTTCTTCGCGGTGGTGCTCTTCACCTGCAAGCGCTTCGACGTGGAGCGCGCCCTCGAGTTCACGCGGCGTCTGTTCGAGGCGCCCGAGCTCGAGCACCGCTCGTTCTAGCGCTCCGATGCCCCACCGGTCCGCGCGAGTGCTCGGCCTGGCGCTCCTGCTCGCCGCCGCGCCCGCCGCGGCGCAGGTGCCCCCGTCGCCGGAGGAGCGCGCCGGCTACCGCGGGCTCCTGGCCGCGGCCGCGCGCGGCGACGCGGCCGCGATCCGGACCCTGACCGCGCGCGGGATGAACCCCGACGAGCGCGACGGCCACCGTCGCACCCCACTCCACGTGGCGGCGTACGGCGGCCATCACGAGGCGATGCGCGCGCTGGTGGCCGCGGGCGCCGATCCCAACGCGCTCGAGCGTGACCGCTACGACATCGTGACCATCGCCGCGGTCGCGGGCGACGTGCCGACGCTCGAGACCGCCCTGGCCCTGGGCGGCAGCGCGCGGAACGTCACCAGCCGCTACGACGGCACCGCACTGATCGCGGCCGCCCACCTGGGCCACGCCGACGTCGTGCGCGCGCTCATCCGGGCGGGAGCTCCCCTCGACCACGTCAACAACCTGGGCTGGACCGCGCTGATCGAGTCCATCGTCCTGGGCGACGGCGGTCCCCGGCACACCGACACCCTCACCGCGCTGGTCGCGGCGGGCGCCGACCTCAACCTCGCGGACCGCGGCGGCCGGACGCCGTTGCAGCTCGCGCGGGCCCGCGGCCACGACGCGATGGCGCGCGTGCTCGAGCGGTCCGGCGCGCGCTGAAGGGAGATCGCCACATGGGCAAGCTCGACGGCAAGGTCGCGGTCATCACCGGGGGAGCCAGCGGCATCGGGGACGCGACGGTCCGGCTCTTCCTCGAGGAGGGCTGTCGCGTGGTGATCGCCGACGTCCAGGACGATCGGGGCGCCCGCCTCGCCGAGGAGCTGGGAAAGTCGGCCAGCTACCTGCACGCGGACGTGAGCCAGGAGGCCCACGTGAGCGGCGCGATCGCCCACGCGGTCTCGCGCTTCGGGCGCCTCGACTGCCTCTTCAACAACGCGGGGGCCGGCGGCGTCTCCGGGCCGATCGAGGCGATCCCGGCGGACGGCTTCGATCACACGATCGGCGTGCTCCTCCGTGGCGTCTTCCTCGGCATGAAGCACGCGGCCCCGATCATGAAGCGCCAGGGCGGGGGCAGCATCATCAGCACCGCGAGCGTGGCCGGGCTGCAGGCCGGCTACGGGCCGCACGTCTACAGCGCGGCGAAGGCCGCCGTCGTGCACCTGACGCGCTCGGTGGCGATGGAGCTGGGCGAGAGCGGGGTGCGCGTGAACTGCATCTGCCCGGGCGGCATCGCCACCCCGATCTTCGGCTCGGCCCTGGGCCTCGCCGGGCCGGAGGCGGATCGCGTCGCCGAGCTGATGAAGACGCTCCTGGCCGCCCGCCAGCCGATCCATCGCGCGGGCCTGCCCGAGGACATCGCGCGCGCGGCGCTCTGGCTCGCGAGCGAGGACTCGAGCTTCGTGAACGGCCACGCCCTGATCGTGGACGGCGGCCTCACCGGTGGCCGCATGTGGTCGGTGGTCCAGGAGCAGCGGCAGCAGCTGCGCGCCGCGCTAGGTCTCGGCGACTAGCCGCGATGTCCGGCGCCGGGATCCGCCCCCAGCCGCCGATCGCGGCGCGCGACGTACCGGCCAGCAGCCGCTGGTACCAGCGGCTCCTCGTCCTGCTGTGGCTCCAGGCCGGCGATTTCGAGATCTGGCGGCGCGATCCGGAGGGCTACGTCGTCGTGCTGGCCAGCGCCTGCGGCGACCTCTGACACGAGGAGCCGCTCATGCTCTACATGGTCATCGAGTACTTCAACGCGGGCGCCGCGGCCGAGATCTATCGCCGGGCGCGCGAGAAGGGGCGCCAGCTCCCGCCCGGCCTCGAGTACGTCGACAGCTGGGTGGATCTCGACTACTTCCGCTGCTTCCAGCTCATGCGCACCGACGACCGGTCGCTCTTCGACGCCTGGATCGCGGCGTGGGGCGACCTCGGGCACTTCGAGATCATCCCGGTGCGCACCTCGGCCGAGGCGGCCCGGCACATCGCGGAGCGAGGCTGAGCCGCCCGTGCCCGAGAGGACCTGCTGATGCCGGTGGTCGGGGTCGATCACGTGCAGCTCGCGATGCCGGCCGGGCGCGAGGCCGAGGCGCGCGCCTTCTACGGAGGACTGCTCGGCATCCCGGAGATCGCGAAGCCGCCCGTGCTCGCCGCGCGCGGCGGTGCATGGTTCGAGCGCGGGCGCCTCAAGATCCACCTGGGCGTCGACCGCAACTTCCGCCCCGCGCAGAAGGCCCACCCCGGGCTCCTGGTGGACGACCTCGCCGGGCTGATCGAGCGCCTCCGCACCGCCGGCCACGCGATCGTCGACGACGAGCCGCTCGAGGGCTATCTCCGCGTCTACGTCGACGACCCGTTCGGCAATCGGCTGGAGCTGATGGAGCCCCGTCCTTGACCCGCGTGACCCACGACGGCCGGCGCTGGAGCAACGCGGAGGAGGATCGGGTCGACCTGGTCGACTACGACCCGCGCTGGCCCTCGACGTTCGAGGCGGAGGCCGGGCGCCTCCGGACCGTCCTGATCGGCCTCGATCTCGGCCCGTTCCGCCTCGAGCACTTCGGCAGCACCGCGATCCCCGGGATCGCGGCCAAGCCGATCATCGACATCATGCTGGTCGCGGCCGACCGGTCCCGCTGGCCGGGCGTGATCGAGCCCATCCGGAGCCTCGACTACGTCTACTGGGCCGACAACCCGCGCCACGACCGGATGTTCTTCGTCAAGGGCATGCCGCCGTTCGGGACGGGCCGCACCCATCACGTCCACGTCCGTACCCCCGACGACGCGCGCCCCGCCCTCGTCTTCTGCGAGTACCTGCGCCGGCATCCCGACGCGGCCGCGCGCTACGTGCGGCTGAAGCAGGAGCTGCAAGCCCGCCATCCGACGGACCGCGAGGCGTACACCGCGGGCAAGGCGGAGCTCGTGGCCGAGATCGTGCGGGAGGCGGACGCCGGCCTCTAGCCGCCCAGCACCCGCTTCTCGTAGATCGCGCTCAGGATCTCGTCGATGCCCGCGCTGGCCCACAGGTCGAAGAAGGGCGAGGCCTGCATCGCGGCGAACTCCTTCATGCCGCGATCCCGCGCCTGCTCCGGACTCTCCCCCGCGCGCGCCGCCTGCTGGTGGCCGCGGACGCGGTCCTTGTGGTAAATCGCCGGGTACTCGATGTAACGGCACAGCTCCTGGAAGTCCTTGGTGTAGACCGCCACCACCGGCACCGAGGCCCACTCCCCGCCGTCCTTGGCGTTCAGGAACTCGAGCATGAGGTCGTGGTTACCGTCCGGGTAGGCGGCTGGGTCGGGCCGGCGCTTGCCGAGGATCTTCTGGCCGTCGCGGTCGAAGATGCGGAGCGCGAGCCCGCCCGCCTCGGCCAGCCGGGCCATCGCGGGCACGTCGCGCCGGCAGTCGGAGGACCAGTCCTCGGAGATCGCCAGGATGTTGGCGGGGCCGCCGGGCTGGGCCGCGAGCCACTTGATGGCCGCAACCTGGTAGTCGGCCAGCCGGGTCCGCGCGTAGCGCTCGCGGAGCACCGCGCTGTTGTCCTTGCGCGCGATCCCGATCGCGCCGCCGTCCGGGTAGTAGCTGCCGAAGGCCTCGCGCGCGAGATTCTGCGCGCCGCCCGCGTACGCCACGTACTGATCGAACGTCATCCCCTTGGCGAATCGCTCCGCCGTCACCACGCTCTTGGCCATGGTCTCCTCCTCGAGGTCCAGATGATACCCTGTTGCCCAGCGAGGAGGGAGGCCCTTCATGCTCGAGCTACGACCGGGCTGTGAGTGCTGCGACCGCGACCTGCCGCCGGACTCGGACGAGGCGCGCGTGTGCTCGTTCGAGTGCACCTTCTGCCGCGCATGCGCGGAAGCCGTGCTCCGCGGCCGCTGCCCCAACTGCGGCGGCGAGCTCGTGCCCCGCCCGCGGCGCCCCGCCGACAAGCTGGCGAAGTTCCCCGCGTCGACCACGCGGGTGCACAAGCCGGCGGGCTGCCGGGGTTGACGCGCGCCCACCCGGTCGGCCCGGATGCCTGACGCGCCGCCGGTCTTCCGTCGCGCGCGGGCCGGGGACGTGCCCGCGATCGTCAACCTGCTCGCCGACGATCCGCTGGGCCGGACGCGGGAGCGCGACGAGGATCCGCTGCCGTCGTCCTACCGGGAGGCCTTCGCCGCCATCGACCGCGACCCGAATCAAGAGCCGATCGTCGCTTGCCGGGGCACGGAGGTGGTCGGCGCGCTGTTCGAGTGGGCCAT
The DNA here is from genome assembly GCA_041497895.1 of Methylomirabilia bacterium. GTDB lineage: Bacteria > Methylomirabilota > Methylomirabilia > Rokubacteriales > CSP1-6 > CAMLFJ01. The sequence goes on from JBGQHJ010000003.1 coordinate 36,922, forward strand.
CGCGCGGCAGACTGCTCAAAAAGGTCCAGCTGCGAGGCGGCGCCGGTCGGCTGTACGCGAGGCGTACTCTCCGTACGTTGAGCGTGCGGCCGCGGGCGCCAACGAAGCAGATGGGCCTTTTTCAGCAGCCTGCTAGCCGCTCAGATCACCACCAGGCCGCGCCGCATCCCGATCGTCACCGCCTCGGTGCGGCTGCCCGCGCCGAGCTTGGCCAGGATCGACGCCACGTGGAACTTCGCGGTGTGCGTCGAGATCCCGAGGCGCGACGCGATCGTCTTGTTGCCGAGGCCCTCGGCCAGCATGCCCAGCACCTCGATCTCGCGCGCGGTGAGCGGCTGGGCCGGATCGGCGGAGTCCCGTGCGGGCTGCGCCTCGCGCCGCGAGCGCGGCCCGCGCGCGGCATCGAGCGCATCGGCCAGCGCGTCTGGATGGAGCACCACCAGGCCCGCGACCACCGCGTCGATCGCGGCCAGGATCTCGCCCGAGGTGGCGTCGCGCGGCAGCACCGCGCGGACCAGGCCGCGCTCCACCGCGAGGTCGGCGCGCGCGCGCCGCGGCGCGTCCGTCAGCACCACGAGCGCAGCCGCCGCCGACTCGGGCAGCTCGGCCAGCCGGCCGTCGAGCCGCCCGCCGTCGAGGTCGAGGAGCACCACGTCCGGGCGCAGGACCTGCAGCTGCCGCGCGAGCGGGACGTCGGGCGACCCCGAGACGAGGCGGAGCGCGCGCGAGGCGGCCACCACCGCCTCGAGCCGGGCCCGCGCGGACGCGCGCGCCGCCGCCACCAGCACGGTGGTCACGGCCTCAGCCCCGCAGCTGCTCCCGCACGAACTGCCGCGCCTCGCGGCTCGGCACCGCCACCGCGAGCCCGCCCACGATCATCGCGTTGAGCCCGACCACGTGGCCCTGCGCGTCGGCGAGCGGGCCGCCGGAGTTGCCGGGGGCCAGGCGGAGATCGGCGTGGATCGCGCGCGGCCCGACCGCGTGCACCAGGCCGGCCGAGAGGGCGCGCACCAGCCCGAGGGGGTTGCCGACCGCGAGCACCAGCTCGCCGACCCGGAGCGCGCCCGAGTCGCCGATCCGGGCCGCGGGCAGATCGGTCGCGTCCACCACCAGCGCGGCGAGATCGCGCCGCACGTCGCGCGCCACCAGCCGCGCTCGCCGTGCCCCGCCGTCGGCGAGCACCACCGTGACGTCGCCCGAGGCCACGTGGGCATTGGTCAGGATGAGGCCGTCCGGGTGCCAGACGACACCCGCGCCCACCGCCCCGCCCGCCGCGCCGCGGCCGCGGCCCCGCACCTCCACCGTGACGCGGCCCAGCCGCGCGGCCAGGCCCGCCGCGGCCGCGGCGAGCGGCTCGGGCGCCGCGTCGACGGTCGCGGTCGGGCTCACGACGCGCCCCGGCGCGGGCGCTCGCCGACCGTGACCCGCAGCTCCACCCGCGCCCCCGCGCGTACCACCAGCGCGCTGACCGCGGTGCCGACGCGATCCCCCCCGAGCCGCGCCTGCACGTCCTCCAGGTCGCCGGTGGGCACGCCGTCGAGCGCCACCAGCACGTCGCCCAGCATCAGGCCCGCCCGCGCCGCCGGACCGTCGGGCTCCACCATCACGACGATGAGCCCGCCGTCGCCGGGCAGGCCGAGCCCGGCGCGGAGCGGCTCGGGCAGCCGCACCGGCTGCATGCCGATGCCCAGGTAGCCCCGCGAGACGTGACCCTTCCGGGTGAGCTCGTCGACCACCCGGGCCACCGTCGTCACCGGCAGGGCGAGCCGGCTCTCGCGGGTGAGGCCGGAGGTGTTCAGCCCGACCACGCGGCCGCCCGCGTCGACCAGCGGCCCGCCCGAGAACCCCGGGTACAGCACGAGGTCGAGCCGGACCAGGCGGTCGATCTCGCCGCCGCGCCAGGTCCGCCAGCGCGGGCCGAGCGCGCTGATCACACCCCAGCTCGCGCGGGGCCCGTAGCCGAGCGCCAGCACCATGTGGCCGACGCGGAGCGCGGCGTCGTCGCCGAGCGCGGCGGGGGCGGAGTCGAGGTCCGCGGCGCGCAGCACCGCCAGGTCGGAGCCGGGATCGCGGCCGACGAGGACGGCGGGACGCGCGCGGCCGTCCGCGGTCTCGACCGTGATGCCGTCCTCGGCCCGAACCGTGTGATCGGCGGTGACCACGATGCCGGGACGCCAGTGGATGCCGGTGGACGGCAGGCGCCGGCGCGCGTGCACGGCCACGATGGACGGAGCCACGCGCTCCACCGCACCGGCCAGGTCGTTCGAGAGCGAGAGCAAGGCTTCCATTCGTATCCTCCTCACGGGTTGAGGTGCGACCCCAGCATGCCGGAGGCGGAACGGGGAGACATCAGCCGAATGGCCAGGTCGGGACCCGGCCGGATGGCCGGGCGTGCTAGCGGGCCACCAGCGCCGGGCCGGGCCGCGCGCCGACCCGGTCGAGGGCCTCGAAGAAGCGCTCGACGTCGTCTCCGTCGCAGTGCACGTGCGGCGAGACGCGGATGCGCCCCTCGCCGCCCCACACCAGCACGCGCAGGGCGGCGAGCCGCCCGGCGAGCCCGGCCGCGTCGGCGGCCAGGAAGCACACGTTGCCCGCGCGCTCCGCGGGCGCCTCCGGCGTGAGGACCGTGAAGCCCCGCGAGCGGAGCCCCTCGATCAGCCGGCCGCCCAGACCGACCGCGTGCCGCTCCACCGCCTCGGCCGCGAGACCCTCGAGTCGCGCGAGCGCGTTGTCGAGCACGGCCAGGCCGAGCAGGCTCGGGTTGCCCGCCTCGAGCCGCGAGGCATCGGATCGCCAGCGCATCGCGAGCGGATCGCCGGGGCCGCCGCGGTGGCCGACGCTGTGCCAGCCCACGGTGGCGGGCACCAGCTCCCCGACGCGCCGGGCGCAGTAGCCGAAGAGGCCCACGCCGTGGGTGGCGAGCAGCCACTTGTAGCAGGCCGACACCACGAAGTCGCACACGCCGCCCGGCACCGGCACCACCCCGGCCGCGTGGGTGGCGTCGACGGCCAGGCGCGCGCCGACCGTGTGGGCGATGTCGGCGCAGCGGGCCAGATCGAGCCGCTGCCCGGTGAGGTAGCTCACCTGGCTCACCAGCACCAGGCGCGTCCGCCGGTCGACCTGCGCCGCGAGATCGTCGAGCGAGAGGTAGTGATCGCGCGTGCGGACCACGCGCGGCTCCACCCCGCGCTCGCGCAGCACCGCGGCCGGGTAGATGAGCGACGGGTACTCGAGATCGGCGAACACCACGTTGTCGCCGGCGCCCCATTCCACCGAGCGCACCGCCTGGTTCAGCCCTTCGGAGGCGTGGGCGAGGAAGGCGACCTCGGCGGTCTCCACCCCCAGGATCCGGGCCGCGCGGGCCCGGGCCCGCTCCCCGGTCACGAACATCTCCTCGCGGCCCGCCATGCCGGCGCTCTTGAGCGCGCCGAAGCGCGCGCAGGCCTCCGTGTGCGAGGCGAGCCACGGGGCCTCGCCCCCGGTGCAGAGGTGCGCCACCCCGTCCAGCCCGACGAACTCCCGCTTGTCGATGAGCGCCACGGTGATCCTCCTCGAGCGACCCGGGTAGCCTAGCATCCACGGCGGCACCGGACTACCCGGTAAGCCTTACCATCGCTCGCGCGGGGCACACGGCGAGAGGCCACGCGCGCACGGAAACCGGTGGATTCTCGCGCCTCGCGCCGGTCCGGGCGGTGGCATCCGGCTTGCGCGCGCAGTGGGCGATGCCGAGCGCATCGCAACGGTCGAAGACGACCTGGAGTCCCTGGGCGCGAGAGTACGCGCGGCACTCCCGAGCGCTACGTGTTCGGCACCGCTCCGTCGGACTTCGCGCTCGAGGTCGCCCGGCTCGTACGGCCGGGCGACTACGTACTCGACCTGGGCTGCGGCGAGGGCCGCGACAGCGTCTTCTTTGCCGAGCGCGGGGCGGTGGTGTTCGGGGTGGATCTCTCGGACGCCGGCCTCGACAAGGCCCGGCTCCTGGCCCGGCGTCGCGGCGCCCGCGTCCGCTGGGTGCATGGCCCGGTGACGGGTCTGCTGCCGGCCGGTCCCTTCGACCTGATCTTCTCCTGCGGCAGCCTGCACTACGGCCGGGCGGCCACCACGCCCACCTGGTGTTCACCGACCGGCTGGTGCACGAGGAGAAGGGAGAGATCGTGGAGTACTACAACGCGGGCGAGCTACGCGAGACGTTCGTGGACTGGCAGATCCTGAAGCGCGCCGACCACGTCATCAGCTGCGCGCAGGACGGGAGCGTGCACGGCCACGCGGTGGAGGAGATCGTCGCCGCGCGGCCGGTGGGGCCAGCGCCCTGGCCGTCCGAGACGTGATCGCCTGATCCACCGAGAAGAAGTCGGCCCACGGGTCCTTGCGGCTCGAGGCCAGCCGGCCCGGCACGGTCTGCACCGTGAAGTCCGCAGGCCGCGCGGGGCCCTCGAGCTCGCCCCAGCCCAGCGGGGTCGAGACCGGCGCGCCGGGGCGCGCGCGCGGCGAGTAGACCGCGACTGCGGTCGCGCCGCGGACGTTCCGGAGATAGTCGACGAAGACCCGCCCGCGCCGCGCCGCCTTCAGCGGATTGATCGTGTAGCGATCGGGAGCCCGCCGCACCAGCTCGGCCCCGATGCCCTCCCCGAGCGCGTGGAGCGCGTCCCAGCCCGCCTCCGGTCGGAGCGGCACCACGACGTGCAGGCCCTTGCCTCCGGTGGTCTTGACGAAGCCCACGAGGTCGAGCCCGGCGAGCACCTCGCGGATGGCCAGCGCGCCCTCGACGACTCGCGACCACGGTACCCCCGGCGCCGGATCCAGGTCGAGCACGAGCCGATCGGGCCGCTCGATCCGGCCCACCCGCGCGCCCCACGGGTGGATCTCGAGCACGCCGATCTGGGCGAGCGCGACCAGGCCGGGCAGGTCGTCCACGTAGGGATAGGCCGCGGTGGCACCGCCCCGCTCGCGGATCCGCACGCGCTTGACCTCCGCGGGAACGCCCGGGCCCGCGTGCTTCTGGTAGAAGCACTGCCCGCCCGCGCCTTCCGGACAGCGCACCAGGCTGAGCGGCCGGTCGGCCACGTGAGGCACGATGAAGTCCGCGACCGCCTCGTAGTAGCGCGCGAGCCCGAGCTTGGTGATGGCCTGCTCCCGGTAGAGCACGCGATCGGGATGGGTCAGGTGGACGCCGGCCACCGCCACGTCCGCGCCGCTACCGCCCGCGATGCGGCGGGCCGGCGCCGCGCGGGGCGCCTCGCGCACGACCTGGGCGGCGGGCTTGTCCTCGCGCAGGCCCGCGAAAGCCGGGTGGCGCAGGAGCCCGTCGCGCGTCCACTCGGTGAACGCCACCTCGCCCACCAGCACTGGCTTGACCCAGTGGGCGCCGCGCGCGGGCGGCCGCGGACCGTCGGCCGAGAAGGGCGAGGCGCGCTGCTCGAGCCGGCGCAGCCGTCGGCCAAGCACCTCGAGGGCGGCCTGGGTGAAGCCGGTGCCGACGCGGCCCGCGTAGACGAGACGGCCGTCGCGATCGTGCACGCCCAGCAGCAGCGAGCCGAGCTCGGCGCGAGCGCCCTCCGGATCGGTGTAGCCGCCGATCACGAACTCCTGCCGCGCCACGCACTTGACCTTCAGCCATGCTTGCCCACGCCCGGAGGTGTAGACCGCGTCCTTCCGCTTCGACACGATGCCCTCGAGGCCCATGCCGCAGGCCCGCTCGTAGACTTCCGCCCCCGGCGCGTCGAAGTGCTCGGAGTAGCGGATCCGGCCGCGCCGGCCGCGGAGGAGCCGCGCGAGCGCCTTCTTCCGCTCGATCAGCGGCTGGCTCCGGAGATCCCGGCCGTCGAGGAACAGGAGATCGAAGGCCACGTAGGCCAGGCTCCGCCCCTTCTCACCCGCGGCACCCTGCTGGAGCGCCTCGAAGGAGGAGACGCCGGCCCGGTCCAGGGCCACGATCTCGCCGTCGAGGATCGCCTCCTTCGCCGGGAGCGCGGCCACCGCCTCGGCCACCGCGGGGAAGCGCTCGGTCCAGTCCTGGCGGTTGCGCGTGAGGAGGCGGGCGCGGCCCCGCTCGATCCGGGCCAGGATGCGGTAGCCGTCGAGCTTGATCTCGTGGACCCATTCGCCGCCGGCGGGTGCGGTCGCCACCAGCGTGGCGAGCTGGGGGGCCACCCAGGCCGGCAGCGTCATCGCGCGCGCGTGCGGGGCCGAGCGGGCGCGGCGCGCTCGTCCGCGTCACGATCCTTGTCGCGCTCCTTGATGAGGAGCCAGTTCTCCTTGCCGCGCGGCTCGGCGTCGCGCGGGCGCATCCGCACCAGCGCCCAGCCGCCGCGCAGCCGCCGGCCGTGCAGGACGAACTTCAGCGAGCCCTTGCGGTAGCCGGCGTGCGGATCGCCGACCGGCTCCCACCAGCCGCGGTCCCAGATCTCCACCCGGCCCGCGCCGTAGTGGCCCTCCGGGATCACCCCGTGGAAGCCGCCGTACTCGAGCGGATGGTCCTCGACGTGGACCGCGAGCCGCTTCTCCCCCACCACCGCCTTCGGCTCCTTGGGCACCGCCCAGCTCTTGAGCACGCCGTCCAGCTCGAGGCGGAAGTCGTAGTGCAGGCGGGTGGCCGCGTGGCGCTGGATCACGAAGGACAGGCGCGCCACGGGCTTCCGCGTCCGCCCGCGCGGCTCGGGCGTGTGCGCGAAGTCGCGCTTCCGGCGGTACGTGGCGAGGCTCACGCTCAGGCGGTCTTCCGGCGCCGGTGCCGGCGCGGCACCTCGGCCGGCTTGCTCCGGCCGCGCGCGCTCTTGCCGGCGAGGCTTTTCTGGAGCAGGTCGGCGATGTCGATCACGTCGGCGCGCGGGCGGCGGGCCGGCTCCTCCTGCGCCTCCGGGGCCGCGGCGAGCTTTCCGGCGCGACCGCGCTTCCTGATGAACGCCATCAGCTCGTCGCGGTACTCGTCGCGGTAGCGCTCGGGCTTCCAGGGCTCGGTCATCTCGTCGATCAGCCGCTCGGCCATCTTGATCTCGCGCTCCGAGATCCCCTTGAGCCCGGGGCCGGGGACGCGGAGACGCCCCGGGTCGCGCAGCTCCGCGGCGTAGCGGAGCAGGTCCAGCACCAGCACCCCGTCCTGCACGAGGATGGCGGCCAGGTGCTGCCGGGTCTTCACCACCACCGTCGCGACCGCGACGCGGCCGCTGCGCCGCAGCGCCTCCCGGAACAGCGCGTACCCTCGCTCTCCCCCGCGCGCCGGCTCGAGATAGTACGGCCGGTCGAAGTGGATCGGCGGGATCTCCGCCGCGTCCACGAAGGAGAGCACGTCGATGCGCTGGGTGCGCTCGGGGCTCGCCCGCCGCAGGTCGGCGTCGCTCAGCACGACGTAGCGTCCGTCCTGGTACTCGAAACCGCGCACGATCCGATCCGCGGGCACCGGCTTTCCGGTCCGCTTGCTGATCTTCTGGTAGCCGATCGGCGAATCGTCCCGCCGATCGAGCAGGGTGAAGTCCAGCTCCTCACGCACCTCCGCGGTCACCAATGAGACCGGGATGGTGACGAGCCCGAAGCTGATGCTGCCCGTCCACAGGGTGGAAGCCATGCTCGAGGCGAAGGCTACGCCGGCACCGCGGGCGCGTCAACCGCGTCGGCCCACGCCGGCCGCACCCGCATGCGCGCGAGCACCGCGAGCACCCGGCTCGGGCTCCCGAGGTCGCACCACGTCACGCGGGGCAGGCTCGAGACCGCCAGACCCTCCGGGTGTGGCTCGAGCACCGCGCGCGCAAAGCTCGCGCGGGTCATGAGCGCATAGGCCTGGTGCAGCGCGGCCGGCTCCTCATCCGAGTCCCCGAACGCGGATACCCGGTCGAGACGGGCGCTCATCTCGGGCAGCGCCCGCTCGCCGAGCGCGACCAGGCCGGGAGCCCGCGCCACCATGACCGCGGTGTTCCAGAGGCAGCCGGTGGCGAGGCCGAGCTGCGCGCGGGGCTCCGAGGGCTTCTCCCAGAACTCGCGCACCGCGCGGAGGACGCCGTCGGGACCATCGATCGGTGCGCCGGGCGTGGTTGCCCAGCACCGCCAGCTTCAGCATCCTGGTCGCGGCAAGCTCCCTGGCGAGCACGCGGGCCTGCTCGAGCGTTCCGCAATCGGTGAGCTCGCCACAGAGCGCGAGCACGTCCGCGCTCTCCGCGATCTTGCCGAAGAGGGGCTGGAACACACCCTCGGAGGCGCGGGTGCAGTGAAGGTCCCCGACGGCGGCGACCCGGAGCGATCGAGCCATTGGGCGACTGGATCGTGCAACCGCCATGCCCGCCCCACAACACCCGCTCCGGCGGTGGATAGGCCTGGGTTCGACTCGAGTAGTCCGCCGGGCGGAACCTCTTACCGGGTACTTTCACCGCACGCGGTACCGCAGGTAATCCCGACCCGGTAGCGCCGACGGCCCGGCGCGCGGGACCGATCGGAGTAGAACGCAGCCTCAACCGCGATCGTGCCCTCCGCGATGGCAGTGCGCTTGCACCCATCTTGGTCCATGCTCTGGTCCATGCCCACGCGCCCACGTCCCTCGGCGATGTCCGCCGCGATGCTCGCGCTCGTGCTGCTCGGCACCGGAGCCGCCACCGCGAACGCGGCGCCGGTCACGGTTCGCTATCTGGAGGGCGTCACCCACGGATTCCTGGTGCTGCGCAACGCGGGCGGCGAGACCCTCGCGGAGGGCGATCTCCTGCAGGTCGTCCGGCCACACGGCGTGGACTCGCGTCTGGTGTTCCGGTTCCGCGACGGCTCGCTCTACGACGAGACGGTGGTCTTCACGCAGCAGAAGGTGTTCACCCTCGTGAGCTACCACCTCGTCCAGCGCGGACCCACCTTCCCCGAGGAGCTCGAGGTCACCCTCGAACGGAAGGGGAGCCGCTATCAGGTACGGTCGCGGCGCGAGGGCGGCGAGGCGGAGACCGCATCGGGCAAGGTCGAGCTACCACCCGATCTGTACAACGGCATGATGATCATGCTCCTCCGCAACCTGGATCGGAGCGCGGCCGCGACGGTGCACGTGCTCGCCTTCACGCCGAAGCCCATTCTCGTGCAGCTCGAGATGGTCCCGGCGGGCGAGGAGACCGTGCTGGGCGGCGATCGCCGGCTCCAGGCCACCCACTACGTCTTGACCCCGAAGCTCGGGCTGCTCCGTGGCGCGGCGGCGGCCGTGCTCGGCAAGACGCCAGCCGACTACCACTGCTGGATCGTGACCGCGGGGGCACCTGCCTTCATCGCCATCGACGGGCCGCTCTACACCGGAGGGCCAATCTGGCGCATCGAGACCGTGAGCCCCCGCGGGCCGGCCCGCCCCGCGGCGACTCGCTGAGGGCGCGGACGAGCGCGACGAGGTCGGGCCGCGCTCAGGCGCCGCGCCGGGGACCCGCGAGGCCCACCGCGATGTCGATGAGCCGGGCCGGATCGACCGGCTTGGAGAGGTGGGCGTCGAACCCGGCCGAGCGCGCCCGCCGCGAGTCCTCCTCGCTCGCGTACGCGGTGAGGGCGATCGCGGGCAGCCGCCGGTGGGCGCCGTCCTCCATCGCCCGGAGCCTTCGCACCATCACGTAGCCGTCCTCGACCGGCATGCCGATGTCGCTGATGAGCAGGTCGGGCCGGTCCTCGCGGATCGCGTCGAGGGCGGTCGCGGCCGAGTCGGCGATGCGCACGCGGGCGCCGCCGCGCTCGAGCATGAAGCGCATCACCTCGCGGGCGTCGGTCTCGTCGTCGACCACCAGGATGTGCAGCCCGGTGAGGCTCCGGCTCGCCGGCGCGTCGGTGGTGACCGCGGCGGGAGCGCGCTCCGCGGGCAGCCGCACCGCGGCGGCCACCGGCAGCCTCACCGTGAAGGTCGCGCCCCGACCTTCTCCCTCGCTCGCGACCGAGACGCTCCCGCCGTGGAGCTCGACCAGGTGGCGCACGATCGCCAGCCCGAGCCCGAGCCCGCCGTAGGCGCGGTTGGTGCTGCTCTCCGCCTGGCGGAAGCGCTCGAACACGTGCGGGAGGAACTCGGGCTTGATGCCGGCCCCGGTGTCGGCCACCGTGATCACCAGCTCGCCCTCGTACCCGGCCACCGTGACCGTCACCCGGCCGCCCCGGGGCGTGAACTTGATGCCGTTGGAGAGCAGGTTCCACAGCACCTGCTGCAGCCGGTCGGGATCGCCGAGCACCACCGGGAGGTCCGGATCGATGCGCGCCTCGAGGACCACCGACTTGGCCAGCGCGGCCGCCTCCACCGCCTCGATCGCGGAACGGATCACCCCGGGCAGGCGCACCGGGCGCGCCTGCAGGCGCAGCTTGCCGGTGACGATGCGGGAGACGTCGAGCAGGTCCTCGATGAGCTGGCCGAGGGTCTTGGTGCTCCGCTCGATGGCGTCGAGCGCCCGCTCCGCGCTCGCCGGGTCGAGATTCGGGGAGCGCAGCAGGTACGCCCAGTTGAGCAGCGGTTGCAGCGGGCTGCGCAGCTCGTGGGAGATCGTGGCCAGGAACTCGTCCTTCATGCGGCTCGCGCCCTCCGCCTCCGCCCGCATCTGGTGCTCGTGCGCGAGCAGCCGCATGTTGTGGATCGCGATGCTCGCGTACTCCGCGAGCAGCCGGAGGATGGTCTCGCTGCGGTCGGTGAAGGGTCTCGGCGTCCGGCGGTGCACGTAGAGGAGGCCCTCGACCCGGCCCTCCACCATGATCGGCACGATCAGGGTCGCGACGAGCGCCTCGATCTCGACCTGGGGGTCGCGGTCCCGGGCGACGACACGGGGGTCCCGCCCGATGTCGTCGCTGCGGAACGGCTGGCCGGACTGCAGCACGACGCCGCCCGCGCCACGCCCGGGCTCGATGACCAGGCGGTCCTGGAGCCCACGGTACTCGCCGGCCCGGTTGCGCATGACGATCGCGCCGGTGTCGGTCTCGCGCAGGGCCACGCTGGTGAGATCGCAGCCGCAGAGCTCCTTGGCCCCGTCGACCACGCGCTGGAGCACGGTGCCCACGTCGTGGGCCGCGTTGATCGACCGTGCCAGCTCGGCCAGCACCTCCGCCTCGCGGCGGCGCCGTCCCGCCTCGACGAAGAGGGCCGCGTTGTCCACCGCCACCGCGGCCTGGACCGCGAGCCCCTCGAAGGCGGTGAGGTCTTCTCGGGAGAATGGGCGGCCGGCCGCGCGGCGCGCCAGCACCAGCACCCCGAGCAGGCGCCCCCGACTCACCAGCGGCACCGCCATGGCGTGGCGAACCCCGAGGCGCACCACCGCGGACAGCGCGTAGGGTGAATCCGGATAGTCGTTGCCGAGCAGGCCGTGCCGGGCCGCCGCGCAGCTCGTCACGAGACCCCCCGGAGCCGGGAACGGAGCCCCCTCCGCCGGCTCGCTCCGGCTCGAGGCGCCGCCGAGCGCCTGGCTCTCCTCGTCCACCAGGTACGCGAAGCAGCCCCCCTCGAAGAGCTGCCCGGCGCGCTCGATGATCAGGCCGAGCAGCCGGTCCAGGTCGAGCTCCGCGCTCAGGTCCCGCTGCACCGCCGCGAGGGCTTCGAGCTGCGCGCGCCGCGCGGTCTCGAGCGCGAACAGGCGCGCGTTCTCCAGCGCGATCGCGGCCTGGTTGGCGAAGTCTTGCAGTCGCCCGATCTCGTCGGCGCCGAACGTGCGGCCGGTGGCGTCACCGATCGCGAGCACGCCGGTCACCCGGCCCGCGATGGTGAGCGGCACCGCGAGCACCGAGCCGTGCCCGGAACGCTCCACGAGCGTCCGCGTCTCGGCATTCAGGACCACGCGCGGATCGGCCAGGACGTCTGACGTCGAGACCGGGGCGCCCTCGCGCACCGCGAGACCGGCGACCGCCTCGTCGACCGGGATGACGGTGCCCGGGGCAAAGACCCCTCGCAAGCCGGAGGTGGCCACCGCCACGAGGCGCGGGGAGAGCGCGTCGAGCTCCCACAGGACGGACACGCTGCCGCCCAGCAGGGTCCGGATCCCCTCCGCGATGTGCCGGCCCACGCTCGCGCGGTCGAGCGACTGCACGAGGGCCCGCCCCACCGCCGAGAGCGCGGCCGCGTCGCGGCGCGCGGCCTGCTCGCGCGCGATCACCATCGCCTGGTCGCGCTCGACGCTCCGCCGCTCGGTGAGATCGCGCAAGACCAGCACCGCGCCGACCACGCGCCCGCTCGGGTCGCGCACCGGGGTGCCGCTCTCGTCGATGGCCCGCTCCTGGCCGTCGCGGCGGATCAGCAGCGTGCCCGGCCGGGCGCCGAGGGTGCCGTCGCGGATCACGCGCGTCACCGGACTCTCGACCGGCTCGCGGGTCTCCTCGTTGACCAGCGAGCACGTCTCGGCCAGCCCGCGGCCGCGCGCCTCGTCGACGTGACAGCCGGTGAGGCGCTCGGCGGCCACATTCATGAAGGTGACGCGCCCGGCCGCGTCGGTGACCACCACCGCGTCGCCGATGCTGGTGAGCGTGACCGCCAGCTCCTCGCGCTGATCGCGCACCCGCGCCTCCGCGCGCCGCCGGCCTGCGGCCGCCGCGCAGATCCCCCCCGAGACCAGCAGGAAGAGGAGCGTGCGGACCGCGTCGTCGCCGTACGGCGGCACCGAGAACAGGCTCTGCCCGAGGGCGGCCAGACCGGTCGCCAGGAGGCCGGGGCCGGTCCCGCCGTACCAAGCGCTCAGCACGACGGCGGCCAGGAGCAGGAAGAGCTGGGAGCGCTCGGCCAGGGGCAGCGCGAGGGCAGTACAGGCGAGCGCAATGCCGACCGTGAGAACCGCGGCGGCGTAGCGCTTCAGGCTCAGCGTCGTGTGAGGGTTGGGGTCGGGCACAATGGGATCGGCCGTATCATACCGCTCGAGCGGCCTGAAGGTCGGGAGGGAGCAATGGTTGTGCCGGTGGAGATCGGCGCCAAGTAGGCGATTTGACTCGTGCTGAGGACGCTCTCGCAGCCGCGGCGGGCAGGGCCGGTAAGTATGACGCGGTAATGGCGACCCGTCCCCTCGCGAACGGAGAGGCCAATGGACATGCGTGAGCTGGTCTGGCTGCTCGTCGCGGTGGTCGCGGGTGTCCTGGCCGCCGTGGGCTGGATCGCGCGCGAGCGCTGGATCATGCGGCGGCGGCGGCGCTGAGCCCGGCCCCCTTGCGCGGCGGCGCGCCGGTCCGGTAGCCTACCCGCGGCGTCGCGACGCCATATCCAAGGATGCATGGACTCGAGGAGGCCACATGGGCGCGGACCGGGCGAGGATCGGGATCATCGGGGCCGGGGCGATCGGCTGCGTGGTGGGTGGGCTGCTCGCGCGGGCCGGTCACGACGTGACGCTCGTCGACCAGTGGCCCGAGCACGTGGAGCAGATCAAGACCGCGGGCCTCCGGCTCTCGGGCAGCTGCGGCGAGCACCTGGTCCCGGTCACCGCCATCCACCTCCACGAGCTCGCGACGGTGCGCGCGCCGTTCGAGGCGGTCTTCGTGGCGGTGAAGTCCTACGACACCGAGTGGGCGACCCAGCTCGCGGTGGATCACCTGCGGCGGCCCGACGGCGTGGTCGTCGACTTCCAGAACGGCATCAACGACCACCGGGTGGCCGCGGTGGCCGGACGCGAGCGCACCCTCGGCTGCGTCATCCTGATCAGCGCCGGCATGTACGAGCCGGCCCACGCCATCCGCACCGACCGGGGCAGCGCCGCGTTCAAGATCGGCGAGCACGACGGCAGCGACTCGCCGCGGGCGCGGCGGATCGCCGCGATCATGAGCGAGGTGGCGCCCGCGGTCGTGACCACGAACCTGTGGGGCGAGCGATGGTCGAAGCTCGCGCTCAATTGCATGCTGAACCCGCTCGCGGGCCTGAGCGGCCTCGGCACCGCGGAGGTGCGGTCGGAGCCCCTGACCCGGCGGCTGGCCGCCCACCTGGGGGCCGAGGTGGTCCGGGTGGGCGGAGCGCTCGGCCACCGCATCGAGCCCATCCTGGGCATCGCGGCCCAGCGCTTCGCGGACGCCACCGACAGCGCCGCGATCGAGGTGCTCGGCAAGGAGATCGCGGCCGACGCGGGCAGCCGCAGCGGCGGCCGCCCGTCGATGCTGCAGGACGTGATGAAGGGGCGGCGGACCGAGATCGACTACCTGAACGGCTTCGTGGCCGCGGAGGGCCGCTCGGTCGGCATCGCGACCCCGTTCAACGACGCGGTGGTCGACGCCTTCCACGCCCACGGAGTGGGCGCGCTCACCGCCGCGCCCCGCAACCTCGACCCGCTCGTGCGTCTGCTCTCCTAGCGCGCCCCCTCGTGGAATTGCTGGTCGTGCTGGCGGTCGGTCTGGCCGCCGGCACGATCAGCGGCATCGTCGGCTTCGGCTCGTCGATCATGCTGATGCCGGTGCTCGTGGTCGTCTTCGGCCCGCTCCACGCGGTGCCGATCATGGCGATCGCCGCGATCCTGGCCAACCTCTCGCGGGTCCTCATCTGGTGGCGCGAGGTGGACTGGCGCGCGGTCGCGGCCTACTCCGTCACCGGCGTGCCCGCGGCGGCGCTGGGCGCGCGCACCCTGCTGGCGCTGCCGCCGCGCCTGATCGAGGGGGCGCTCGGCGTGTTCTTCCTCGGCATGATTCCGACCCGGCGCTGGCTCGCCGCGCGGGGGCTGGGGCTCGGACCGCGGCACCTGCTGGTGATCGGGGCGGTGGTGGGCTTTCTCACCGGCATCGTGGTGACCACCGGTCCGATCACCGCGCCGATCTTCCTCTCCTACGGGCTCGTGAAGGGCGCGTTCATCGCCACCGAGGCCGCCGGCTCGCTCACGGTCTACCTGAGCAAGGCCGCGGTGTTCCGCAGCTTCGGCGCCCTGCCGCGGCCGGTGATCGTGCAGGGGCTCATCACCGGCACGTCCCTGATGCTCGGGGCCTGGCTCGCCAAGCGCTTCGTCCTGCGCCTGCCCCCCGACCGCTTCCGCCTCCTGATGGACGCCCTGATGCTCCTCTCCGGCCTCACCATGCTCTACACCGCGTTCGCCTGATGGGGTCAGGTCTTACATTCCGACATTTCCGTGAGTCGCGAGACTACGCCTCGCGGGGAGAAATGTCGGAATGTAAGACCTGACCCCGAACTTCGGCGTTGTGCTCGCCGAGGCGTGGGGGAGCGCGCCGGATCGGGGGACGCCGGCCGTCGAACGAGATCGGCAGCGAGACGACCTCGTAGTCGTCGCCGGGGAGGGGCTGGATGATGCCGATGGCCTCGGCTTGCGGCTGGGCCACCGCCTCGGGCAGGCTATGGATCGGCCCGCACGGCACGCCGCCGGCCTCGAGCAGGTCGATCCACTCGCCCTTGGTGCGGGTGAGGAAGATCGCGTCGAGGAGGGCCAGGAGCGCGGGCTTGTTGGCCACGCGCGCCGCGTTGGTCGCGAACCGCTCCTCCTTCGCCCACTGCGGGTGACCGACCACCGCGGCGAGCTTGGCGAAGAGGCGATCGTTGCCCGCGGCCACGATGATGGTGCCGGTCTTGGTCTCGAAGCCCTGGAAGGGGACCACGCGCTGGCTGCCGGTGCGGTGGCGCTCCGGCACCTCGCCGGAGGCGCGGAAGCTCGCGAAGTGGCCCTTCAGCCACGCGAGCCCGGTCTCGTAGAGCGAGGCGTCCACCACGCAGCCGCGCCCGGTGCGCTGGCGCTGCACGAGCCCGGCGAGCGCGCCCATCGCGGTCCACATGCCGGTGCCGTAGTCGAGGATCGAGGTGCCGATGCGCGTCGGCGGGCCGCCCTCGTCGCCGTTCATCATCATGAGCCCGGAGAAGGCCTGCACCATCGGCTCGAAGCCGGGCTTCATCTTGAGCGGCCCGGTGCTCCCGAAGGCCCACACCGAGCAGTAGACCAGGCGCGGGTGACGCGCGAGCAGCACGTCGGGCCCGAGCCCCAGCTCCTCGAGCGAGCCCGGCCGCAGGTTCTGGACCAGCACGTCCGCCCCGCCGAGGAAGTCCATGAGCCACGCGACCGCCTGCGGATCCTTCAGATCGAGCGTGATCCCGCGCTTGTTGGCGTTGACCGCGAGGAAGCCCGGCGAGACGCCCTTCCAGAAGGGCGGCCCCCACTTGCGCGCGTCGTCGCCCTCGGGGCGCTCCACCTTGATCACGTCGGCGCCCATGTGGGCGAGGATCTCGGCCGCCATGGGCCCGGCGAGGTTCTGCGCGACCTCGACGACGCGAATGCCCTCGAGCGGCAGCCCCGGGGCGGCGCTCACGCGCGCGCCGCCGCGATCGCGTCGAGCACGACCGGCTCGAAGCGGTGACTCGCCCCGTCACGCACGATGCGCCCGGGATGCGGGAAGTGGGCCGGCAGCACCAGGTCGCCGGAGGCGGCGTGGCGCTCGACGAAGGCCTTGCGGGTGACCGCGGCCTGGCGACCGTCGTAGCAGAAGATGCTGCTCCATTGCGGCTCGGCCACCTGCACCACCCGATGCATGAGGTCGCCCGAGAAGACCGCGTCGCCCGCGCTGGTGTGCACGCGCACCGCCGCGTGCCCGGGGGTGTGCCCCACCCACGGCTCGTAGGCGAGCCACGGGTCGATCTGGTGCGTGCTGCTGACCATGAGCGCCTGCCCCGCCTCCACCACCGGCACCACGCTGTCCGTGATGCAACCCGACTTCTCACGGCCGGCCTGCTCCTCGTACTTCCAGAACTCCCACTCCTCGCCCGGGAACACGTACTTCGCGCGCGGGAACGTGGGCACCCAGCGGCCGTCGACGAGCCGGGTGTTCCAGCCCACGTGGTCGACGTGGAGATGCGTGCACAGGACCAGGTCCACCTGCTCCGGAGTGACGCCGGCCGCGGCCAGGTCGTCGAGGAAGCCGCCACTCCGGCGGTTCCAGAGCGCGTTGTCCCCGCGATCCTTGTCGTTGCCGACCCCGGTGTCGACCAGGACCGTGTGCCGCGGGGTGCGCACGATCCAGGTCTGGATGCGCGAGCCGAGGTCACCGGTCACGTCGTCGAAGAAGTGGGGCTTGATCCAGCGGTGGTGCGACGCGATCCGCCCCGCGTCGGACTCGGGCAGCATCTGGGCGGTGGGGAACGACGAGCGGCCGATCTCGACGATGCGCGAGATCGAGACGTCTCCGAGCGTGAGGGTGTGCATGCGGGCTCTCTCCTAGCGTCCGGCCATGTGCGGCCAGAGCGCGTCCGCCCCGCGGGCGGCCACCTCCCGGCCCAGCGCCACCGACCAGTAGCTCTCCGCGCCGAACTCGGCCCGCCAGGACCAGAGTCGTCGCGTCACGAAGTGCAGCGAGTGCTCGTAGGTGAAGCCGATGGCCCCGTGCGCCTGGTGCGCGATCCCCGCCCCCAGGCCGGCGGCCTCGCCGGTGCGCACCTTGGCCACCGCGATCTCGAACGACGCGTCGCCGCCCTCGCCGGTGCGGTCCACCACGTGGAAGGCCTGTTGCGCGGCCATGCCCGCGGCCGCGGTGTGGCCGGCCAGGAGGGCCAGGTTCTGCTGGATGGCCTGGAACGCGGCGAGCGGCCGGCCGAACTGCTTGCGCTCGGTCACGTACTTTGCCGACTGCGCGAGCAGGAACTCGAGCCCGCCCGCCATCTGCGCCGAGCGCACGAGCGCGCCGCCCGCCCACACCGGCTGCTTGCCGAGCCGGCCGCGGAGCGGCGCCGCGGCCACCACCGGCGCGCCGGACCACGTCAGCGTGTCGCGCGGCTCGCGCGCCAGACTCGCGTCGGCCTCGGCCTTGGCGCCACCGCCGGCCACCAGCGCGACCATCGGCGACCCGCCGCCGTCGGCCACCACGACCACGTGCTGGGCGCGCGCACCCCACGGCACCCGGCTCGCGCGGCCGCTCAGCGCCCAGCCCCCGCCCTGACGGGCCAGGGTGAGGCCTTCATCTATATGCACGGGCGCCACGGTCATCGGTCCGAGCGGGGCGTCCAGGCCCGCCTCGGCCAGGATCGAGCCGGCCAGCATGGTCTCGGCCAGCGGCACCGGCGCCGCGAAGCGGCCGGCCGCCATCAGCACCACGAACGCGTCGGTCCACGAGCCGCCGGCCCCGCCGCGGGCCTCCGGCACCTGGGGCAGCGTGAGGCCGTTCTCCTCCAGGGCCTGCCAGAGGGCGGCCGGCCACTCGCCCTTCTCGGCCCCCTCCAGCACCGCGGTGGTGGCGCGATCGGTGAACAGGCGCGTGCACGTCTCGCTGAGGATCGTCTGCAGCTCGTTCATCGCGCGCTCCTATCTCAAGCCCAGGCCGCGGGCGATGATCCCTCTCAATACTTCGCGCGTTCCGCCCCGCAGCGAGAAGGAGGGCGCGTGCTGGATCAGGTAGCCAAGCGTCTTCTCGAACTCGCTGCCGCTGCCGATGCGGGGCTCGGCGCCGGTGAGCGTGTGCACCGCCTCCGGGATCTCCTGCTCGAAGGTGGTCCCGATGTCCTTCATCACCGCGGCCTCCAGGTTCGGGTTCAGCCCGGCCTGCAACATGGTGGCGATCGAGAGCGACATCTGCCGCAGCGTCACCAGGTGCGCGGTGAAGTGGCCGATCAGCGCGGCGGTCCGCTCGCCCGGCTCGCGCCCCGCCTCGCGGATCAGCTCGATCACGAGCTGGAGCGAGGAGAGGTACCGCTCGGGGCCGCTGCGCTCGAAGCCGAGCTCGGTGGTCACCTGCTTCCAGCCCTCGCCGTCCTTGCCGACCAGCATGTCGTCGGGCACCAGGCAGTCCTGGAAGTGCACCTCGTTGAAGTGGTGCCCACCGGCCAGGTCGTAGATCGGGCGGATCGAGATACCGGGCGACTTGAGATCCACCAGGAACTGGGAGAGCCCCTCGTGCTTCTTGTCCGGCACCACCGTGGTGCGGAAGAGCGCGATCGCGTAGTCGGAGAGATGGGCGTTGCTGGTCCAGATCTTGGTGCCGTTGACCTTGTAGCCGCCCGCGACCTTCTCGGCCCGGGTGCGGACCGAGGCCAGGTCCGAGCCCGAGTCCGGCTCGCTCATGCCGATGGCGAAGGCCAGCTCGCCGCGTGCGATGCGGGGCAGGAACCGCTGGCGCTGCTCCTCGGTGCCGAAGCGCAGCAGCAGCGGCCCGCTCTGGCGATCGGCCACCCAGTGCGCGCTGACCGGCGCGCCCGCGGCCAGCGTCTCCTCCAGCACCACGTAGCGCTCGAGCGCGGTGCGCTCGTGGCCGCCGTACTTCTTCGGCCACGTCATGCCGATCCACCCGCGCTCGCCCATGCGGCGCGAGAAGTCGCGGTTGAAGCCGCCCCAGGACCGGGCCCGGTCCGCGGGCCGGAACTGGGCCAGCTCCTGCTTGAGGAAGGTGCGGACCTCGTCGCGCAGCGCTTCCGCCTCGGGGGGAAGCGTGGACAGCTCGAAGTTGAATGTCGCCATGGGCGTGACCCCTCTCTTGGCGCTACCTGAACAGTGACCGCGCGATGACCATGCGATGCACCTCCGAGGGGCCCTCGCCGATGCGGCGGACCCGCGCCTCGCGGTACCAGCGCTCCAGCGGGAACTCCTTCGACACCCCGTAGCCGCCGTGGATCTGCACCGCCGCGTCGATCACGCGGCCCAGCACCTCGCTCGAGTAGAGCTTGGCGATCGAGGCCTCGACCCGCGCGTCCTCCCCGCGGTCGGCCTTCCACGCGCCCTCCCAGATGATCCAGCGGCACGCGCGCAGCTCCACCTCCGCGTCGGCCAGCATCCACTGGATGGCCTGCCGCTGGCTCAGCGGCGCGCCGAAGGTGGAGCGCTGCTTGGCGTGGGCGATGGCCATGCGGTGCGCGGCCACCGCGACCCCCAGGTTGCACGCCGAGTACGGGAAGCGGTTCTTCACCAGCAGGTCGAACGCAAGGTCGAGCCCCTGCCCTTCCTGGCCGATCAGGTTCTCGACCGGGATCTCGCAGTCCTCGAAGGTGACGTCATTGGGAATCGCCGAGGTGCGGATCACCCGGATGGGCTTGGCGTGGAAGCCGGGCGTACCGTGCTCCAGGATGAAGCACGAGATGCCGGCCCGCCCCTTCCCCTTGTCCGTCCGCGCGAACACGATGCCCCACGGCGCGTCGTGGGCACGGGAGATGAAAACCTTTCTACCATTGAGCACCCACTTGTCGCCGCGCCGCTCGGCGCGGGTCTGGATCGCGCCGGCGGGATCGGACCCGCCCGAGGGCTCGGTGATCGCGAAGAATGTTTCGTAGCCCTCGCGGAGCGCGGGCACCGCGTACTTCTCGATCTGCGCCTTGCTCCCGGCCCAGATCGCGGGCGGCGGGTAGCGGCCGAAGACGCCGCAGCCCGGGTTGTAGAGGCCCATGCGGTGCTGCGACATCGCCTCGAGCGCCACGCACATGCTGAACGCATCGAGCCCGCCGCCGCCGTAGGCCTCGGGCGCGCCGAGGGTCCAGAGGCCGGCGGCCTTGGTCTTGGCGGAGAGACGCACGAAGTCCTCGCGCGGGATCTCGGGCGCGTCCGGATCGATGGTCTGCTCGAGCGGGACGATCTCGTCCTGGACGAACCGCCGGATCTGCTCGCCGAGCAGGCGCAGCTCCTCCGGGAGGGTGAAGCCGGGGAACACCGTCATGGGGGCGTGGCTCCTCGAGACCGAGATGTGGGGGGGATCATACCACCGTGGGGAAAACCGGGTACACTCGGGGGCGGCCCGGCGGGCCGGCACGAGAAATCGCCCGAGGAGAGACGCCCCGACATGCAGAAGCGCTGGTCCCTGTCGGTACCGATGGAAGGCTTCGCCCTGCCCGAGCTGACCGAGGTGGCCCGCGAGGCCGAGCGACTCGGCTACACCGACGCCTGGTCCTTCGAGGTGGACGGCATCGACGGCTTCACCCCGCTGGCCGTCATCGGCCTGGCCACGAGCATGCGGCTCGGCACCGCCATCGCCAACGTCTACACCCGCGGGCCGGCCACGCTCGCCTCCACCGCGGCCGGGCTCGCCGACCTGGCGCCCGGGCGCTTCGTGCTCGGCATCGGGGCCGGATCTCAGCCCATCGTGGAGTCCTGGAACGGGGGCAAGTTCAGCCGGCCCGCCACGCGAGTGCGCGAGACCGCTCAGTTCCTGCGTGCCGCGCTGGCCGGCGAGCGGGTGGTCTTCAAGGGCGAGACGTTCACCGTCGACGGCTTCCGCCTCTCGCGCGTCCCGGCGCAGCCGGTGCCGATCTACATCGCCGCCCTCCGCGAGGGCATGCTCAACGTCGCGGGCCAGGTCGGCGACGGCGTCATCCTCAACTGGCTCTCTCCCGACGACGTGCCGCGCTCGGTGGGCGTGGTGCGCGCGGCGGCGCGACAGGCCGGCCGCGACCCCGACGCGATCGAGGTCACCGCCCGCCTCTTCGTCAATCTCGACGCGCCCGGGCCCGAATCCGACCTCGCGGTGCGCCGACACATCGCGGGCTACCTGAACGTGCCGGTCTACCGCGCGTTCCAGGAGTGGCTCGGCCGCACCGAGTCGCTCGGCCCCATGTGGCGGGCCTGGGGCGCGGGCGATCGCCGGGGCGCGGTGGCCGCGATCCCCGAGCGGGTGATGGACGACCTCATGCCGCGCGGCAGCTTCGCCGACCTCAAGGCCCGCATCCAGCTCTATCTCGACCGGGGCATCGACACCGCGTTCCTCTCGCTCATGACCACCGAGACGGATCCCACGAAGAAGCGGGACCTCATGCTGAACGCGCTCCGCGCCCTCGCCCCCGGCGGGCGCTAGCCGGACCCGAGCCCCAAGCCCGTACCCACGGAGACCTCCCATGGCCGACGAAGTTCTCGTCTCAGTCGAGGCCGGCATCGCCACCGTGACCCTGAACCGGCCGGACCAGCGCAACGCCATGAACACCGCGCTGCTCCAGGGCCTCCGCGCGGCCGTCGACTCTCTCGACGAGCGCCGCGACGTCCGCGTGGTGGTGATGAAGGGCGCGGGCCCCGCCTTCTGCGCGGGGATGGACCTGAAGGAGATGGAGCAGCGCCGGGGCGAGGCCGATCCGGAGGGCAACGTGGTGGAGGTGCTGCGCCGGGTGGAGGCCTCGCGCCATCCGACCATCGCCGCGCTCCACGGCGACGCCATCGCGGGCGGCTGCGAGCTCGCGCTGCACTGCGATCTCCGGGTCGCCGCGGAGCCGGTGCGCCTCGGGATGCCGCTCGCGCGCATAGGGCTCGTGATCCCGTTCCTGCTCAACCAGAAGCTGGTCGAGATCATCGGGCCCGCCCACACCCGCCACCTGCTGTTCACCGGGCAGACCGTCGACGCGCGCCGCGCCTACGAGATCGGCATGGTGCACCAGGTGGTCGCGCCCGCCGAGCTGCCCGGCGCGGTGCAGGCGCTCGCGCGCCGCATCGCGGACAACGCGCCGCTGTCGCTGGCCGGGATCAAGGCCTCCATCCAGCGGACGATCTCGGCCCGGGACGGCATCGTCCACGGCGACCTCGACGCGGCGGCCAACCGGGCGCGCACCAGCGCGGACGCGCAGGAGGGGCGGCGCGCGATGCTGGAGAAGCGGAAGCCGGGCTTCCGGGGCGAGTAGCGCCTCAGCGCGGCGGCGCGCCCGCCATCAGGGCCGCGACCGCGCGGGCCACCGGATCGTCGGAGGCGGCCAGCGCCTCCCGGGTGCGGCCCTGGTCCACCGCGTCGCGGTTCTGGCTGAGCTTGGCCTTGCCCTCGAGCCGGTCGATCGGGATCTCGAAGGCCACGATGCCGCGCTGCATGCCGGCCACGTAGTCGGCGGGCAGCGACTCGAACGACCACGCCGCCGGCGCCGCGCCCTCGTAGACGTGCACCAGGTCCGCGAGCAGCGCGCGCACCCGCTCCGCGTCCTCGACGAGCGCGCCGGTGCCGGTCGCGTGCACCGCGACGTAGTTCCACGTCGGCACCGCCGGGTGCGTCGCGTACCACGAGGGCGAGACGTAGGCGTGCGCGCCCGAGAACACCACCAGCGTCGGGCGGCCGGCGGCCAGATAGCGCCAGTGCGGGTTGGCGCGCGCCACATGGCCGCGCAGGGTGCCGAGTGACCCGCGCGCCGCGTCCACCAGCATCGGCAGGTGGGTGGCGAACGGCACCCCCGCGTCGTCCGCCGTGATCATCGTCGCGAAGCTCTGCGCCCGCATCAACGCATGACACCACCCCGTGTCTGTGACCTCGAAGTGCCGCGGTATATACATAGCTCCCCCACCCACCCGGAATCAGGGACTACTCAGTCGGCCCACATGGAGAAGTCACGTCCGCCGCCGCACCCCTCGGGCCCGCTGTCCCACGACCACGAACCGAGGGCCGGGCGCGGGGGGCGACGGGGCTGCCTCCCCGGAACCGTGGCTTCTGCGCGTCGCCGAAGCCTCCAACATCCGATCTCGTGGCTCGCTCGCCGCGGCGCGCGCGAAGCGAGTCAGCGTGTTCCGGGGAGGCAGCCCCGCCGCCGCCCGCGCCCGGCCCGTCGCCTCGACGCGCCGCGGTTACAGCGCCGCCCGCCGAGCCCGCCGGACGACGTGACTGAGATGCTCGCGCTGCAGCTCCAGCTCGGTGATACGCAGCAGCCACTCCGTCCGCACGCTCGCCATGCCGTCGCCGCCCAGCCGGTTGACCTCCTTGATCGTCTCCTTGTACTCGGCCAGCGTGCTCTCCAGCGACCGGAGCTCGTCCTCGTGGGTCATGGCGTGTCCTTCCGCGCGGCGCGGGCGATGGCCGCGATCTTGTCGGCGAAGTTCACCTGGCTGTCGTCCTGTGGCTCGTAGCCGATCTTGATGCGGGCGTTGGCGATCGACCAGAAGCGGTGGGTGTTGCCGCTGATGCCGTAGACGATCAGGAACGGCACCCCGTGCTCGTCCCGGATGTCCTCGGTCTCGATCATGCGGACGGCCTGCTGCACCTGGTCGCGCTTCGACAGGTAGGCGCCGAGCGCCCGGTGCATGACCTTGACGTCCCCCGGCTTCACCTGGTCGATGTCGTCGTCGCGCGGCCCGCCGATGCGCCACTGCACGATCTCGAGGCGGCGGCCGCCCACCTTGCCGGTGGCGAACACGAAGCCCAGCAACTCGTAGGCGCCCTTGGCCCAGCCGTACCAGTTGTCCGAGCGCGGGGGCATCTCGGGCGTCACCATGTCGAGCCGGCCGTCCCACACCAGGCGCTCGTAGTAGTCGGCCGCGTGGTTGGAGGAGCACACGACCACGCGCCGCACGCCCTCCTCCAGCGCGACCCGGCAGACGTTGTAGGCCAGCGCCACGTTGGCGTGCTCGGCCCAGAACTTGGCGTCGCCGTTGTCCTGCCAGGTGGTGGCGTCGAGATTGGGCGCGCTCACGAAGCCGCAGTGGATCACCGCGTCGGCCCCGCGGAAGTACTCGCGGTAGAGGTTGCGATCCGGCCGGGTCAAATCGCTCACGATCAGGCCCGGCACCGGCTTGCCGGCGCGGGTCGTGGGCCGCACGTCGATCGGCACCAGGTCCCAGCGCTCGGCGAGCTCGGGATACATGCGCTGGGCGACGTACCCCGCCGCCCCCGTGATCACCACGCGTCGCTTGGCCATCGGATCAGGTCTCCTCGTCTCGGGTCATCGCCACGTCCAGCCCTTGACCGGCGTCCCCGGAGCCGGCGAGGTCGACTCGCCCCGCTCCGGCATGCCGGGACGGAGCGGAACGTACAGCACGGACGGCCGGCCACGGCCGCCCTGCGGGTAGAGGTCCATCAGGTCGTACACGGTGCGCGGCATCCCGGTCGAGATCGGCAGGCCGAGGCCGCGAGCCATCTCCACCGTGATCGGGAAGTCGTGGGTCCAGCGGCCCTCGGTCATGGTGGTGGCCAGCGCCACCGCCTTGTCCTTCGCCATGTGCTTGAGCAGCACCTCCATCACGAAGACCCCGACCTGCACCCGCGCCTTGGCGGACATGTCGGCCAGGATCAGCATCTCGTCGCTGATGTCCTCCGGCTTCTTGAGGGAGAGGAGCTTGACGATGGAGGCGGCCGGCATGTCGCCGATCTGGGGATCGACCGGTCCCAGGACCGCGTTGGGATCCATGACGATCTCGTCGGCGGCCAGCGCGATGAGCGAGCCGCCGGACATCGCGTAGTGCGGCACGAAGGCGGTCACCTTGGCCTTGCGCTGCACCAGCGCCTTGGCGATCTGCTCGGCGGCCAGCACGAGGCCGCCCGGGGTGTGCAGGATCACGTCGATGGGCTGGTCCTCCGGGGTGAGCCGGATGGCCCGCAGCACCGCCTCCGAGTCCTCGATGCTGATCGAGCTGCTGACCGGAACCCCGAAGAGGGTCACCGTCTCCTGGCGGTGGATGAGCGCGATGACCCGCGACTTGCGCTCCTGCTGGAAGCGTTCCAGCACCGACGACCGCGCGCTCTCGAGCTTGTTGGAGCCGTAGACCTGCTGCAGCACGACCACGATGAGCACGAGCCAGAACAGGGTCTTGGCCAGGCTGACCAGCCGCTGCCACCACGAGGTGGACGATCCTTCTGCCATTGGCTCTCTCAGCGGTAGTCCGGCGGGGGCACGAAGCCCTGGAACTCGCGCTCCAGCAGCCGCGCGAGCTCGATGCACGTGCGGTCGCCGTACTGCGGCCCCACGATCTGCACGCCCACCGGCAGGCCGCCGGGCGTGAAGCCGCACGGGGCCACCGTGGAGGGCAGATACGCCACGCCGGAGTAGCCGGCCCAGAAGAGCTGGTCGGTGGTGGGCACGCGCCGGCCGTTGACCACGATGGTGCGGTCGTGACGCTCGCCCACGTGGTCGTGCGGGAAGGCGGCCGAGGCCGCGGCCGGGCAGAGCAGCACGTCCCACTCGCGGAAGAACTCGGCCCAGCGCCAGCGCATCTTGTGCCGCAGCTCGTTGGCGGCGAGCCAGTCCCGGTGCGAGGCGGTGTTGGCGCGCATCATCCGCGCGTAGTAGCGCTCGTCGTCCGGCGCGAGCCCCCGCGCGATCTCGGCGTTCCGCCGGAACTCCTCCGGCGTCTGCCGGCCCGCGGTGGCGGCGCGCAGCAGGAAGACGTAGGTGCGGTGCGCCTCCGCGGTGTCGATGTCCGGGCGCGCGGCGAGGCTCACCTTCGCCTTCTTCTTGCCGAGGAAATCGGCCAGCGCCTGCAGGCGCGCCTGCACCTCGCGATCCACCTCCGAGGCGGGGTCGCTCAGCATCACCGCCACCTTGAACTCGCGCAGCGTCTTCCGGCGCGGCGCGGGCAGCGCGAGCCGCCAGCCCGCGCCGTCGATCTCGTCCGCGCCCGCCATCGCCGCGAGACCGAGCGCGAGATCGTCGGCGCTCCGCCCCAGGGGCCCGATCACCGAGATGTCGCCCTGGGCGACCCGGCCGGGCAGCGCCTGCCCGCGCGGGGGCACGATCGCGTAGGTCGGCTTGTGGCCGTACACCCCGCAGTAGTGGGCGGGATTCCGGATGGACGAGCCGATGTCGCTGCCCGCCTCGAAACCGGTGAGGCCGGCGGCTAGCGCGGCGGCCGAGCCGCCCGAGGAGCCGCCCGGGGTCCGCGCCAGGTCCCAGGGATTGCCGGTGGTGCCGTAGATGTCGTTGTAGCTCTGCCAGTCCGCGAGCCACACCGGCACGTTGGTCTTGCCGAAGAGCACCACGCCCGCCGCGAGCAGCCGGTCGACCGCGAGGGCGTTGCGCGGGGCGATGTTGTCCTTGAGCGCGGGAAGCCCCCAGGTGGTCGGCATTCCCGCCACGTCGTACGACTCCTTGATGGTCATCGGCACGCCGTGGAGCGGGCCCCACACCTTGCCCTTCCGCAGCGCGGTGTCCGCCTGCCTGGCCCGCCGGCGCGCGCCCTCCACGTCGGTGACCACGATGGCGTTGAGCTTGGGATTGAAGCGATCCACCCGGGCGAGGAACGCGTCGAGCGCCTCGAGGCAGCCGACCTTTCGCCGGCGGATGTCGGAGGCGAGCTGCTTCGCGCTGCGGAAGTGCAGGTCGGTCATGGAATCCTCCCGCCGTCTACGGCTCGAGCGAGAACGTCACGCTGACGGACGCCTGGATCTCCTGCTCGCCGGGCGCCACCGGCACCGCGCCCGCCGTCATCACCCGCGCGGCCATCTCCGGACGCGGCGCCGCCGCGCCCGCCTCCTGCACCGCGACCACGCGGCCGATCTTCAGCGAGGCGGCCGCGGCGTAGAGCTCGGCCCGCCGTCGCGCGTCGGCCATGGCGCGCTTGCGCGCCTCGTCGAGCATCGGCGCGGGGTCCGCGAGCCCGAAGCGGATCCCGTACACCGAGTTCGCGCCCTGCGCCACCTGCTGATCCAGCACGCGTCCGAGCTGGGCCAGGTCGCGCACCTTCACCCGCACCTGGTTCGTCACCTCGTAGCCCACGATCTCGGGCGGGCGGCCTTCGCCCCGCACCACGCGGCGCTGGGGCGATACGCTGATGCTCGTGGTCTGGATGTCGCGCGCGGCCACGCCCAGCGTGGTGAGCGACTGCAGCACCTTCTCCATGGCCTGGCTGTTGGCCGCGAGGGCCTGGGCCGCGGTCGGCGCCTGGGTCACCACCCCCGAGGTGATCTCGGCCATGTCGGGCGCCGCGCTCACCGTACCCACGCCCGACACGGAGACGGTGGCGGGGCGCCGCGGGAAGCCGTCCGGCCCGGGCACCGGCGCACAGGCGGAGAGCACGAGCCCGAGGGCGAGGGACAGCGCGGCGCCGAGCCGCGTCGATCCCCTCACGCCGCGTGCTCCTGGGGCAGGGCGCTCACCCGGCGCCCGTAGACGAGCTCGAACAGCGGCGAGGTCATCAGGGTGGTGCCGACCGCCATCAGCACCATGATCGTGAACAGGGTGGGCGTGATCACGCCGCGCTGCAGGCCGATGTTGAGGATGATCAGCTCCATCAGCCCCCGCGCGTTCATGAGCACCCCGATCGCGGCCGACTCGCGCCACGGCTCGCCGGAGACGCGCGCCGCGAGGAGGCACGCCACGCCCTTGCCCACGATGGAGAGCGTCACCAGGACGATCGCGACCCGCCACACCGCTGGCGAGTCGAGCAGGGCGATCTGGGTGTTGAGCCCGGAATAGACGAAGAAGACGGGAAGCAAGAGCGTGGTGGTGAGCAGATCCAGGTGACGGATCGCCGCCTCCGCGAAACGGCCGCGCGGCATCGCGAGGCCGGCCACGAACGCGCCGAAGACCGCGTAGATGCCGATCGTGTCGGTGACGAAGGCGCCCAGCAGCAGGACGATCAGCGCGGTCACCATCGCGCCCGGGCCGAGCCGTCCGTCCGCGTCGACCGCGCGGTCCAGCCCCCGCAAGAGCGCCGGCCCGAGCGTGAGCATCACCAGCACGTACAGCGCCCCGCCCCCGATGGCGAAGAGCGCGATCAGCCACGAACCCTCGAGGTAGGAGAGCACCAGGGCGAGCAGGCACCACGCGGCCGCGTCGTCGCTCGACCCCGCCGCCAGCGCGAGCGTGCCCATCCGGGTCCGCGCGATGCCCTTCTCGTGCAGGATGCGGGCGAGCATCGGGAACGCGGTGATGGACATGGCCGCGCCGAGGTAGAGCGCGGTCGCGCCCGGGGTGACGTGCGGCGCGAAGAGATCGGCGTCGCCGCGCAGGGCGAGCGCCGCGAGCCCGCCCAGCGCCAGCGGCGCCAGGATGCCCGCGCCCGACACCAGCGTGGCGTGGCGCACCCGGCCGAGGATCAAGCGATGGTTGAACTCCAGGCCGATCATGAACATGTACAGGACGAGGCCGAGCTGGCTCAGCGCGTAGAGGATCAGCATCGACGGATGAGGGCCACCCCCGGCCAGCGCCTTGGGGAAGAGCCACGCCTGCGCGGCGGGCGCGATCAGGCCGAACAGCGAGGGGCCGAGCAATACCCCCGCCACCATCTCGCTCACCACCTGGGTCTGGCCCAGCCGCCGCCCGAGCCAGCCGCAGAGCCGGCAAGCGGCCAGGATGACCGCGAGCTGCAGGAAGAGCTGCACGGTGAGCCCGTGCGCGGTGATCGCCATCAGAGCGAGCCCATCATGAACAGATCGAGCTCCTCGTCCTTGGCCCGCAGTCGCGAGATGAGGAAGCGGAGGAGATTGAGGTAGATCACCTTGCCGACGCGCGCGTCGCCCTCCGCGATGCCGCGGAACTCCTCGCGCGAGAGGAAGAAGAGCTTGGCCTGGGTCAGGGAGCGCGCCGCCGCCGAGGTGGAGTGCTCGTCGATCAGCGAGTACTCCCCGAGGCAGCGGCCCGGGCCCAGGGTGTTGAGGTGCACCTCGGTGGGCCGCCGCGTCCGCGTGCCGGCGCCGTCGGGGAGGAAGACCTCGACCAGGCCTTCCAGCACCACGTAGAGCCCGGGCCCCCGCGTGCCCTCGGAGAGGACCTGCTCGCCCGGATGCGTCTCCACCAGGAGCCCCCGGGTGGTGATGTGGTCGAGCGCGGCGGTCGGCAGCGACTCGAAGACCACCGAGCTCGCGAGAATGTGCCGATAGCCGTCCTTGCCGGTGATCTCCATCGGGAGCCCATTCTAGAACAGATCGGGCGGGCGCGCAGGGAGCCGGCGCGACGCCCGCGGCCGGGCACCTGTGCTACCGTACGCGCCGTGAGCGAGAGCACGCCGTCCGCGGGCCGCACCACGGTGACCCTCGGCACCGCCACCCCCGGAGGAGGCTTCCCGGTCTACGGCCAGGCGGTGGCCGACACCATCAACGAGACGGACCCGACGCTCGAGGTGCGCCCGCGCAACACCAAGGGCTCCAGCGAGAACGTGCCCCTGCTCGAGGCGGACTCGCTCGACCTGGCCCTGGTGCAGGGCGAGGTGGCCCACGAGGCGTTGGCCGGCATCGACCGCGCCCCCGCGGACCTGCGCGTCCTCGCCGCGATGTACTCCACGCCCGGCATGTTCGTGGTGCGGGCCGACTCGCCCTACCGGTCGATCGAGGCCCTCAAGGGACGTCCGGTCGCCTTCGGGGCGCGCGGCTCGGGGCTGATCATCCTCGCGCGCTACGTGCTGGACGGCCTCGGGCTCGACCGCGACCACGACTTCCAGGCGGTGCTCCTCGACGCGGCGGGCGACGGGCCCGCCATGGTGATGGACGGGCGGGCGGCCGCGCTGTGGGGCGGGGGCATCGGCTGGCCGGGCTTCACCGCGGTGGCGCGGGGCCCGGCGGGGGCGCGGTTCCTGGTGCCGGACCTCGACGGGATCCAGCGGATCCAGCGCAAGCATCCGTTCCTCAAGTTGATGCTGGTGCCGGCCGGCTCCTACCCGGGCCAGACCGCCGAGCTGCATTCGGTGGGCTCGTGGAGCTTCATCATGGCGCGGCCGACCCTGGCCGACGACGTGGCGTACCGCCTCGCCCGTGCGCTCCACCGGGGCGAGGCCGCGCTGGGCGCGCGCCTGGCGCAGGCGCGCGAGACCACCGCCGCCAACACGGTGGCCGCGGTCACGCGTCCGGAGCTGCTGCACCCGGGGGTCCGCCGATACCTCGTGGACGCGGGGCTCGTGCCCCGGTAGTCTCGACCCGGTAAGTCCGACGCGCCCGCCGGCGCCGCGCCGCCGGTCCTCCTGTCCTACGTGGCGCGGGCGCGCGGAATGGAACTTGCTCGGAGGCGATCCTCGACGCATGGTCGACTCGAAGACCCGGATCCGCGAAGGCCTGCCGAACCCGCTCGGCGCAACGTGGGACGGGCTCGGCGTCAACTTCGCGCTGTTCTCCGCGCACGCGACCAAGGTCGAGCTCTGCCTCTTCGACGCCACCGGCGCGCGCGAGCTCGAGCGCATCGAGCTGCCCGAGTACACCGACGAGGTCTGGCACGGCTACCTGCGCGACCTGCCGGCGGGGGCGGTCTACGGGTACCGGGTGCACGGGCCCTACGAGCCCGCCGCCGGCCACCGCTTCAACCCGAACAAGCTCCTCCTCGATCCCTACGCGAAGGGTCACCTGGGCAAGCTCGCGTGGCGGCCCGAGATCTTCGGCTACACGATCGGCCACCCGGACGAGGATCTCTCGTTCGACGAGCGGGACAGCGCCCCGTTCGTGCCGAAGTGCCGGGTGATCGATCCCGCCTTCACGTGGACGCGCGACCGGCGGCCGGGCACCGCGTGGGAGCGCACCGTCATCTACGAGGCCCACGTGAAGGGGCTGACGAAGCGCCATCCGCTGGTGCCGGAGGCGCTGCGGGGCACCTACGCGGGGCTCGCGTGGTGCGACGTGCTCGATCATCTCAAGAGCCTGGGCGTGACCGCGATCGAGCTGCTGCCGATCCACGCCTTCGTCGACGACGGCTACCTGCTCGACAAGAAGCTCACCAACTACTGGGGCTACAACACCATCGGCTTCTTCGCCCCCGAGCCCCGCTACTTCGCCAACGGCGACGCCTCCGAGTTCAAGCAGATGGTGGCGCATCTGCACGACGCGGGGCTCGAGATCATCCTCGACGTGGTCTACAACCACACCGCGGAGGGCAACGAGCGCGGGCCGACGCTCTCGTTCAAGGGGATCGACAACGCGTCGTACTATCGCCTGCTGCCGGAGCCGCGCCGCTACATCAACGACGCCGGCACCGGCAACACCGTGAACCTGAGCCATCCGCGCGTGCTGCAGATGGTGACCGACAGCCTGCGCTACTGGGTCACCGAGATGCACGTCGACGGCTTCCGCTTCGACCTGGCCACCATCCTGGGCCGCGAGCCCTACGGCTTCGACCAGGGCGGCGGCTTCCTCGACTCCTGCCGGCAGGATCCGGTGCTCAACCAGGTGAAGCTGATCGCCGAGCCCTGGGACCTGGGCCCGGGCGGCTACCAGGTCGGGGCCTTCCCGCCCGGCTGGGCCGAGTGGAACGACCGCTTCCGCGACACGGTGCGCGCCTACTGGCGGGGCGACGACGGCAAGGTCGGCGACCTCGCCTCGCGGCTCGCCGGCTCGGCGGATCTCTTCGACGAGCGCGGGCGGAAGCCATGGGCGAGCGTGAACTTCGTCACCGCCCACGACGGCTTCACCCTGAACGACCTCGTCTCCTACAACGACAAGCACAACGAGGCGAACGGCGAGGACAACCGGGACGGCAACTCCAACAACCTCTCGTTCAATCACGGCGTGGAAGGGCCGACCGACGACCCCGCGATCCGCGCGGTACGCGAGCGGCAGAAGCGCAACCTGCTCGCCACCGTGATCCTGGCCCGCGGCACCCCGATGCTGCTGGCCGGCGACGAGTTCGGCCACACCCAGCGGGGCAACAACAATGCCTACTGCCAGGACAACGAGACGAGCTGGCTCGAGTGGCCCGGTACTGCGAGCAATGGGGGCGACGACGGCAGGGCCCTCACCGCGTTCGTGCGCAAGCTCACCTTCCTGCGCCACGCCTTCCCGATCCTCCGGCGCGGCCGCTTCCTCACTGCCCAGTGGAACGAGGAGCTCGCCGTCAAGGACGTCACGTGGATCAACGCGGACGGCTCCGAGATGGGGCAGCCCCAGTGGCAGGATCCGCACATGCGCTGCTTCGGGATGCTGCTCGACGGGCGCGGGCAGGAGAGCGGGATCAAGCGGCAGGCGGGCGACGCGAGCCTGCTCCTGGTCATGAACGCGTACCACGACGTGGTGAAGTTCACGCTGCCCGCGCTCGTCGGCGGCTCGCGCTGGCTCTGCATGCTCGACACCAATCAGCCGGAGCGCTCCGACACCCCCGCTTTCGACGTGAGCCAGACCTACGACGTGACCGCGCGCTCCTTCCTGCTCTTCGCCGGCCTCACCGTGGGCAATGCCGGCCGCGCCGTCCAGCGCATCGCCCTGGAATTCGCCGCCCGCTCCGCCCGCGACTAGCTCGGGGTCAGGTCTTACATTCCGACATTTTTCCGCGGGCCGGCGAGTCGCCGCCGTACGAGAAAATGTCGGAATGTAAGACCTGACCCCTTCCCATCAGAGAAACGGGCGCAGATCTATGCGGCGGCCGGTGTGGGCGGAGAGGTAGGCGCCGTAGATGACCGCGGTGACGTCGCGGGCGAGCGGGCCGTTGGAGAGGGGCTCGCGGCCGAGGGCCACGCACTCCACGAAGTCCTGCATCTCCTGGGGGTAGCCGGTGGTCCACTCCTCGTCGGGCTGGGGTGCGGTCCAGCCGGCCTTGGTCTCGATCTTCTCCACGATGTACTCGTCGCCGAACACGGACGCGTCGGGCGCGTAGGCCTGCACCACGTCGTTGGGGTTGATGTTGCAGAGCACCACCGCCTTGGCCCCGTAGATCGCCATCGAGTTGCGGATGCCGCCAAGCACGGTGTCGGCGGCCGAGATCTGGGCCACCGTGCCGTCGTCGAAGGTGATCAGCATGCTCCCCCAGTCCTCCACGTCGGCCCCCTCGACGATGTTGAGGTAGCGCGGCGCGGAGGCCCGGAACGTCGCGGTCTCGGTGAGCTGGGCGACCTCGGCCATCACCGAGACCGGCCGCACCGGCGCGCCCCGCAGCCGCCGACCCTCGTCGGCCTTCAGGTAGAGCGCGCCGCCGAGGGGATGGCAGGCCTTGCCGATCAGCGAGCCGCCGCCCCCGGTCACCCAGTGCTTGTTGACCGGCGCGTGCGTGCCGGAGTGACTCTCCTCGCCGATCATCCGCAAGATGGGACCCCCGGAGGCCGCGAGCAGCCGCCGCGCCTTCTGGATGGGCGGCGCGTACACCCAGTTCTCGGCGTAGCAGAGCCGAACACCCGCGGCGGCGACCGCGGCCAGCACCTGGTCGGCGGCGGCGAGCGCCGAGCGCAGCATCTCCTCCCGCGGCGTGCTCGGCGGCCCGAAGAAACCGGTGAGCGGCTTCTCCACGATCACGTGCTTGCCCGCCCGCGCGGCCTCGATCGCCATCGGGGCGTGGTGGTGCGGCGGCACGCAGAGATCGACCAGGTCCACGCCGGGATCTGCGAGCACCGCGCGGAAGTCGGCCACCACGCGCGCCACCCCGAACTGCCGCGCGTAGGCCTGCGCCCGCTCGGGCCGCGTGGCGGTGACGCACGCGAGCTCGACGTCCACCCCGCGCACGTGACGGTACGACTCGCCGTGGATGTGGGCCACGAAGCCCGCGCCCACGATGCCCACCCG
The DNA here is from genome assembly GCA_041497895.1 of Methylomirabilia bacterium. Taxonomy (GTDB): domain Bacteria; phylum Methylomirabilota; class Methylomirabilia; order Rokubacteriales; family CSP1-6; genus CAMLFJ01. The sequence continues at coordinate 70,819 of JBGQHJ010000003.1, forward strand.
CACTCTCGGCCGCGTCGCCATCCCACCCTCCCTCCGTCCCGTGGACCCGGTCAGCGCGCCCGCAGCCGCCACCAGCCCAGCAGCAGGGCCACCCCGCCAAGCCCGATCGTGCCGTTGGTGGCGAGCGCGCGCTGCACGCCCCAGCGCTCGGACATCGCGCCGACCAGGAACGCGCCGATCGGGAAGACCCCGCCCCACACCAGCGTGTAGATGCTCATCACCCGGCCCCGCAGCGCGTCGGTCGAGGCGAGCTGCATGATGGTGTTGCAGCCGACCACCGCGATGACCCCGAAGAAGCCGGTGAGGAACAGCATCGCGATCGCGGGCCAGAACGAGCGAGCCGTCGAGAGCCCGAGCAGCCCGCCGCAGGCGAGCGCGGCGGCCGTGAACATCAGCGGACGCGGCGGCCGTGGCCCCGCCATCCCGAGCGAGAGCGCGCCCGAGACCGCCCCGACCCCGAGCGAGGCCATCAGGAACCCGAATCCCTCCGCGCCGAGGCCCAGCACGGTCCGGACCACGAGCGGCACGTAGACCGTGAAGTTGAAGACGCAGAAGCTCACCATGAAGCAGAGACCGAGCGACAGCATCATCTCCGGCTTGCGCCACACGTAGCGGAGCCCGGTCAGGATCTCCTGACCCACGCCCGCGCCCGAGCCCGGCTGGGGGAGCCCGCGCGTCCGCAGGCTGGCCATCATCGCGATCGCGATCACGAAGCCCACGCTGTTGGCCACGAAGGCGGGGGCGATCCCGTAGCGGGCGATGACCAGGCCGCCGATACTCGGCCCGACGATGCGCGCGCTGTTGAAACACGCCGAGTTGAGCGAGATCGCGCTGCTCACGTCCGAGCGGCCGACCATCTCCGCGACCAGCGACTGGCGGGCGGGACTGTCGAGCACGTTGGCCAACCCCACCCCGGTGGCGAGCACCGCCACGTGCCAGTACTCCACGTGCCCCGCGTAGACGAGGGCGCCCAGCAGCAGGGCCTGGCCGCCCAGCACCGACTGGGTGACGATGAGGAGCCGCTTCTTGGGCAGGCGATCGGCGAGGGCGCCCGACACGATCGAGAAGAGCAGAATCGGCCCGAACTGGAGCGTGCCGATCAGACCCAGCTTGAGCGGCGAGTCGGTGAGCTGCAGCACGAGCCACGACTGGGCCACCGTCTGCATCCAGGAGCCGATCTGGGCCACCAGCTGCGCGGCGAAGAACCGCCGAAAATCGGCATGGCGGAACGCGCGGAGCCCGGTGGGCAGCGCCATCGGCGGCCGATCAGCCGCCGACCACGCCCTGGGTGTTGACGAAGATCGAGTAGAGCGATTGGCTCGCGGCGAGGAAGAGCCGGTTGCGCCGCAGGCCCCCGAAGCAGAGGTTGGCGCAGCGCTCGGGGAGCAGGATCCGGCCGATCACCCGGCCGTCCGGGTTGTAGATTGCGACACCGTCGAGCCCCTCGCCCCCGCCCCAGCCGCACCAGAGGTTGCCGTCGGTGTCGCAGCGCATGCCGTCCGGGATGCCCGCCCCCGCGTTGATGAAGACGCGGCCGTTGGCGAGCGCGGTGCCGCCCGCCACCACGTCGAAGACGCGGATCTCGCGCGGCATCGACCCCGACACCACCACGTAGAGCCGGCTCTCGTCGGGCGAGAAGCAGAGGCCGTTGGGCCGCGGGACGTCGCCGGTGACCACGGTGGCCTGGCCGGTCCGGGGATCCAGGCGGTAGACGTTGGTGGGCAGCTCGACCGGGGCCACGTGGCCCTCGTAGTTGCCGAGGATGCCGAAGGGCGGGTCGGTGAACCACACGCTGTCGTCGGACTTCACGACCACGTCGTTCGGCGAGTTGAGCCGCTTGTTCTCGAAGCGGTCCATCAGCACCGTGACCGTCCCGTCGTACTCGGTGCGGGTCACCCGCCGGCTGTCGTGCTCGCAGGTGACGAGCCGACCCTGGCGGTCGCGGGTGTTGCCGTTCGAGTGGTTCGACGGCTTGCGGAAGACGGAGATCGCCCCGCTCTCCTCGTCCCATCGCATCATCCGGTTGTTGGGGATGTCGCTCCAGAGCACGTAGCGTCCGTCGCCGAACCACACCGGTCCCTCGGCCCAGCGGAAGCCGGTGGCCAGGCGCTCCACCGCCGCGTTGAAGATGCGGTACTTGGCGAAGCTGTCGTCGAGGATCTGGAAGGCGGGATCGGGATAGCGCACGGGCGTGGTCGACATGGCCCCCGGATGGTCGCCACTCCGGCGTGGGAAGTCAATCCCCTTGTGCTACAGTCACGCGTCGATGAGCAAGCCCGCGGTGCGGCATCTCGCGAAGGTGGACCCGACGATGCGCGCGCTCATCCGCCGCGTCGGCCCCTGCGGCCTCGCGATCCGCAACCAGCAGCCGTTCGAGACCCTGGTCCGCGCCGTCGCACACCAGCAGATCCACGGCCGCGCCGCGGAGGCCATCCTGGGCCGCTTCATCGCGCTGTTCCCGGGCCGGGGCTTCCCCAAGCCGGCCGCGGTCGCGGCGATGCCCGCGGCGAAGATGCGGCGCGCCGGGTTCTCGCGGGGGAAGATCCGCGCCATCAAGCACATCGCCCGCAAGGCCCGCGACGGCCGCGTGCCCACCCGGCGGGCCTGCCACGCGCTCACCGACGAGATCCTGATCGAGCGGCTGACCGAGCTGCACGGGGTCGGCCAGTGGACGGTGGAGATGCTGCTGATCTTCACGCTGGGCCGGCCCGACGTGCTACCGGTGGACGACTTCGGGGTCCGCGAGGGCTTCAAGATCGCCTACCGCCGGCGCAAGCAGCCCACCCCCAAGCAGCTCCGGCGTTACGGCGTCAGATGGAGCCCGTATCGGTCGATCGCGGCCTGGTACCTCTGGCGCGCGGCCGAGAAGGCGCTGCACCGCAAGATCGAGCCCGCGGTCACCTAACCGAGGGTCACCTGGCCGGCGGGCGCGCCCCCATCTGCTCCGGGCTCATGCCGTAGAAGCTCCGGGCGTTAGCGCCCGACCCGGGCCACGGGTGCGCGCGCAGGACCTCCTCGTTGATGTCGGCGCCCCAGCCCGGGCCCTCCGGCAGGAAGATGTGGCCGTCCTTCACCACCGGCGGCTTCGTCACCAGCTCGCCCTTCCACGCCACGTCGTCGATGTCGATCTCCATGATGCGCACGTTGGGCAGCACCGCGCAGAGGTGGAGCGAGTGGAGATCGGCCAGGTGGCTGTAGTAATTGTGGGGCGCGATGTTGATCTCGTAGGCCTCGGCCATGTGCCCGATCTGCACCGCCTGCGAGAACCCGTTCCACGGCACGTCGATGATGGCCACGTCGACCGCGTGCAGCTCCAGGAACGGCCGGTACTGGCGCGTCGTCACCAGGCTCTCGAGCGAGGCGAGACGGGTGGACGTCGACTGCTTGATCTGCAGCAGCGCCTGCGGGTCCCAGTTGTCGTACTCCACCCACTGCATGTCGAACTTCTCGAGCAGCTTGGCGATGCGCAGCACGCCCTCGGTGCGGAAGTTGTAGTTCAGGTCGAGGCAGAGGCCGACCTTCGGGCCCACCGCGTCGCGGAAGGTGCCGATGAGCCGCTCGATCGCGTCCAGGATCTCCACGGTGGGCGCGCCGTCGGTGGTGTTGATGCCGCTGCCGAACCCGGGAAAGTACACGGTGGCCGGGTCGCCCGGGATCACCATGTTGGTCTTGAGCGCGGTGAACCCGCGCGCCACCACCTCGCGGCCGAGCGCCGCGATGTCGTCGTAGCTGCGGAGCGGCGGCGTGCCCAGCACGTGGCCCATGCGCGCCCTGGTCGTCCCGCAGTGCGACCAGTAGAGGCGCATGCGGTCGCGCAGCGGCCCGCCGAAGAGCTCGTAGACCGGCACGCCGAGCGCCTTGGCCTTGATGTCCCACAGCGCCAGCTCGATGCCGGCCATTGCCTTGTGGGTCACCCCGCCCAGATTCTGCCGGGTGGCGCGGAGCATGTCCCAGTACAGCCGTTCGACCGGCCGCGGGTCCTGGCCGACGAGCAGCGGGGTCAGGTCGCGCACCGCGCCCGCGATGCCGTGCGGGCTCCGGTTGTCGCTGCATTCGCCCCAGCCCACGAGCCCGTCGTCGGTCTCGACACGGACGAAGGTCCAGGGCCGCCAGCCGCCGTCACAGTGAAGCGCCTCGATGCGTGCGATCTTCATGGCGAGAGACGATGCCACACCCGGCCGGCGCGGACAAGGCGCATCGGGACGAGGGTTACGGCCAGGCGGCGGTGCCGCGCCGGAACTGCTCGAGGGTGAGGAGCCGGATCCGCGGGTCGGCGGCCGCGGTGGCCCGCGCGGCCTCGGTGTTGTAGCCCCACGCGGCCAGGAACAGGGCCACGTCGCCGAGGTCGGGATGGGTCGTCACGTGCTGGAGCGTCTCGAGCCGGTCCTCGACGAACGCCAGGCGCGGCCGCCGCCCGTGGGCCGCGCCCCACGCGTCGATGAGCCCGCGCAGGTTCAGGCACTTGTGCTCGCCGGTCTCCTTGCCCTGCACGTCCGCGAGCCGCACGTCCCACCGGTCGAGGATGAGGCGCGCGAACTCGCCCTCCTTGGTGGTGACGAGCACCGCGCGCGCCGGCTCCGCGACGAGCCGCCGCAGGTCATCGAGCGTCCCATAGGGCGCGTGCAGGTCGAGCCAGCCGGCCGCGTCCCGGGTGATCCACTCGCGTCGCACCCGGTCCAAGATGTGCCCGATCAGCTCGATCAGCGCGGAACCGGGGCCAGGCCCGTCCGCGACGACCTGCTCGCGCACCAGATCCCAGCCGCCCAGGATCTCGGCCCGCGTCCGGCCGCGCGCGATCGCGCGCAGGAGCACCGGCATCTCCCAGCCGCTGTGGATCACCGGGCGCAGCGCCGCGAACGCGGCGAGGTGGTCGCCGGCCGGCATCGGCTCCGCGGCCCACACGTGGGCGTGGGTGCGCCGGCTCGTCTCGAAGTACTCGCGCATGCCGTCGCAGCAGACGCCGTCGAAGTCCAGCGCCAGGATGTCGGGGTCGGGGACCATCACGGCCCGACACCGGGGTGACGTCGTCGGGACGCGACGAGCGACCGACGATCGCCGTAACCGGCGGACTTTTCAGCCATCGGAGGCTGGCGTAGCTCTTGCTCGATACGAAGGTGCCATGAGCTCACCGGAGCGCAGGATTCGCGCGGTCCCGCCACCTCACGCGGCAGAATCCGCCGACGTATCGGCGAGGCTCGCGCGCCTCGAGGCCGAAGCGGCCGAGCTGCGCGCTGGGGTGGCCATGCTGCAGGACGACCTGCGCTGGCTCGCGGGCGTCGACGACGACGCGGAGGAGGAGCCCGGCTTCCTCTCGCGGGGCTGGCTCGCCGCCGGGTGGGTGCGGGCCTCCCTGGTCCTGGCCTCGGTCGGCATCGTCTCCCTCGCGTCGGTCCCGTATCTCTCGCACCTGCTCGATCCCTCCCGCGCTCCCGATCCCCTCCCGGTCGCCGCCGCCGAATCCGCGCCCGCGGTGGCTCCGCCGCGTCCCGTGTCGCGCTCCGCGCCGCGAGAAGAATACATCCCGGTCCCGATGCACGTGCACTCGACCGAGATCCCCGCGCCAGCCCGCGTGAGCCGCGACGTGCCGCCGCCCGCCCGGCCCGCGATCGCGCGAGAGCGCTCCCACCTCCTCCGGCCGCCGGCCGGCGGGGCGGACGCTCCGGCGCCGGTGCGCGGCGAGAGCCCCTAGCCGCTCCGCGGCTGCGGGACGCGGCTGGCCCACACCGACAGTGCGGCCACCGCCGCCGCCCCGGCCGCGATCGAGAACGCGATCGCGTAGCTCCCCGTCGCGTCGAAGATCCGCCCGGCCAGCCACGCGCCCAGGGCGCTGCCGAGCGCGCTCGCCACCTGGGTCGCCCCGAAGATCGCGCCGAAGTGCGGCCCCCGGAATCGATCGCTCATCATGGCCGGCACCACGAAGGCGGTGACCGAGTAGCCGATCCCGAACAGCACCCCGTAGCCCATCGCGAGCCAGGCGGACGGCGCCGCCGCGACCATCCACAGCACGCCGACCCCGCCGATCATCCCGACCATGCCGAGGGCGTAGACCGCCTCGCGCGGGAAGAGATCCGAGACGAACCCGCCGCCGGTCTTGCCCAGGATGCTGGCCGCGCCGACCACGCTGATCACCGAGGCCGCGGTCATCGCGGGGAGGCCGTGGTCGACGAGGAACGCCGCCTGGTGCACGTGGAGGGTCTGGCTGCAGATGCTGCCGAGGAAGACCGCGAGACCGATGAGCCGGAATGAGGGGCTGGCGAGCGCGCGCTCGAGCGAGTGGCCGACTGCCTCGAGAGTGTTCCCCGGCGGGGGCGCGGGCGGCCGGGGCGCCGGCGGCACGTCGTGAACGAAGAGAGCGGTGGCGGGCACGATCCAGAGGAGGGCGAGCACGCCGAGCCCCCGGAAGGCCCAGCGCCACCCGAACGCCTCGATGAGCGCCTGGCACAGCGGCACGACCAGGAAGATGCCGAGGCCCACGCCCGAGCCCGCGATGCCGAGGGCCAGCCCGAGGCGGGCGCTCCATTGCCGCTGCACCATCACCACCGCGGGCGTCCAGCCGGCGGTGGCGACGCCGACCGCGGTGAGGAGACCGAAGGCCAGGTAGAGGTGCCAGGCACGGGTGACGAGGCTGTCGGCCCACAGCGACGCCGCGAGCAGCACGCCGCCGATCAGGATCAGCCGGCGCGGGCCGAACCGATCCGCGAGCGCACCCAGCACCGGGCCCGCCCCGCCACTCACCAGGGTGAAGACCGAGAACGCGCCCGCGAGGACCGAGCGGCTCCAGCCGAACTCCCGGAGCAGGGCCACGAGGAAGAGGCTGTAGGCGTACCAGACCCCGTAGGCCAGCGCGAGGGTGACGACGGTGACGGCGAGGGCGCGGTACGCCGGGAGGCGGAGGGCGGCCGCGGAATCGGGGCGCATGGGCGCCCCACCATACCGCGGCGTCAGTCCGGTTGGAAGGCGCTCGGGTCGGCGGCCACGCGCCGGCCGAGGAGGTCCCGCTCCTCGGTGAGGCTCGGATCGAGGCGCACGGCGGTCTGCAGCTCGCGAACCCCCTCGCCGTCGTGGCCCAGGCTCAGCAGGCTGCGGCCGAGGTACGCGTGGACGAACGCGTCGTTCGGATTGATGCCGAGCGCGGCCCGGTAGGCGGGCACCGCCTCGTCGTAGCGCCGCAGCGAGTAGAGGGCCAGGCCCAGGTTCACCCACGCGCGGAAGTGATTGGGATCGAGCCGGACCGCGGTCTGCAGCCACTCGAGGCCCAGCTCGGGCTCGTCCATATCCATGTAGAGGCGGCCGAGGTTGGCGGGAGGCCACGAGAACTCCGGGTCGGCCGCGATGGCCCGCTGGTAGACGGCCGCCGCGTCGCCCGGATCGCCGAAGCGGTGCTGGAGATTATAGGCCGCGATGTTCAGCGACTCCGCGACCTTGGGCACGTCGCGGCCGGGCAGGCGCTCGCGCAGGAAGGCCAGGGCCTCGCGGCGCACCTTCGGGTCGGCCGAGTGACGGCTCCGGTCCAGCAGCACGAGCTGCGAGAGACGCACCAGGCCGCCGTCGGTCAGGCTGCGGCCGAGGGGCAGGAGGCAGTCGGTCTGCTCGGGCGCGGCCAGCATCCCGACCAGCGCGCGCGTCTCGGCCGTGTCGCCGTGGGCCCCGACGCAGTAGTCCGCGCCGGCCCGCACCCAGCCACGGGCCCGCGCCAGCTCCAGCGCGCGGTCCGTCTCGCCGGCCTCGAGCCGCGAGGTGAAGAGCGCGCCGGCGACCACGTCACGATCGAGTGCGGCGTGGCTCAGGAGCACGCGGCTCACCGCGAGCGAGCGGAACAGCCAGTCGGGCAGCATGCGCGAGAGCCGCGAGC